>CAZKAA010000040.1:0-21389 GCA_964550575.1 uncultured Candidatus Cloacimonadota bacterium
ACACCCTATCCTACACTCTTTCCCTACACGACGCTCTTCCGATCTGCTGTTGCCGACCAGCAGGATCCTCCGGCACTCCTCATAGGGCAGGCCCCAGCCGACCACGATCTCCAAGCCCCCGTTGACGAAGTGCAGCGTGATATGCACGGTTGTCGTTTCGCCAGGCCGCACCGTTCCTGTGCCAGAACCTGTGGCGATTAAATTCAGGTTGTCATAGACGTCCACATCGATGGCATAGGTGCCGATCTCCAGGTCGGAGAAGGTCTTCGTTGCCGAATTGCCCTCGATCCCCAGGTTTATGGTCTGGGAGAAGTCTCCTTTGGTGATCGTCACCTGCACCTGGCTGACGTTAAAGTTATGCGCAAATGCAGGGCTTAGGTCGATGGACACCGGCATCTCGCCTTTACTCTGCAAGTCGGTGTTGTGGCCGCAGGCAAAGAGAGCCAGCATCGGGATTAGAAGCAAACAGGCAAGTTTGTTCATCGCATAATCCTTTTCCGGGCTCAGAAATTGTCCCGGAGCGTTCCGGAGAACTGGGATTAGCAGACGGCAACTCGGCCCGTTTGTCAAGTTTTTCCTTTTTCAATCCGCCTGGCCTCAGGTTTTTCTTGACGAAACTCAGGCTCTTTGCGCGGGATTCCCCCCAATGCAAAATTTTCTTCAAGGAGCATCAACCATGCCCGATGCCACTGACCTGATTGCCCCCTGCGGGATCTGGTGCGGAGGCTGCAGCCTCTATCTGGCCAAGGACCGCCCCGAACTCAAAGAGATGCTGCTCAAGCACGGCGTCCGCGAAGAACAGCTTCCCTGCCCCGGTTGCCGCGCCGTGGACGGCAATTGCCCCCATCTCGAAGGCCGTTGCGACCATTACGCCTGCGCGCAGGACAAGGGTGTGGCCTATTGCTTTGAATGCGATGACTTTCCCTGCACCAAGCTCCATCCCGCCGCGGACCGGGCGGACTCGCTCCCCCATAACCTGAAAATGTACGCCCAGTGCTACATCCAAAGGCACGGCGCGGCAGCCTACCTCGCCAAACTGCCGGAACTGCGCAAACGCTATTTCGCCGGCAAGATCACCTACGGCAAAGGCCCGCTGCTCCCGGACGATGATTGATCTCGACCTGAGCCCCCTGCGCGGACACTTTCCCTGGGACTCCGCGCCGGAGTACTTCGCCGGAGGGCACGCCTGGTCGGACGGAACCGTCTTCCGCTATGCCTTCCGGGGCGAAGACCGCCTGCTCAAGGTCATGCGTGCGGGCACAGAGCGATGCCTGGCCAGCGTCCGCGAACGCCAGTCCTTTCAGGAGTATCTGAACCTCCATGGCGTGGATACAGTTTTGCCCCTGCGCTCGACCGCCGGCAACCTGGCGGAGCCCTTTACCCACGACGATGAAGACTATATCGTCTATTCCTGGCGCATGGTGCCGGGCGATCATACCATGCTGGGCGACCCGCGCGGCTGCGAGCCATTCTATCGTCGCTGGGGCTCAATGCTCGGCAGGATGCACCGCCTGGCAAAGGAATGGCCTGACTGGGAGCACTCGGCGTGCGCCGACGCGGATGGCCAACCCCTGATCAGCAGGTTTTGGGAATGGAACCACTTCTACCATTGGTTCCAGGACGACGAGGTACGCCAGGCATGGGTGGAAATGAAGCACAAACTGGATACGCTTCCGGTAAACCGCGCCAATCACGGTTTCCTGCACAACGACCCCCATCCCGGCAACATCCTCAGCCATGGCAACCGCCTCATCCTCATCGACTTTGACGTCGCCAACTACCAATGGTTCATGGTCGATCTCGCCATCTGCGTTTACAGCGAATACTCCCGCGTGAACTTCCATTCCCCCTACGCCCGCCGCGCCGGGGAATTGGACGCCCTCTTCATCACTCCCTTCATGTGTGCCTACGAGGAAGAAAACACCCTTGATCCCGATGAATACGCGAAAGTCGGGCTTTTCCTCAACTACCGCCGCTTCCTGATGTTCGCCTGCTTCTACGACCAGATCAAGGACAACGCCCCCGCCTACCTGGAAGAATTCAAGTGCGACATCATTTCCGGCAAGCGCTATCTTTCAGAGGACAATTGGTTTAGCCGCGCCGCAAGTTTCCGGAACCACTGATTTATCCGGTCGTAGGAGCCTGAGTGGCCTTGCGCAACAAAGCCGTAAGCTCACGCTTAACAATCTAATAAGCCAATCCGTCAAATAAATCTATACCAGTTCACCGACCATATAAATCAGGTGTTCAGACTTCGACGATTCCGATATACAAAAAGGTTACAAATCCTCTCTCCATCAAATTCCCAGTTGGGTCGCCCTTAAGGTCATCTCTTAATCACTTCTTTATCACTTCTTAATCAAGCCTTAACAATTAAGAAGTGATTAACTAGTGATTAAGAAGTGATTAAGAGATGTGAACAGGAAGCGGGGCAGGGGATCCCGAAGCGGATAAAGGTGGATGCAGGCAGCAAAACGATTATATCACTGCAGGTTATGCCAGGTTTAGCAGCTTGCAAGAAGTGGCGCTTTCCCTCCGGGGCGTGCTTTTTGCTTGACAGCCCAAGTGCTCCATTCTGAAAATGGCATTGAGGTAACAGGAGGAAACATGAAAATCATCCTTCTAACGTTTTTACTGTTTACCGTTTTTACCGCCCTTGCCGCGCAAAGCGATGATGACACCGCCGCCTGGATAGATTCCACCGGTATATTCAACTTCAACATGCCCCTCAATGGATGGAAGATGTACCTCAACCGCGCGGAATGTGTGGACCGCGACGCGGCGTGCCGTTTCCTTTCCGTTATCGCTCTGGCGTTCATCAGCTACCAGAAAAACTGGATTTCGACCACGACCGGAGACGCGGAGTACTATATCGACAGGACGGATATCATCGGAGTCACCTATCCCGGCAATTGCGTGACCGTGGTGCTTTACTACTCCCTGGGTCCTCTCCGGGACGAATATACAGAGCCCTTTCAGGACCAGCAGCAAGCGGAACAAATGACAGACGAGATCTATTTGAAGATCAGCAGAGACAGCAGCGTGTTCACCATTCCCTGATGCCGGCCCGCTCCGTGAGCCTTGCCGGGAAGGATGGCAAGCGATCCGGGCAAGCGGGGGAGGGGAACGGAAGCGTTGATGAGCGGAATCTCCGCTTCAATCAAAGGGAGGCTCTCAAAACAGGTCCACAGGGCAGCCGGAAAATGTATCCACAAAGAAAAAGGAGCGGCCGGACAGCCGCTCCCAAGTTAGCCTTCGCGCTTGGCGGGGGCGTTGTTTAGTTCAGTTGCTTGATCGCCGCCTTGCCGGGGAAGCGGGCTGCAGCGCCCAGTTCTTCCTCGATGCGCAGCAGTTGGTTGTATTTGTCCACGCGTTCGCTACGGGAGAGGGAACCGGTCTTGATCTGGCCGGTGTTCATCGCCACGGCGAGGTCGGCGAGGAAGGTGTCCCCTGTTTCTCCGCTGCGGTGCGAGACAACGCAGGTCCAGCCGGCTTTGTGTGCCATGTTGATGGCGTCGATGGTCTCGGTGACGGAGCCGATCTGGTTGAGCTTGATGAGGATGCTGTTGGCGACGCCTTTTCTGATCCCTTCCTCCAGGATCGCGGGATTGGTGACGAAGATGTCGTCGCCCACGATCTGGATGCGCTTGCCGAGGGTGTCGTTGAGCGTTTTCCAGCCTGCCCAGTCGTTTTCGGCAAGACCGTCTTCGAGGGAGGCGATGGGATATTTGGCAGCCATTTTCTCATAGTAGGCGATCATCCAGTCCGAATCGCGCTTTTCGCCTTCGAAGTGGTAGGCGCCGTCTTTCCAGAAGCTGGAGGCGGCGGCGTCGAGGGCGATGTAGATGTCCTTGCCGGGAACGTAGCCGGCTTTGGTGATGGCTTCCACGATCACCTGCAGGGCTTCCTCGTTGGAGCCGAGGTTGGGGGCGAATCCGCCTTCGTCGCCCACTCCGGTGGCGAGTCCACGCTCGTTGAGGATCTTCTTGAGGGCGTGGAAGGTTTCGGCGTTCATGCGGATGGCCTCGCGGAAGTTGGAAGCGCCAAGGGGCATGACCATGAATTCCTGGATGTCGACGTTATTATCCGCGTGGGCGCCGCCGTTGATGATGTTGCTCATGGGCACGGGAAGCAGGGAGGCGTTGACGCCGCCCAGATAGCGGTAGAGAGGCATATCCAGTTCGATGGCGCTGGCGCGGGCTGCCGCCATGGAGACGGCGAGGATGGCGTTGGCGCCGAGTTTCGCTTTGTTGGGGGTGCCGTCCAGGGCCAGCATGATGCGGTCGAGGTTGGCCTGGTTGGTGCTTTCCTGGTCAAGGAGGGCGGGGGCGATGAGGTCGTCGATGTTGGCGACCGCCTTGAGGGTTCCTTTGCCGCCGTAGCGGGTTTTGTCGCCGTCGCGCAGTTCGATCGCCTCGCGCTCACCTGTGGAAGCGCCGCTGGGCACTCCCGCCCGGGCGACGACTCCGCTGCCCAGCTGGATGTCGGCTTCCACGGTCGGATTGCCGCGGGAATCCAGGATTTCGCGACCTTTGATATAGAGTATTTCGGACATTTTGTATGCTCCTTAGTTTGTTTTCCAAGTTTGGAGCGCGAACCGGCTTCCACCGGCCCGGGCTTCAAGCCTGGAAAGCCCAAAGCGCCGCGGGACCGGGAGACCCGGATCCGGGTGGCGCTTTGAACTCCAGATGAAAGTGCTTATTTCTCGAAGATGTTGGCCAGGGTCTTGACGGAACCGAGCAGGGCGGAACTCTCGTAGGGGATGACCACGGTCTTGTCGCCTTGTTTGGTGACTTCCTGGAAGGCAGCCACGTATTTGAGCGCCACGAGGTATTGGGCGGGGTCGGTGCCGGTCCCGCTGACAGCGGCGGCGACGAGTTCGATCGACTTCTTCTCGGCCTCGGCGACGAGGATCTTGGCTTGGGCTTCACCCTGGGCGCGGGCGATCTTAGCTTGCTTTTCGCCGTCCGCCACGCGGATCTGATATTCGCGCTCTGCATCGCCGGTGAGCATTTTGGCGCGCTTGTCGCGTTCGGCGCGCATTTCCTTTTCCATGGCGGTGCGGATCTCTTCCGGAGGCAGGATTTCCTGCAGTTCCACGCGGTTGACCTTGACGCCCCATTTGTCGGTGGCTTCGTCCAGGATGTCGCGCAGTTTGGCGTTGATGGTGTCGCGCGAAGTGAGGGTGAAGTCGAGGGTGAGTTCGCCGATCACGTTGCGCAGCGAGGTCTGGGTGAGCTTCTCGATCGCCTCGGGCAGGTTGCCGATCTCATAGACCGCTTTGTAGGGGTCGGTGACCTGGAAATAGAGCAGGGCGTTGATGTTGATCGAGACATTATCGCTGGTGATGACGTTCTGGCGGGGGAAATCGTAGACCGTTTCGCGGAGGTCGATGCGGTTTTCCACGCGCTGGATCATCACGGTGTTGCCGCGGTAATCCGCTTTGTTGTAGCGCCAGTGGATGGGGCGCATCTTGTCGAAGATGGGAACGATGATGTGGATGCCGGAGTCCAGGGTCTTGAAGTATCTGCCCAGGCGTTCCACGATGACCACTTCGGCCTGGCGTACGATTATAATGCCTTTGGCGATGATCGAGATCACGAAGATGGCGAGCGCCAGTCCGACGATGATGCCAGTGTACATAATATCACTCCTTGTAAGTTCGGTTTTGTTGAACACTTATATTTGCCGGGGGATTTCTGACAAGCAAAAAAACGCTTTGGGCGGGAGCTTCCAAGATTGCGCTTGACAAATATCAAATCCCTGCAGAAAATAGTTTTTCGACAATGAACGGAAACACGCCCAAACGATGCTTGCCATTCATTTTCCAATAATATAATTCAATCTGGGGAGAGGAACAATGCGAAAAGTTCCGGGTTTGCTGATGTGCGCCCTGCTTCTGGCGGGTTGCGCGGCGAACCGGCACAGCCAATGGACCGACGCGGACGCCAGGGAAGTGGCGCCCGGCCTCGCGACGGACATCCTGCAGGGAGGCTGGGTTGGCGAATATGCCGCCCGGGAAGGGCGTTTGCCCTCTCTGCTGCTGGAAGGCATTGATTCCCGCACTCCGGAGCCTGTTTCCCTGAACGCCTTGAAGCAAGAACTTACCCGGCAACTGCTGTCCAGCGGCAAGATCGGTCTCGTGCTCTCCCGCGAGCCGGACAGCGCGGCAGCGGATAGCCTCGATCCCGGCAGGGCGGTCGGGGAAAGCGGCGCGGACCTCATCCTCGCCGGTTGGCTGGACGCCTTTCCTGTTTCGGGGGCCGTGATCTATCAGTTCACAGTTTTTCTGCGGGACGCGGAAGATCAAAGCCTCGTGCGCCAAAGCGTCTTTCTCCACCGCAAGTCTCACCACCCGCCGCGGGATGCGGGCGCTTGAACCGAACTATACTTAATGATATACAAATAATATAGATGGAGTAGAAATGCAAATCAACAAACTCAGCCAAATGATCGAAATCTTGAAACCGCGCCCGAACAAACGCGTGGTTGCCGCCTGGGCGGTTGACTCCCACACCATCAAAGCGGTTCACGAAGCGGTGGAGCTTGACCTCATCGACGGCATCCTCGTGGGTGACGAAGCGGTCATCAAACAGGTCTGCCTCAAGGAAGGCATCGATCCCGGCGCCTTTACCATTGTGCACGCGGCCAGTGACATCGCGGCGGCTGCCAAGGCCGTGGAACTGATCAATGCCGGCGAGGGCGATTTTTTGATGAAAGGGCTGCTCAGCACCGACCGCTATATGCGCGCCATCCTTAACAAGGAAAAAGGCCTGATGAATCCGGGTGCGATTCTGTCCCACGTGACCGTGCTGGAACCCTCGACCTACCACAAGCTGCTCATCATCGGCGACGTGGCGATCATTCCGCTGCCGGACATCAACCAGAAAGTTGCGATCGTGAATTATCTCATCAAAGTCGCACATTTCCTCGGTATCGAACATCCAAAGGTCGCCCTGCAGGCTCCGTCTGAACAGATCTTGCCCAAGATCCCGGCTTGCGTGGACGCCGCCCTCCTCACCAAGATGAACAACCGCGGCCAGATCAAGGGCGCGATGGTGGAAGGGCCTCTGGGCATGGACATGATCGTCGATCGCGAAAGCGCTCTGATCAAGGGCGTGGACAGTCCTGTCTGCGGCGACGCGGACTGCATCCTTTTCCCCAATATCGAAGCTGGGAACACGTTCTATAAAACGCTGGCCCGCATGATGAACAGCGAACTCTGCGCCGTCGTGATGGGCGCCCGGGTTCCCGCGGTGCTGACTTCCCGCGGGGACAGCGAAAAATCCAAGCTCTACTCCCTCTGCCTGGCGGCGATGCTTGCCTGACGGCAGGACGCGCAGATGAAGATCGCGATTGCTTCCGACCACGCGGGATTTGAACTCAAAGCCTTGATCAAGGAGGCTTTCCCCCAACACGAGTTCACTGATTTCGGCACCCAAAGCCCGGAATCGATGGACTATCCTGATACCGGCAAGCCGGCCGCGTGGGCGGTGGCATCCGGTGCGGCGGAAAAAGGCATCCTGATCTGCGGCAGCGGAATCGGGATGAGCATAACCGCAAACAAAGTCCCCGGCATCCGCGCCGCCCTTTGCTCCACGACCGACGTAGCCCGCCTCTCCCGCCTGCACAACGACGCGAACATCCTCTGCCTGGCGGCCCGCTTCACGGCTCCGCCCTACGCGATCGAGATCGTCCGAGCCTGGCTGGAGGAAGAATTCGAAGGCGGCAGGCACCTCAAGAGAATACAAAAAATAACAGATATGGAAGGAGAAATCCAGTGAAACACATCCAGATGCAAGATCCGGAACTGTTCGCGGCAATGGCGGCGGAACTGAAGCGCCAGCGCGAAAACCTCGAACTGATCGCTTCCGAAAACTTCACCTCCCTTGCCGTGATGGAAGCCCAGGGCAGCGTGCTCACCAACAAATACGCCGAAGGCTATCCCTACCGCTGGAGCAAGAAGACCGGCAAGATCAACTATGACCTCTACGGCCGTTACTACGGCGGCTGCGAACATATCGACGAAGTCGAGCGCCTTGCCATCGAGCGTGCCAAGCAGCTTTTTGGGGCGGAGCACGCCAACGTCCAGCCCCACAGCGGCTCGCAGGCGAACATGGCTGCGTATTTTGCCCTGGTGCAGCCGGGAGACACGGTTCTCTCCCTCGAGCTCGCCCACGGCGGACACCTCACCCACGGCCATCCGCTCTCTTTTTCCGGCCAATTCTACCACATCGTCCACTACACAGTCAATCCAGATACCGAGCAGTTCGACTATGACGAACTGGAAAAAATGGCGATCGAGCACCAGCCAAAAATGATTCTCGCCGGAGCCAGCGCCTATCCGCGCAAGATGGATTTCGCCCGCTTCCGTGAGATCGCGGACAAGGTCGGAGCCAAGCTGATGGTCGATATGGCGCACATCGCGGGGCTGGTTGCCGCCGGATTGCACATGAACCCCGTTCCCTACGCGGACGTGGTGACGTCAACAACTCATAAGACCCTGCGTGGACCGCGTGCCGGAATCGTCCTCTGCCGAGAGCAATATGCCAAAGACATCGACGGCAAGGTCTTCCCCGGCATCCAGGGCGGACCGCTGATGCACGCGATCGCCGGCAAGGCAGCCGCGTTCCAGGAAGCCCTGCAGCCGGAATTCAAAGCCTATCAGCAGAAGGTTCTGGACAACGCCCAGGCACTCGCCAAAGCCCTGCTCTCCGAAGGTTTCAAGCTTGTTTCCGGCGGAACGGACACCCATCTGATGCTCGTCAACATGGGCACGGAGGAAGAGGGCGGACCCAGCGGCAAGAAGATGGAGGAAGCCCTCGATCTGGCAGGCATCACCGCCAACAAGAACACTGTGCCTTTTGACACCCGCAGTCCCTTTGTGGCAAGCGGCGTCCGCCTTGGCACCCCATCAGTCACGACCCGCGGCATGGGCGCTGCCGAAATGCAAAAGATCGCCGGCTTCATCAAGCGTGTGCGCGACAACCACTCCGATGAGGAGTATCTTGCCTCCATGAAACCGGAAGTGCGGGAGCTGACCGATAAATTCCCGCTCTATCCAGAGCTGGGCTGAAAAAAGCATCGAAAAGAAACACTTAGGACAGGCGGTTTCCCACACGGGGAACCGCCTTTTTCAATCATCGCAAAACATCCATCCCGTCCGGCTGTGTTACGCACATTGCTTTGTATTGTGGGTTAACTGCTTACGAAAATCGGATGGGATCAAAAAAGCTTTGCGGTAAAATATTCATTTGACATTAATATGATAAGCGATTAGCCTATATTGATAATTGGATGCTCAGGACAAGAGCCAGCGCACCATGCCCGGGCAGAAAATACAACAGACAGGCATAGCGCCAAAGGAGTTTATTATGTCGATTCTCTTAGTCGCAGACACTGTGGTGACTGACACCGTGGCAAAAGCAGAAGCCCTGGCCAAGCCAGAGTTCTGGGCCAAAGTTTTCGATTTTATCCGCATTTACGGGATCAAGCTGATCATCGCCATTCTCATTTTCATCATCGGCAAATGGATTGCCAGGGGCCTCAGCAACATGTTCGCCAAGGTTATGCAGAAAGGCAGGATGGATCAGACAATGGCTGGTTTTCTGGGTAACGTGATCAACGCCATCCTGATGATCGTAGTGATCATCGCGGCGATGGGAGCACTAGGGATCAAGACTTCGTCCCTGATGGTGATCCTCGGTGCCGCCGTGCTGGCTATTGGCATGGCTCTGCAAGGCCAATTCGCCAATTTTGCCGCGGGATTCATGCTTGCTTCGCTCAAGCCCTTCAAGATCGGCGATTCCGTCATTGCCGGCGGCCAGACCGGAACCGTGCACGACATCGGCATCATGAGCACGGTGATTTTGACCAGCGACAATAAAAAGATCATCGTTCCGAACAGCGCTATTGCCGGAGGAGCGATCACCAATTTCTCCGCCATGCCCACCCGTAAGATCGAACTTGCCGTAGTAGTGCCCGGAGCGACCGACCTCAACCGCGCCCGCGATATCCTGAAAGAGATACTGATTGCCGATAGCCGCGTCCTGCGCGATCCCGCACCCTCCGTCTCCATCGCCGACGCCACTGCCGGAGAGATCAAGTTCGGCATTGCCGCCCATGTCAACAACTCCGAAATGGGGGCAGTGCAAAGCGACCTTCTGGTAAATATCAAGCGCGGCCTGACGGATGCTGGTATCTGGGCATAGGAGGAGAACGATGCAAAGCATAAAACTCATCCTTGCGGCCATTCTTCTATTGGCAGTTGGAACTCTGGCAGCAGAACCTTGGGAACTCGACGCGGACGTGATGGTCAACCTCACCCAGAGCGCCTACAGCGACAACTGGGCAGGTTCCGAACTCAGCAACATCACCTGGGTCGCGTCATCCAATTTCACCGCCCAGAAGCAGATGAAAGAATGGCTCAAAAACAAAACAACCCTCAAGCTCGCCTTCGGGCAAACCCATCTGCAAAAAACCAACCTCCTCGGCCAGACCTATTGGGAGGCTCCGGACAAATCCACCGACAAGATTGACCTCGAAACCCTCTTCCAATTCACTCTGCGCAGCTTCGTCGATCCCTATGTGGCGGGCAGAATGGAATCGCAGTTCCTCGACCAGAGGGACCCCGGCAACACCCAATATGTCAACCCCATACTCTTTACGGAGAGCGCCGGTATCATGAAAACCCTCCTTGATATGGAAAGGACCAAGCTGTCAGTGCGGCTCGGTGGCGCGGTGCGCGAGAATGTCGACCGCAACGACCCTGCCACCAACGATCTGGTCACGACGATCGATGGCGGCGTCGAGGTAATAGCCGAGTTCAAGCAGGTCATCAGCGCCCTCAACGCCAGCTACAACAGCAAGCTGAGCGCTTACCAGGCTCTCTTCAACTCCAAGGCGGACGACCTTCCCAACGAGAACTGGAAAGCTCTTGACTACAAGTGGGAAAACATGCTCAGCTTCAAGCTGGGAAAACTCCTCAGCGTAAACCTCAATCTCGATTTCCTCTATGAAAAGGAACAGATAGACGAGATCCAGTGGAAAGAAATCCTCGGCCTCGGACTCAGCTATACCCTATTCTGATTGCAGGATAATCTCATCCGGGCTGTATTATCAACAGGGAGGCGATCCTCCCTGTTTTTCTTTGATAGAAGTGAACCCACACTTAGAGCAGCCCGGTCCTGCGGAGACTGCTGGGCGGCCGCGGCCGCGAAACTACCATCCTTTAGGAGGAACAATGACAAAAAGATTTGTCTTCATGCTTGCGGCAATACTGCTGATGACGCTGCTCTTTGCCAAAAGCCAGGCTAACGGAAGCCTCAGCGGGGTCGTGCGGGACAACGCCGGCAAAGCGGTCGAAAAGGTCAAAGTCGAATGCTATCTGGACTACCAGCGCGTGGCTGTTGCCACTTCCGACGCCAAGGGAACATACCTGATCAAGGAACTGATGCCGGGAACCTACACCGTTCAAGCCAGCAAGGCCGGATACGAGCTCTGGGAACGGGAAAACGTGATGATCAAATGCGGCCAGACGGAAATCCTGAACATCTCCCTCAAGCCGGGGTCCTTGGTGGAAAAGCCCATCGTTCCGCCGGTTGAACCTGAACTGCTGGAAACGGACGGCGGCCGCACCTCCCTCAAGGAAATGGGAGTGATGTACGACATGGCAACCGGTTCCGCCTATCACGGAAACATGATGGCAATGCCCAGCCCCGGAATGAATTACCTTCCTCCGGACTGGAACACCGAAGACTACAACGCCATCACCCCCAACATCTTCCACAGCCCGCTCACGGATCCGCTCTCAACCTTCTCCATAGACGTGGACACCGCCACCTACAGCAACGTGCGCCGCATGCTCAACCAGGGCCAGCTCCCCACCCCCAACACCATCCGCGCGGAGGAGATCCTAAACTATTTCAGCTACAACTATCCCGAGCCCAAGGGCGAACATCCCTTCTCCGTCTACACCGAGATGGGTGTCTGCCCCTGGAACCAGAAGCGCAACCTCGTGCACATCGGAATCCAGGGCAGAAAGATAGACATGAGCAAGGCCCCCGCGAACAACCTGGTCTTCCTGCTCGACGTGTCGGGCTCGATGGACTATGCCAACAAACTCCCCCTCGTCAAGCAGTCCATGGAATTGCTGCTGGAAAACATGCGCCCGCAGGACAGGATCGCCATTGTGGTCTATGCCGGCGCGGCGGGATTGGTGTTGCCCTCCACCTCCGGCGAGGAACGGAGCAAGATCTCCGATGCCCTCACCAGGCTGCAGGCGGGTGGTTCCACCGCCGGCGGGGCGGGCATCCAGCTTGCCTACAAGACCGCGGTGGAAAACCTCATCCCCGGCGGGAACAACCGCATCATCCTCTGCACGGACGGCGACTTCAACATCGGCGCTTCCTCAGACGCGGACATGACCAAACTCATCGAGGACAACCGCAACAAGGGCGTGTTCCTCACTGTGCTTGGTTTCGGGATGGGAAACTACAAGGACAACCGGCTCGAACTCCTGGCAGACAAAGGCAACGGCAACTACGCCTACATCGACGACATCATGGAAGCCCGCAAGGTGCTGGTCAACGAGATGGGCGCCACGCTCTACACCATCGCCAAGGACGTCAAGCTCCAGATCGAGTTCAACCCCGCGCACGTGAAAGCCTACCGCCTGATCGGCTATGAAAACCGCCTGCTGCGCGACGAGGATTTCCGCGACGACACCAAGGACGCGGGCGAATTGGGCGCCGGACACTCCGTGACCGCGATCTACGAGATCATTCCCGCCAACTCCAAAGAAGAGATCCCCGGCCTCGATCCTCTCAAATACCAGGACGTGAAGATCAGCGACGAAGCCCTCAAATCTCCCGAAGTCATGACCGTCAAGCTTCGCTACAAGCTTCCCGACGCAGACACCAGCATCCCGCTGGAAACCCCTGTTTACAACAAGACCCTGGGGCTCGCCGACGTCTCCGAGACCTTCAACTTCTCCTGCGCCGCTGTCGGCTATGCCATGATGCTCTCGGACAGCGAGTTCAAAGCCGCCCTCACCTGGGACATGGTGCGCGACCTCGCCCGCAACAATCTGGGTCAGGATGCCGAAGGCTACCGCGCCGAGTTCCTCCAACTGATCGAAAAAGCCCAGCAGTTGCAGATACAGAACCGCCCCGACTGAACAGCTTCTTCCTCCATATCTCCGGAGCAGGATTTCGGTCCTGCTCTGGATTTTTTTAAGAATTTACTTGACATAATCCCCCCCCCGTGAAATGATTTCGGTCAATGTCCGGCCGTGTTCATTTCGTTTCTTATCCCCGACAGTTCGGGACTGGAGGAAAGATGGTCAGGAATATGCTGCTTGCTTTGGTGCTGGCGCTCTTTATGGGCGGCTTGAACGCCATTCCCCTGATGACGCTGGAATATGGCGGCGGAGTGCAGGTGACGGCAGAGTATGAGGTTCGGGGCTTGCTGGAATCTTCCGGGCAAATGGGGTATTTCAAGCTTTTGCCGGCGGACAACGGATTCACAGTCAACGCGTGGTTCGTGAACCTGCAGGCTGAAATAAGCGAATCCTCCCAGATCCACGTTTATCAGCACCCAGTGCCTCTGCCGCAGGACGGAGGCTATCCGGAGTTCGTGTTGGCGCAGAGTTTTATGGGCAAGATCTTCATCCTGCAAAAGAACAGCCTGCACCTCTTCATGACCGTCATCGACGACAACCTGCAAGCCGGCACCGTGGTCACCAACAACCCCTCGCTCAGTTTCCTGCCCGATCCCCTGGCCGCCAGAACCTTTTGCTTTCTGAGCCCAAACCTGATGCTCCTTTCCAACCAGGGCGGGATCTATCTGCTCGACCTGCAGGCCGCTACCTGCATCTACAAAACGAATTTTCCAGCGTCGATTGGCAACATCTCCCTCGACCGGCTGGACGGCGAGCGTGTGCTCATTTCCTCCTATATTTATGACGGGAGCGAAGAAAACACATATCTGCTCAACTGTCAGGACTGGTCTAAACACATGGTCTATTACGACGGCTGGGCAACCAGGCCGATCAGCGCGGACTTCGGCGGCAACCTGTTTCTGGTGACGCAAAGACGTTCTAATTTTGACTGGCTGGACTTGGTGCGTACCTTGCTGATGGATATCGACCCAGACGACTCGGTGAATCTGTATTCGCTCTATTACGGGGGCAGCACCGACGCTTTCAACTACACGCCCATGCACACTTTCGAGGCGGTTCAGATGCTGGGCGACAACCGCTTCCTGGCTATTTGCACCGATTATGGTATGATCCCTAACAACCAACGGCTGGGCATTTTCCAGGTCCAGGGAAACAGCGTGGTTTACGACCCTACGTTTACGGAATTGCATGAACTGGACAGCCCCTCCCGGCTTTACAAGATCCAGGACGGCTACTACCTCAGCTACCACAATTATGTCCCTTACGACCAAAGGGCAAGACTTCTGGACATGGAAGCGCAGGCGATCAGCCTGCCCGACAGCAATGTGATCATCAGTCCAGTGAGCGTCTATCCGACCGGGCAGAATTCTTTCTTCGCGGTGAATTCCGGGGACTGGGTTCACGTTTACAGGCTGGTGGAGCCCAGTTCCGTCAACCCCGATGTTCAAGCTCCCGCAGCGCCGCTGCGGCTTTCAGTTTATCCCAATCCCTTCCGCGGCCAGTTGGGCATTGAGCTCAAAGACTCAGCGCCGGGGGAAGCAATCCTGGAAGTATTCGATCTCCGCGGCCGCAGGGTGAGGACTCTGACCCCTGCGGGAGAAAACGCCTGGACCTGGGACGGGAGGGACGATAAGGGGCAGCGGCTTGCTTCCGGGGTGTATGTGATTCGCGCTTCCTCAGGCGGGAAAAGCACGGTGCGGAAAGCTGTCCTTCTGGACTGACCCCCCTGTCACGCCTCCAAATCCCGGCTTGCCCATCCTTGCCGGGCATGGAGATCCGATCCCGAGCCAGCCTTGTTCCAGACACGTTTGCCACAGGGTATCCACCCGGTTGCCTCGCGCTTGCGCACCGGGAGGATACCGCGTTGATACCGGGCGGGCAGCAAGCCTGAAACAAGGTCCGGGAGATCAGAGGTCGGGCCGGACGGCGGTGACGCGATAGAAGGCCCTGGGCAGGGGTTCCGGGTCGAGGAAGATCAGGTCTGCGGTGAAATCCAAAAAGATGAACTCGCCTCCGGGTTCGGTGGCGCGGTAGATATTGTATCCCTGTGGGGTCAGGGGTTGCTGGTCGATGTCCTGGGTCACGGCGGGCCAGGTCAGCAGCATACCGGATTCCGTGGCGGCGGCTGTGACGGACTGCGGGGACAGGGGGGCTGGAGGCAGGTCGTAGCTCAGACTGACATCGTCCACATACCATCCCTCAAAGCTGAGCGCGCTGTCCGAACCGAAGACCCAGCGGAAAGACGCGCTGCCGCTGTAGGCGGAAAGGTCAAACACCGCTTCCGTCCAATCGAATGAGCCTGACCAGACGGGAGTGCCCGTGGGGAAGGGGCAGGCGGGATTTTCAATGATCGCGCGGGGATAGCCTCCGAGGGGGGTGATCTGCGTCCACTCGCCTCCGTTGAGGGACATCTCCACGAGTCCGCCGTCCCATGCCAGCGCGGGATCGGAGTCGATCTCGGCGTGCATCCAGTGGCGGAAGTGAAGCTGGGAATTGAGGCCCAGGGCAAACTCAGGGCTTTGCAGCGCGCCATAGCCGCTGTCCTCGTAATAGGCTCCGCCGGCACCGCCGAACTTCATGCTGAACGAGCCGTTTTGGGTGTGATTGCGATATTCTTCGCGATGCCACTGGTTGGTGAATTCGGGGTCCAGATCGACGACCGAGAAGCCGAGGAGGTTGTTTTCGAAGTGGTATCCGCTCTGGCTGACGTAGATCTTGAACTCGCCCTGCGAGTCAGTTCCGTTTTCCGCTCCCAGGGTGTAGGCGATGACGATCGCCTCGTTCAGGGGCGCGAGAGGGTCTATCGTCAGGCTGAACGCGTCCTCCACGTTCGCCGAGGCATTGTGGCCCAGCGCCGGAAGTGAGACCTGCTGCGAGGAAAGAATGGCGTAGGGGCTGACGCAGGTGAGTTCGATGAGGGGATAGCGGGCGTCTCCAGTGCCGTCGTTGGCGAAGCTCAAAGTCAGGGTGGGCGTGTCGCCGGGATGGTAGTGCAAGGTTGGATTCTCCGCCTGGTAGGCGGTCAGCCGGAGGATTGGGGCGTTGAGCGTCAGCCAGGCGTGCGACTCGGTTTCGGTTTCGTCGAAGCTGGCAGTCAAAAAGAACTGGACCTGGGTCAGGTCGGTGAACACGCCCTG
Source organism: uncultured Candidatus Cloacimonadota bacterium (assembly GCA_964550575.1). Classification (GTDB taxonomy): domain Bacteria; phylum Cloacimonadota; class Cloacimonadia; order Cloacimonadales; family Cloacimonadaceae; genus Syntrophosphaera. The sequence goes on from CAZKAA010000040.1 coordinate 16,318, forward strand.
AATCGCGATGCTCAGGACATCCTCCACGACGAGCGAGTCTCCCGGGGCGAGCGGGGAGAACGCGTGAGTTCCAGAGATGATCTGGATGTTCGGGCTGGAGCAGGTAAGCTGCAGGACTCCGGGGGAGAGCTGCGTTCCGAGGCCGGTGTTGCGGATGGTCGCGGTGATGGGTATTTCCTCGCCGGTGTGGTGGAGTCCGTCGGAATCGTGGAACACCACTGGCAGGCAGGTCAGGTATGCTCCGGCTTGGGCCTGGAAGGTTATCTGGGTGTACCAGGGGAATCTGTTCGGCGCGTTGATGAACAGGTCGTAGGTGCCCGGCTCGATGATCCTGTCCAGATGGATGTAGGCAAGGCCGTTCTCATCGGCATAGCCTTCGTAGAGGAAGTCAGCTCCGTCCTTGATGCGGATGTTGGCGCGGGGGGCGTTTGTCTGGAACAGGTAATGGTCGAGTCCGGTGACCCAGCTTTGCGGCAGTTGGGCAACCAGGGTGTCCGGAGTGTCCGTCCAGGCTTTCATGGCGGGATCTCCCATCAGGTTGCTTTCGTAATGGACCCAATGCATCACGCCGGAGTTGAGGGTGAAGGGGATGTTATCGATTTTGCTGTCGTTGTTGGCGTCTCCAATCTCGGCAATGTATTCCCCGAAATAGGCGTCGATGTATCCGCGGTGGAAGTGCTGTGAGGTGCCGTTGGTCGAGGAGGGGGCGTACCATCCGTAGCGGGAGTTGGAGATCATGGCGACAGCCGCGGTGGGGAGGCTCATGAACTTCTCGGCGATGCAGTCAGAGGAGTCGAAGCTTCCGGAATAGCAGGCCTGGGTGTAGATGATGCAGTAGTTTTCGCCGTCGCCGTTGTTGGTGAAGTTAGCCGCGGTGACGTCGCTGATGCCGATTCCCAGCGTGCTGGTCGTGCTGCCGTGCCCCATGTGGTTCACTAAGTTGTAGCCTTCGCTGATGAGCGGTTTCAGTTGGTTGATTCCCCAGGAGGCGTTGCGGTCGTAGAGAGTGGCAAAGGACCAGTCGGTGGGAATGCCGGTTGTCGAATAGCTGTTGGCGGAAGAGCCTCCCACCAGCTCGTCGATGTAGTCCCCGCCCCAGGTCGGGTCGTCGTTGAGCTTTTCTCCCAAAAGCAAAGCCCGGCGTGCTTCCCCAAGCTCGGGGGCATTAAGATAGTCGGTCAGTTTGGCGATGAAGTAAGCGATCTCTGCATCGCTGTTGTAGCAAAATCTGCCAATGGCAAACTCCGGGACCAGGTCGGCTTCCCCCAATTCTCCCCAGTTGGCATCGCCGTCAGCGTTCCAGTTGCCGTCGAGGCTGGCGTAATAGATATCGGCGGGGATGTTGGCGTTGGTATAGGGTCCCGCGTTCGCGTAGAGGCCTTTGTAGGGGATTGCGTCGATGTCTCCTGCCAGGAAGACGTAGTTGACGCTGTTGTCCGCGTAGGTGTCGATAAGGAAATTGCGGATTTTCTCTGGATTGGTGGCTCCGGCATATCCGGCGTAGATGTCCTGCACGGATTCCATCAGCACGTTGCATCCCCGGGCGTCGTATAGAGACTTTAGCGGGAGCCACTGGTCGTATTTTGCGGAATCGTGGATGATCACATAATCGAAGCCATAGGATGGAAGCGTGTAGCGGGGCACGTCGTTTCTGTTATTCACGCTGCGCAATAGCAGTTCACGGGTGCGGACGTCCTCCTTCAGCATTCCCCTCAAAGCGGGTGATTCCCGGTCTGGGGACGTTTCCACCGTGATCCTCAAGCGGGAATAGAAAACCAGTTCCCCGCTGGAAGGTGTATAGTCGAAGGGGCAGACAGCGGTGAAGCAGATTGGATGCCCGGCGAGATATTGGGTATTCGCCCCAGTGCCGGGATTCTTGGGATAGATTGAGGTGGATTCATAGATTACTGGATCGGGAGGGATCGGCTCCGGTATCTCGGCCAGGGAAAGCGGATATTGAGGTTGAACAGGTTCGATGGCTCTGTCCAGAATCATTCTTCCTTCGCCTGACCTTTCGATTACGATGCGGGAGGCTTTGGTTCCCACGGGGAGCAACAGCTTGACGCCGATCCAGGGCAAAGAGGGATGTCCCGGTTCTCCGAGCGCGTACCCTCCGCTCAACTCGATCCTTTCAAATTCACTCTGCCTTAGAACATTCGCCGACCCCAGAGTCATCTCATGGGTCACGCTACCAGCCAAAGCCGACGCTATAGAAACCATCAGCACAAACAGCGCTGCTTTACTCATTGTCCACCTGCCTTGTTCATAATAGGTCACAAGGCAAAGTGATATTGATCCGCGTAATATGTCAAGCGATTTCGTGCTTCAGGTTGAATGTTGTTCTATCTCAACTTTGTCCTCAGCAGGTTGGCATTGGTAACGACCGTCACAGAGCTTGATGCCATGGCTATCTCGGCGAGGATGGGATGCAGCGCTCCAAACACTGCCAGGGGAATGGCGATCAAGTTGTAGAAAAAAGCCCAGAAGAGATTTTGCCGGATCTTGCGGAAGGTCTGCAGGGAGAGTTCCACCGCCTGGGGAAGGAGTTCCAGCTTGTCCCGCAGGATTGTGATATCGGAAGCCTCGATGGCGATATCTGTGCCCTGTCCCATGGCGATGCCGATGTCCGCCTGCTTCAACGCTGGAGCGTCGTTGATGCCGTCTCCCACCATGGCAACCGCGCCGAACTCAGCCTGGAGTTCCTTCACGATCCGCGCTTTGTCGCCGGGGAGGGCCTTTGCCCGGACGCGCGTGATTCCGCACTGCTCCGCGATGGCGGCAGCAGTTTCTTCGTTGTCTCCGCTCAGCATCACGGATTCGATCCCTTTGGCGCGCAGCGTTTCAACAACCTTCTTCGCTTCCTGCCGCACGGTATCGGCGAGGTGAAACACCCCGAGCAGTCCGGACGCGTCGCCCAGATAAACATGGCTGGCATGCCTGTATTCATCATCTACGGCAGGAAAGCCTGCTCCCGGGACCCCGTTCTCCTCCAGAAGATTCCGGCTGCCCAGCCAGAGTTTCCTGTCTCCCGCGGTTCCTGATACGCCCCTTCCGCTGTGATTGGCAAAGTCTTTAACCGCTTGCGTTTGCAGGTTCTTCTCCCTTGCGGCTGCCACGATCGCCTTTGCCAGGGGATGTTCGCTGGCGGATTCCAGACTGGCGGCGAGTCCCAAAGCCTCGTCTCCGCCGATGCCACTGCCGTTGTGGCCGATTAAACGCGGCTGTCCGTGGGTCAGGGTTCCCGTCTTGTCAAAAACCACCGCGCGGATGTCCTTCATGCGCTGCAGCGCTTCTCCGTTGCGGATCAGGATGCCCCGCTCAGCGCCCATGCCGCTGCCCACCATCAATGCGGTCGGAGTCGCCAATCCCAGCGCGCAGGGACACGCGATCACCAGGGTTGCGACTGCCGCCATCAGCGCCGCCGCCAAACCCGTATTGGCGGAACTCAGAGGCACGATGTTCCTGAATAAATTCCCCACCGCCCCCATCGCCGCGGGAAAGAGCAGCCACGCCAGAAACGTCCCCGCAGCAAGCGCCAGCACGATCGGCACGAACACCGCCGTCACCTTGTCCGCGAGGAGTTGGATCGGCACCTTGGAATGCTGCGCCTCCTGCACCATTTTGATCACCTGCGCCAAAAAACTGTCCGCGCCGACCTTTTCTGCCCGGGCCTGGAACCAGCCGTCCAGATTGACCGTCGCTCCGATCACCCGGTCACCGGCTTTGCGCGAAACAGGAAGGGATTCTCCCGTCGCCATCGATTCATCCAGGCTGGCGCGCCCCTCCACGATCACCCCGTCCGCCGGGACTTTCGCTCCGGGCTTCACGATAAATATGTCGCCCACTTTGATCTTGTGCACAGGAACTTCCGTTTCGACCCCTTCGATGAGCAGCAGGGCGGTTTTGGCACCCAGATTGAGCAGTTTTCTAATCGCTTCGGAAGCCTTGCCCCGAGCCCGGCTTTCCAGATATCGCCCGGTCAGGTGGAACGCCAGAATCATCGCCGCGATCCCGCTGAAATCGTGCGCGTCAATCCCTTTCACAAATAGCGACAGCGGCGTCACCAGCAGGGACGCCAGGGTTCCCAGCGCGATCAGGACGTCCATATTGGCGCTGCCGGACCGCAGAGACTTGAAAGCGGAAACATAGACCCCGCGGGCAGGAAAAGCGATCGCCCCCAGGGTCAGAGCGAACACGAACCAGACATCAAACTTATGGGAGACAAGGGGATGGCGCAAAAACATATGGAACACCATGAACACCGTCACAATCGCCGCGATGCCCCACATCATCCACATCCGCTTGCCGGCGACTTTCATTGCTTCAACCTGCTCGTCCTCGCCAAGCGTCACTTCCTCGCGCACGGAGAAGCCAAGGCTCTGTATCGTTTTGGCAAAGTCCTCCGGAGTTGCCTTCCGGTCGTCGTACTCCAGGGAAGCCTCTTCCAAAGCGAGGTTCACGTTCGCGGCCTCAACCCCCGGCAGTTTGCCCAGGGCTTTTTCCGCCCTCGCGCTGCATGCCGCGCAGTGCATTCCGTCTATGCCGATGTTTATTTGTTTTTTCATGTCTTTATGTTCCTGATAGTATATCTATTTGATATGATATTCTGTTTCAAGCCGATCACAACCCCAATCTCTACGCTTACCGGACCTTGTTCCAGACTCTGTAGCTTCCCGGTGTCCTCCCGGTTGCCACGCGCTTGACTACAGGGAGGATACCGCGAGGTAAGAAGCTAATCGGCAGCCCAGAAAGAAGCCGGCGCAAACGCGATATACATAAGCGCGGATTTTTGGCTTGACAGAAAGAGGCAGCCTAAATTTTTGGATAAACATCGAGTGAAACTGGTCCAGTAACTCAGCGGTAGAGTATCTGCCTTTTAAGCAGAGAGTCGTTGGTTCGAGTCCAACCTGGATCACCAGTTGCGACCCCTTCGTCTATCGGTTAGGACTCAAGATTTTCATTCTTGCAAGAGGGGTTCGATTCCCCTAGGGGTCGCCATTTTTTCGCCCGAGTTTGTATGCGTCCCGTTCGTCTAGTGGCCTAGGACTCGTGATTCTCAGTCACGCAACAGG
>CAZKAA010000041.1:0-21233 GCA_964550575.1 uncultured Candidatus Cloacimonadota bacterium
CTTATCCCCATTTGTCCAAGTGATCCAAGCTTGAAGCTTTGGGTGACTCTTTATAGACAAAAAGGATCCCGTGGGGATCATCAACATGGGAGTGCGCATCTTCCCCGACGGACGGGAAATGAAAAGCCAGGAACCTCTGGCGGTCAAACGGCGCGGCTACCGCGGCCAGCGCCGCAACCTCGATCGTTATCTGGAACGCGTACACAACCTCATCGCCTATCTCCTGGCACACGGTTTCCTTCCCGAGGATGAGCATCAGCGCAACGATGTTTTCAAGCTCAATCCCTATTACTTGCGCGCCAAAGCCCTGGACGATAAACTGGAACCGGCTGAGTTTGCCCGCGCCTTGATACATCTGGCAAAAAGGCGGGGATACAAAAGCAATCGCAAAGCACTCCAGACTGAAGATGACGGCAAGAAAATCAAGGCAGCAATAGAGAACCTGAGGCACACATTGAGCGATTCAAAGTACCGGACTTTGGGTGAATACCTATGGCTGCGCTACAACCAGATGAAAGGGACGGAAGGCAAAGAAGTCGCAAAAGATGAACAGCACATGCGCAAGCCGGTCAAGTTCAGATTTAAGGACGAAGAAGACGCATCGCCGATACTGCCGACCAGGGATATGGTATTACAGGAGTTTGAGGCGATCTGGACCTCACAACGCAGATTCAATCAAGCGCTAACGGACGAGCACAGGGAAAAGATCCGGCATATCATCTTTTATCAGCGCCCCCTTCTAACACCCGAGAAAGGCAAATGTGAACTGGAGCCGGAAGAAGAAAGAGCGCCCAAAGCCCATCCACTGTTCCAGGAAGTACGTATACTGCAAAACCTGAACAATATCAAAGTGGCGGCTGTTTTCACCGGCGAAGCCTTCAAACTCAGCGAGGACCAATACAATACGCTCTATGACATGCTGCAAAGCAAATCTGAAGTAAAGTTCGATGACATGCGAAAGAAACTCTGGGGCAAGCAAGCAGACGATTACCGATTCAACCTGGAAACGGAAAAAACAAAAAAACTCCCCGGCAACAATCTGGAAACCGAATTACGTAAGAAACAGAACGCTGACCTGAAAATGATCTGGGAGAAGTTATCCTTCGAGGTCAGGAGCCAGGTTGTGGAAGTCCTGATCAATGACTCTGACGATGAGCAAAAAGTGGCAGAGCTGATGTCAGCTGGGATCCCCGTCGAAATTGGCGAGAGATTTTTAGACTTGAAGCTGCCAGACGGTTACGGACACCTGAGCGTGAAAGCCATGCATAATATTCTACCCCACCTTCGGCAAGGGCAAGTGTATTCCGAGGCGTGCCGCCTGGCAGGCTACGACACTATGGAATATGATGGTCGGATATTCGATGAAGGCAACCTCCCCTATTACGGAGAGGTTTTGAAGCGAGAGTCCATCAAATCCAACCGGAAAACAATGGACCACAATGCCGACGCTCACGGCAGAATCAACAATCCCACCGTCCATGTCGCCCTCAACCAACTGAGCAAGCTCGTCAACGCTATGTGCAAGCGCTATGGCCCCCCCCGGGAAATCGTACTGGAGTTGGGCAAGGAAACTCCCTTGAGCGCTAAAAAGCGCAAAGAACTGATCAGTGACATGAACAAGAATGAGGAACTGAACGATGATATCGCCGCTTTTCTGAGGGACCACAACCAAGAAGTCAACCGCACTAATATACTCAAGGTCAAACTCTGGAGGGAACTTGGTGTCAATGGTCAGACACCTTATTGCGTCTACTCCGGAGATGTGATTTCAGTTGAGAAACTATTTTCCCCTGAGATAGAGATCGACCATATACTTCCGAAATCCCGCACCTACGACGATACAACAGCCAACAAAGTCCTCTGCACCCGTGAGGCCAACAGGGCCAAAGGAGAACGCACCCCATATGAAGCCTTTCACAACAGCCAGGGAAAATACAATTGGCAGGACATCCTCTCGAGAGCCAACAAACTGAAACGTAAAGCCCAGAGATGGCGCTTCCAGTCCGACGCCATGGACCGCTTTGCCCAGGAAGGCGACCTTATTGGCCGCATGCTCAACGACACCCGCTACATGAGCCGCGTGGCGATGAAATACATGTGGTACGTCTGCGGCAATGCCAACGTCTGGACGGTCACCGGCAAACACACCGGACTGCTTCGCGCCAAATGGAACTTGAACACCGCGCTGGGCGAGACCGACACAAAAGAGCGCACCGATCACCGCCACCACGCCATCGACGCCTTTGTGATCGCCCTCACCACTCGCGGTTTGGTGAAGCACGTCGCTGAAAGGATGGCAGCCACCCGCTACCGCGAGATCTCAGAACTCGAACCTCCCTGGCCCGGATTCGACCAAGCGGAATTCCGTAAAAAAGTCAACTCCATAGTCGTGTCCTACAAACCCGACCAGATCAGCGCGGACAGGCTGGCAAAGCGCAACCAGACCGGCGGCGCACTCGTCGAAGAAACAGCCTATGGCTTTGTCAAAGGCTCCGATGGCTTGCCCCTGCCAGACCCAGAAAATCCCAAATATCGTCTTTACACGGTTCGCAAGGCAGTATCCGATCTCAACGAGAAAAACGTGAAAAAAGTTGTCCGGACTGACCTGCGCCGGGAATTGGTGGCAATCGCCTCCGAGCATGGAGGCAAGGATTTCGCCGAGGCGGTCAAAGACTGGGCGGCAAGAAAAAACATTAAAAAGATCAAGCTCGCTTTCCCCATGAACCCTGCCGGCATGATCCCCGTGCGGGATAAATCCGGCCGGGCCTTTAAATATATGGCCTCCGGCGAAAACCTCTTTGCCGATATCTACCTCAAAGACCCCACCGACCCCAACTGCAAATGGGATATCGAGATTGTCAACAGCTACGCCGCCCACCAGCCCGGCTTCGTTCCCCAGTGGAAAAAAGACTTCCCCAAAGCTAAGAGGATCATGCGGGTTTTCAAAAACGATGTCATCGCTCTGGACGGAGAGAACGAAGAAAGGGAATTGCGCCGGGTAAGGAAAATGACCGGAGGGATTCTGTATCTGAGACCTATCTGCATCGCTAAAAAAGATGATGATATAGGTGAGCAGTATTCTGCACGACAGTTAATGTCTGCTCGAGCCCGAAAAGCCGGCATCGACATCCTGGGGCGCTGCTTTGACCCTATTGTGAACGAGATATGACCACGGTCATCGAGGTCAATGCCGAAAGCTGCTCCATCTCGGTCAGCAAGGGCTTTTTGCTGGTTAAAAGCGGAGAAACTGAGGAAAAGATACCTGTCTCAGACCTTGAAGCTTTGGTGCTGAATTCCCGCGGAGTCTGCATAACTGGCCAGGCTCTGGCGCGATTGGGCGGTCAGGGCATCCCTGTGGTCCACGCCGGTGCCAACTCCATGCCCTGCGCCGTCACTCTGCCCTATGGCGACAACGTTTACCGGCGGGAGCGCGTCCTGAGGCAGATAGCTTGCAGCCTGCCCCTGAAAAAGAACCTCTGGCGCATCGTGGTTTCCGCCAAGATCGCCAACCAGGCCCGGGTGCTAGAACTCACAGGCAACAAACACCATGACCTCGACCAGCTTTCCACCAAAGTCCTTTCCGGCGATTCCGGCAATGCCGAAGCCATCGCAGCCCGTTTTTACTGGGAACGCCTCTTCGGCTCATGGTTCAGGCGAAATCCAGATCTCCCCGGAGTGAACGGTTTTCTAAACTATGGCTATGCCATCCTCCGCGCCGCCATGTGCCGCGGTCTGGTAGCCTCAGGGCTCATCCCCGAACTGGGCATTCACCATCACAATCAAATGAATCCCTTCTGCCTGGCTGACGACCTCATGGAACCCTTCCGGCCATACGTCGATCTCCTGATCTTCTGCCTCGCTCTCACCCCAGACGCGGAACTTCTCCCCGCCCACAAACGCGCCCTGGTCTCCCTGCTCGACCTACCCCTCGAAAATGAAGGTGTCTCCACGCACCTCCGCTATTGCCTGCAAAGGGCCGTGGAGCAATTCTTGAAGTGTCTCGAAACCAAAAAACCGGAGCTGGTTTTTCCCCTCATCGGGGAACTTACTCTGATGAAAATAAAGGGGGGTCTGGCATAACTGCGTCATGGATGATGTTCTTAACGGGTATAGGCTGATGTGGATCATGGTCATGTTCGATCTGCCGGTGGTTGAACCGGAGGAACGCAAGGCCGCGACCCAGTTTCGGAACTTCCTGGAAAAGGAAGGCTTTGGCATGTGCCAGTTCTCCGTTTATGCCAAATACTGCGGCCCTCGCGAGAAGCTGGATTCCCTGGTCAACACCGTAAACTCCCACATCCCCGCCAAAGGCAGGGTCAACATCCTCAGCTTCACCGACAAGCAGTTTGGGCGCATCGTCATCCTCCAAAACAACAAACGCGTCGCCGCCAAAGAAAATCCGGACCAACTCCTCATTTTTGATGACCCCGAAGAATGATTCTTCTTAGCAATTTAAAAGCTAAGCCCCTGATTTCGCAGGGGCTTTCCAGAGCCAGATCTAACTCTATAAGCTTTTGGTGTCAAGCTGAAACTTATATATGATTATCCAGGTGTTACAAAATATCTAACTCTATAAGCTTTTGGTGTCAAGCTGAAACGCATACCAGACCCCGATATGTGGCCGTCAGATCTAACTCTATAAGCTTTTGGTGTCAAGCTGAAACTGGAAACTCATACCCAAGAGCATTATCTGCATCTAACTCTATAAGCTTTTGGTGTCAAGCTGAAACTACGTATACCTCATTGTCAGAGACCTTCATATCTAACTCTATAAGCTTTTGGTGTCAAGCTGAAACAGCGTGTCCAGCCTGCTGTCAGGCAGCCCGATCTAACTCTATAAGCTTTTGGTGTCAAGCTGAAACCGCTACGGCGAGGACTGTGCTGAACCACAGGATCTAACTCTATAAGCTTTTGGTGTCAAGCTGAAACTGTCATTCCCCTACTCTCCTGTTGCTTTTTATCTAACTCTATAAGCTTTTGGTGTCAAGCTGAAACTAATTCAACCGAGCGGAGCATTGTGGAAACATCTAACTCTATAAGCTTTTGGTGTCAAGCTGAAACCAGGTGTTACAAAATGGCAGTCCGATGTTGATCTAACTCTATAAGCTTTTGGTGTCAAGCTGAAACTAGCGTGACGCAGACAAGGAGAAAGACAAGATCTAACTCTATAAGCTTTTGGTGTCAAGCTGAAACGAAAACACGCTCCGGCATCAGCACGAGTTTATCTAACTCTATAAGCTTTTGGTGTCAAGCTGAAACTCAGCCGTGTCCGTGCCATGCTCGTCAATGATCTAACTCTATAAGCTTTTGGTGTCAAGCTGAAACTCAGCAACGCAATATCCTCTTTGCTTGGCTATCTAACTCTATAAGCTTTTGGTGTCAAGCTGAAACTCTACCGCCTGGCAAGGTGGAGCAGGGTGGATCTAACTCTATAAGCTTTTGGTGTCAAGCTGAAACAATATCGCCCAATGGATGAATCCCGCGAGCATCTAACTCTATAAGCTTTTGGTGTCAAGCTGAAACTCCGCCTCTTGCAGCCACATAATCACAATCATCTAACTCTATAAGCTTTTGGTGTCAAGCTGAAACGACACCAGATAGTGTGTTTCGTTTTATATCATCTAACTCTATAAGCTTTTGGTGTCAAGCTGAAACTCATCGGCATAGTCATCGTCATTGTATTGCATCTAACTCTATAAGCTTTTGGTGTCAAGCTGAAACCAACGCATCGGGAGAGATAACTCCATAAGAATCTAACTCTATAAGCTTTTGGTGTCAAGCTGAAACTATTCGTAGCGCACCAAATCACGAGCCGTCAATCTAACTCTATAAGCTTTTGGTGTCAAGCTGAAACCGGGTCCCCAGATGCCTGTGAATTCCGTCGATCTAACTCTATAAGCTTTTGGTGTCAAGCTGAAACTGCCAGCCGACTATATTGATAACATGGTCCATCTAACTCTATAAGCTTTTGGTGTCAAGCTGAAACGCGGCAAAAGCAAGAGCGCGGAAGACATAGATCTAACTCTATAAGCTTTTGGTGTCAAGCTGAAACAGCAGATAGATGCGTCCGGCTCCGCTGCCCATCTAACTCTATAAGCTTTTGGTGTCAAGCTGAAACTAGCCAATAACACCCATTCTGCCGATGATCATCTAACTCTATAAGCTTTTGGTGTCAAGCTGAAACTACAACTATTATTTTATCTTTAGACTTTTGATCTAACTCTATAAGCTTTTGGTGTCAAGCTGAAACTGTCATTCCCCCGTCCCCCTGTTGCTGTTTATCTAACTCTATAAGCTTTTGGTGTCAAGCTGAAACTGGCGAACACCAGTAGCCTGATCGTAGGCTATCTAACTCTATAAGCTTTTGGTGTCAAGCTGAAACCGTGTCGAATACATAGGTTGTCCCGCCATAATCTAACTCTATAAGCTTTTGGTGTCAAGCTGAAACGGAGAGAATGGAATGCTATCCGATAATCAGATCTAACTCTATAAGCTTTTGGTGTCAAGCTGAAACCGTCAACGGATGCTTCCTGTCCAAGTCGGAATCTAACTCTATAAGCTTTTGGTGTCAAGCTGAAACTGTGGATAAGCCCGCCTCACGCAACGCATCATCTAACTCTATAAGCTTTTGGTGTCAAGCTGAAACTCATAAAAGGCTTGATTGCGTAGGTATAAGATCTAACTCTATAAGCTTTTGGTGTCAAGCTGAAACTATATAGTTCCGAGTATTCTTGCTCTGTCAATCTAACTCTATAAGCTTTTGGTGTCAAGCTGAAAACATACTTGCTCATTTTCCTGTTGAAGTTAAGATTCCCTGCTGAAGAGGGTTTGGGGGCTATTCAAAATCAGAGTAAGTTAGTGGGATAAAAATCGTGCCCCATATGTTTATGGAGGGTAGGATTACTGCGATTGTTTTGTTCAAACGGAACCCGTTCAGTAGTACTGGATGCTGCTGTATTGGACTGAAGACTGAATTCATTGATACTGTCTCTGGCCCTTTCTTTTAATATGGTTCAATAATAAAAACGGGCTCCCCTCCGGGGGGGGGTACCTGGCGAGAGCAGAATTACCCTTTACGAAAAAGCATCGATAAATAAAATGGCACTTGGCAGGCTTCCTTCCCGGCGCGACCCGGGAGGGGTGGATCCTCCGCCCAACTGGTTGAAAATCATGGCAACAAGGATATAAAGATGACACCTTCCAAAGAGATCATCAGGCTGCGCGAACGGCGCGACAAAGCCACTCTCGGCGGCGGCGCTAAGCGCGTCCAGGAGCAGCACGACAAAGGCAAACTCACCGCCCGCGAGCGCATCGCCCTGCTCGCCGACGCAGACAGCTTCGAGGAGTTCGACCTCTTCGTGACCCACCGCTGCAACAACTTCGGGATGGAGGAGCAGGTCTTCCCCGGGGACGGGGTGGTGACTGGCAGCGCCACGATCAACGGGCGCCTGGTCTACCTGTTCGCCCAGGATTTCACCGTATTTGGCGGCTCGCTGTCCAAAACCTACGCGGAGAAGATCTGCAAGATCATGGACATGGCTCTGAAAAACGGCTGCCCCGTGATCGGGCTCAACGACAGCGGCGGAGCGCGCATCCAGGAAGGCGTGGACGCTTTGGCGGGCTACGCGGAAATATTCTGGCGCAACGTTATGAGCAGCGGCGTGATCCCCCAAATCTCGGCGATCCTCGGCCCCTGCGCCGGCGGAGCGGTCTATTCCCCCGCCATTACAGACTTTATCCTGATGGAAAAGCTCAACAGCTATATGTTCGTGACCGGGCCCAAGGTCGTCAAGACCGTGCTCAACGAGACCGTGACCACCGAAGACCTCGGCGGCGCGGGAGTGCACTCCAGCAAAAGCGGCGTGGCGCACTTCATCACCAACAGCGAGGAAGAGACCCTGCTGCTGATCAAGAAGCTGCTCAGCTATCTGCCCTCCAACAACATGGAGGACCCGCCCTACAACCCGACGCACGATCCCATCGACCGTTCCTGCGACGACCTCGACGAGATCATCCCGGAAAATCCCAACAAGCCCTACGACATTCTGGACGTGATCCGCAGCATCGTGGACGAGGGGGAGTTTCTGCAGGTGATGATGAATTTTGCCCAGAACGTGGCGGTGGGCTTTGCCCGCCTGAACGGGTTCCCGGTGGGGATCGTCGCCAATCAGCCCAAGATCCTGGCGGGGGTGCTGGACATCGACGCTTCGATCAAGGCGGCGCGCTTCGTGAGGTTCTGCGACGCCTTCAATATCCCCCTGATCGTGCTGGAGGACGTGCCCGGCTTCCTTCCCGGCACCAGCCAGGAGCACAACGGCATCATCCGCAACGGCGCGAAGCTGCTCTACGCCTTTGCCGAGGCGACCGTGCCCAAGATCACCGTGATCCTGCGCAAGGCCTATGGCGGGGCATATTGCGTGATGAACAGCCGGCACATGCGGGCGGATCTCGTCTATGCCTGGCCCAGCGCGGAGATCGCCGTGATGGGACCCAAAGGCGCGGTGGAGGTGATCTTCCGCAAGGAGGCGCAAAACTCCCCCGATCCCAAGCAGACCCTGCTGGACAAGGAACGCGAATACGCGGACAAGTTTGCCAATCCCTTCGCCGCGGCGGAACGGGGCTACATCGACGACATCATCGAACCCTCCCGCACGCGCTTTCGCCTGATCCGCGCCCTGGAGATGCTTGCCAACAAAAAGGACAATATCCCGCCGCGCAAGCACGGCAACATTCCCCTGTAGGAGGCAGCCATGGCGAAAACTCTTATCATCGCGCTGCTTGCCATGCTATGCTCCGCTGCGGTTTGGGCGCAGGAGGCTCCCGCGGCGGAAGCGCCTTCGCTGGAAGACCTGCAACTGCAGATTCAGGCGATGTCCGACAGCCTTCTGCAGATCAGGGAAAGCGAGATTTTCAGCGAATACGGGTTCCGGGACACGGACAAGCTTGAGGACGTGGCGGCGAAGCTGGAGATCAAGAATCTGCCGCAGTGGAAGACCTATCTGGAGATCGAGCCGGACAATCCCGTGCTGGACAGGATGAGCCTGCGCAAGCTGGGGATTTCGCCCTACAGGGCTTTGCTGGCGCAGCAGTTCAGCATCCACGGCTTCACGGAGTTGAGCACGCTGGGCGAACTGGCGAGGCTGAAGCAGCTTCCGGTGAAGAAGCTCAGGCAGTTTGCGGGAATCGCCGGCACGGACAAGAGCCGCGACGGATACTCGCTGCAGGCGCTGGGCAAGCAGCCTGAGGAGTTTGAGGAGTTTGCCGCCGAGTTTCAGGACGGCAAGCTGAAATACGGGCTCAGCATAACCCTGGTCGGGGTGCTGATCGTGTTCACGTCGTTGGCAGTTACGGCTCTGGTTATCAGCCAGTTGCGGCATCTGAACCGCAAGCCCAAAGCGGAGGAGCGCACGCTCGTGGTCACCTCGTCGGGCAAAGTGAAGCAGCAGCCTCCGGACCTGAACGCGGATGTGATCGCCGCCGCCATTGCCGCGCTGCACCTTTACCGGCACAGCATTGAGGAGAGGCGCCGTCTGCTGCTGACCTTCCGGCGCGCCCGGTCCGACCAGTGGCGGGACAGCGCGATCCTGAACATGCCCAACCGGGACATTCTGCGCAAGAGGAGTTAAGAGATGAAAACATATAAACTTATCATCGGCGGCCAACGCTATGAGGCAAAGGTCGTGGAGTATTCTCCGGACCACGCCAGGATCAATATCAACGGCACGGACTACCTGATCCAGATCGAGGACGACGCCCAGCCGCAGGTTCCGGTGCTGCCCCAGCAGGAAAAGGCGGTGCCGCTGGCTCCGGCATTCAGCAGCGACTTCAATGCCAAGACGGGAGAGATCCGCGCCCCGCTGCCGGGAGTCATCGCTTCCCTCAAGGTGAAGGAAGGGGAGTCTGTCAAAAAAGGGCAGACCATCCTCATCCTCGAAGCGATGAAGATGGAGTCCGAGATTGCCGCGCCGGTGGACTGCGTGGTGGGCAGGATCCATGTGCAGGAACGCGCGCTGGTGCAGGAAAACGACCTTCTGATGACCCTCGAAGGCATCGAGATCAAGGACAAACCCGCTGCCAGGCCCCTCCGTCCCCAACCTACGCCTCTTCAGAGCGAAACCGCCAAACAGGACGGAGTCATTCGCGCTCCCCTGCCCGGTACGATCATCGAGGTCAGGGTGCGTCCCGGCGAATATGTCCAGGCGGGACAGAGCCTGCTCACCCTTGAGGCGATGAAGATGGAGTCGGAGATCCACAGCGGCCGCGCCGGCAAAGTGCTCCGGGTCG
Organism: uncultured Candidatus Cloacimonadota bacterium; assembly: GCA_964550575.1. GTDB lineage: Bacteria > Cloacimonadota > Cloacimonadia > Cloacimonadales > Cloacimonadaceae > Syntrophosphaera. Next base: position 10,285 of record CAZKAA010000041.1, read on the forward strand.
GCGTCGCCAAGGGTGATTCGGTGCAGGAAGGCGACACGTTGGTGGAATTGGAGCCCTGAGATGGACGAACTTCTGCAGATCCTGAACACCACCGGATTCGTCAGTTTCACCTGGGGCAACATCCTGATGCTCGCCGCGGGGATCGTCTTTATCTATCTGGCGATCGTCAAAGGCTTTGAACCCCTCCTGTTGGTTCCCATAGGATTCGGCATCGTGGTCGGCAACATCCCCGGCATGCTGGAGCAGGGGCTGGGCGTCGTGAGCGAAGGCAGTGTGCTCAGTTACCTCTATTTCGGCGTCAACCGGGGGATCTACCCCGCCCTCATCTTTCTCGGGATCGGCTCCATGACGGACTTTTCCACCCTCATTGCCAACCCCAAGCTCATCCTGCTGGGAGCTGCTGCCCAGGTCGGCATCTTCGGCACCTTCCTCGGCGCGCTGCTCTTGGGATTCAATATCCTCGAGGCTGGCTCGATCGGTATCATCGGCGGCGCGGACGGCCCCACCTCGATTTTCCTCGCCTCCAAACTCGCCCCCGAACTGATCGGTCCGATCGCCCTCGCCGCCTATTCCTACATGGCGCTGGTGCCGGTCATCCAACCCCCGATCATGAAGTTGCTCACCACCCCCGAAGAGCGCCTCATCCGCATGAAACCACCCCGCCAGGTTTCCAAAAAGGAAAAGATCTTCTTCCCGGTGGTCGCCTTCATCGTCACCTCGCTCATCGCCCCCGGAGGCGTGGTGCTTCTGGCCATGCTCTTTTTGGGCAACCTGCTCAAGGAAAGCGGCGTCACTGAACGCCTCGCGCTCACCGCTCGTACCTCACTTATCGACATAGTGACCGTACTCGTCGGCTTCACCGTGGGCGCTAAAACCACGGCGGTCGTCTTTTTGACCCCCCGCTCGCTTGGCATCTTTTTCCTCGGCGCTTTCGCTTTTGCTGTCGCCACCGCCTCCGGTGTGCTTTTCGCCAAGCTGATGAACCTCTTTGTGAAAGACAAGATCAACCCCCTCATCGGCAACGCCGGGGTCTCCGCCGTACCAGCCAGCGCGAGGGTTTCACAGGTCATGGGGCAAAAATACGACCCCACCAACTTCCTGCTCATGCATGCCATGGCTCCCAATGTGGCGGGTGTGGTTGGCTCAGCCGTGGCCGCGGGAGTGCTGTTGGGCATCCTGGGCAGCTGATCTTTCCTGCCAGTACCTAGTGTTTTTCCTGCTGACGAATTGATCTGCCAGTGGTGAGGTGGACCCAAAAAAACTCCTCCAAATCCCTCGTGAATTGGCAGCATACCCCCTCCGCCCCTGCTTGCTGCTGTCTATCAAGTCTTTATCAAGCGTATATCAAGCGTTAATTGTTAACGCTTGATTGAGAGTAGATAAACGCTTGATATACGCTTGCTAACCAGGGCGGGGCAGGAAAAATGAAGCGGAGCGTGGGATTCAGGTTATTCGGGCGGTCAGTTCGGAACAGCTCCATCCTGCGAAAACCTCATGTGAGCTCAACCCGAATAGCAGGAATCAAATTGGCTGAAACTCCCTATCTTACAAGCAGAAACGTTCACGGGAACACTGACCGTCAGGCAGGAAAGAGAGCCGAATACCCTGCCCAGCCTCTAAGAATACATAAAAAGCTTGACAAAAATGCAGGAAAGCAGAAAAGTATGTTTGGGCATCGGGGAAAGGAGATGCGAGATGAAGAGCGGAAGAATGGCCATTATTATCGCCTTGGCCCTGACTGTCTGTTTCCTGGGGGCGGAGCCAGCAGAGCAGTTCGGCCAGGCGGAGGCAAAGGACAATACTTTGAGCATCCGAGGACTGCCCGGAAAATCAGGACCCGGGCGGGACCGCGCTATAAGCTTCGAAACTGGTAGCGACCGCTATCCTCCAAGCTTTACCTTCAGCAAACTGCCCACGGCCATCATGACCAGCTATTGGGACTACATGCCCGGCAGCTACAACAACCTGCCCCTGCAGTTGATCCCCTCATCCGCGGGCGGCGGCTATTTCATGACCTGGCAGGGCAAAAGGAGCTACAGCTCCCAGCGGCGGGTCTTTTACACCTATCTGGATGCGGCCGGGACCGTGATCAACTGCGTTGAGCTCTGCAACAACACCTGCGTGGAGGGCTATCCCGCGCTGGCCGTGGACCCGGTATCCGGCAAGCCTTTCTACGCCTGGGACGCCAACGTCGAAGCCCCCGAAGATTGGGACATCCTGCTGACCTCGGACGCCTTCATCGCCGGCATAGCGGGCCTCTTCAACCCGCCAGTCAACGTGATCGACAATCCCATCAGCATCACCGCGCCGGACGGGACCACCACCACGGATAACGTCTTCCTTTGGCCCAGCCTGGGAATCGGGCCCTCCCCCGTGGCCGGAAAAAGGCGGCTCTATGTGCTGGGACGCCAGACGGAAAACGTCTATCTGGCCATGGCTGATTTTAACGCCCTGGACGTTGAGGACGGCAACACCCTGAGCTGGACCTATCGCAGCGTTCCGGAACTGGATGCCCTGGCCGCGGACGCCGTGCCCGGGAAGTATTGGCTGGCCCTGCTGCCGGACGGTTCTGGCAATCTGTATCTGGCCGGCTATCATGCCAGCGAGATATACGATACCGACCTGGATGTGTTCCAATGCCCCAATTTCGGCCAGGGTGAGTGGACGCACATGGCTTTTAACAGCAACCTGGAGACCTGGAATCCGCCCGCGGAGCCGTATGGGGCGACGGGCTACTTCGTTGACGGAGACGGAGTTCCCTACTCCAACACACAGCTCTATTGGCGGCTGATAAATTCCGGGCATTCCAATGCCAGCCTGGATCGACAGGGCCGCGTCCACTTTCCCGGGCTCTGGGCTTTGCAGGCCACCGACGGGAGCTATTATCCCGAACTGCAGTTCCTGAAAGAGGCTGTGTACGATCCCGCCCTGACCCAGTTTCAGATCGAGGACATTTATCCCCAGCCGTCTGTCTATGATTATGTCAATGTGCATTTCCAGCCCTGGGACCTGGAAGCGCCCTGGGGAGTGGCAGAATACGGCGGCAACGCGGTTGACGGCTGGTATCCCGAGATCTTCACCGACTGGCCTTTCCCGCATTGGGAGGACATGGCCCACCAGGACGGGATGATGTTTGCCTACAACAACGTCAAGATCACCCAGGCCAACGAACAGGGCATGCTAGCCGCGGTCTGGCAGGATTCCTGGCGGGCCCGGCAGTTCAACAAACACCAGGATGATGACTACACGGCCTTCGCGCAGGTGCCCGAGATCCGCATTTCCCTTTCCTACGACAACGGCAATTACTGGTTCGAGCCGATCGTTTTGAACAGCGTGGAAGTCCCGGCCCTGCAGGGAATCAAGCCCATGTGGGTGTATCCCGCGGACAAAATGATCTATATGGGCTACAACAACGGACACCTGATCAGCAAACTGGGCCTGATGTTTTACAACGATTTCACCTGGGGCGCGTACGACGTTCCGCCGCCCTATCACATGACCCCGGACGGCGGTGAGATCATGTTCATGGAGCTTCTGTTCTCTCTGCAGGTCGAGGCCGACGACCCCGCTCAGGTTCCAGCACCGGCGCTGCTGAAGCAGAACTATCCCAATCCTTTCAACCCGGAAACAACCATATCGTTCGAACTGCCGGCAGCCGATCAGGCCAGGCTTTCGATCCACGATGCCAGGGGCAGGCTGGTCAAGGTTCTGGCAGAGGGGCTGATGGGATCAGGGCGGCACGATCTGGTCTGGGACGGAAGGGACGATAATGACACTCACGTACCCAGCGGCTTGTATTTCTACAGACTGGAGAACAGCGCAGGCAGCGAAAGCCGCAAGATGATCCTACTAAAGTGAGAGAGACCAGTATGTCATCCCGGGATGACAGGGAAGTGAAATCCTCTGGTTGGTTGTTTGTAAAAAAACCCGCCATTTGGCGGGTGAGAAAAAAGTGGTGGAGCTAAGGGGATTCGAACCCCTGGCCTGAACATTGCGAACGTTCCGCTCTCCCAACTGAGCTATAGCCCCGGTCCATATATGAGTTAAGAGTTAAAAGTTAAGAGTTAGGCGTGAGCAGCAGCTTTGGCAAGCTGCTCTACCTGATTACCTCAAATCCTTAAGCAGGTCTTTTGTCAAGGACAGTTTTGTGTTCAGGTCGGCCAGGCGCTGCCTCTCATTATCCACGACCTCAGCTTTGGCGTTGGCCAGGAAATTCTGATTGTTCAGCTTGGCCTGCACGCCGGCCAGTTCCTTTTCGAGCTTTTCGATCTGTTTGCCCAGGCGGGCCTGCTCTGCTTCAAGGTCAACCAGCCCTTTCAGGGGCAGGAAGATCTCGATATTGCGCACCACGGCGGCGATCGAAGCGGGCGGTTTGACAAGGTCCCTCGCCACTTCCAGGTTTTCCACCCGGGCGAGCTTGGCAAAGTAGGAAGAGTAGCGCTGGAACAGATCCTTCTGCCGCTCTTCGGCGATGCGGATGGCCAGATGGACCGGTATCGCGGGGGCCAGGTTGAGCTGCTTGCGCAGGTTGCGGACCGCGGAGATGGTCTCCTGCATGAAGCTCATGTCGTCGGCGATGTCCGGGTCGATCAGGGAAGCGTCGCAGAGAGGGAAAGCGGCCACGATCAGGGCTTCCTCGGGCTGGGGAAACACGCTTTTGATGCTCTGCCAGACCTCTTCCGTGATGAATGGCATGATGGGATGGAGCAGGCGCATCGAGGCCTGCATCACGTCGAGCAGGATGTAGAGCGCGGTGCCTTGGGAAAGGGCGTCGTCGCTGTTGAGGCGGTCCTTGCTGAGTTCGATGTACCAGGAGCAGAATTCGTCCCAGATGAACTGGAAGACGCACTGCCCGGCGTCGTTGAGGCGCAGGTTCTGATAGTGTTCGGCGGCTTCGCGGCTGACTTCGCTGAGGCGGCTGTAGATCCAGCGGTCGGCGAGTTCCAGCTTCAAGTCCTTCCTGTCCAGAGGCTTGTAGCCCTCCGGCAGGTTCATCATGATGAAGCGGTAGGCGTTCCAGATCTTGTTGGCGAAGTTGCGCCCGGTCTCCAGGATGCTGTCCGTATAGACGACGTCCGCGCCCTTGGGGGTGCCGAAGACCATGGAGAAGCGCAGGGCGTCGGCTCCCACCTGGTTGATGATGTCGATGGGGTCGGGCGAGTTGCCGAGGGACTTGCTCATCTTGCGTCCGATGTCGTCGCGCACGGTGCCGTGCAGCAGCACGGTGTCGAAGGGGATCACTCCCTTGAAGTGGAGGGTGCTCATGATCATGCGCGCCACCCAGAGGTAGATGATCTCCGGAGCGGTGATCAGGACGTTGGTGGGCAGATGCCTCCGCAGGTCCGCGGTGTCGTCCGGCCAGCCCATGGTGGAAAACGGCCAGAGCCAGGAACTGAACCAGGTGTCCAAAACATCCTCGTCCTGGCGGAGATTTGTGTCTCCGCAAGCGGGGCAGCGGTCGGGAGTTTCCTTGGCGACGACCATTTCTCCGCAGGATTGGCAATAAAAGGCGGGAATGCGGTGACCCCACCAGATCTGGCGGGAGATGCACCAGTCGCGGATGTTGGTCATCCAGTGCATATAAACTTTTGTCCAGCGTTCAGGCTGGAAGCGGACTTCTCCGCTTTCCACCACGGCGATGGCCTGCTCGGCGAGGGGCTTCATCTTCACGAACCACTGGTCGGAGAGATAGGGTTCGATCACGGTGTCGCAGCGGTAGCAATGGCCGACGGCGTGGTCATGGTTTTCGGTCTTTTCCAGCAGGCTTTGTTCGGCGAGCATCTGGATGACCTTTTCCCGGCAGGCGTAGCGGTCCATGCCTTCGAAATCCGCTCCGGCGGAGGCGTTCATGATGCCGTGTTCGTCCATCACCAGCAGTTGGGGCAAGTCGTGGCGGCGGCCGATCTCAAAGTCGTTGGGATCGTGGGCGGGGGTGACCTTCACGCAGCCGGTGCCGAATTCGAGGTCCACATATTCATCCGCGACCACGGGAATGGTGCGTCCGGTGAGGGGAAGGGTTATCTGCTTGCCGACCAGGCTGGTGTAGCGCTTGTCCTTGGGGTTGACGGCGACGGCGGTGTCTCCCAGCATCGTTTCGGGACGCGTGGTAGCCACCACGAGGTATCCCGTGCCGTCGGCATAGGGATAGCGGATGTGCCAGAGCCTGCCGGATTCGTCGGCGTGCTCGACTTCATCGTTGGCGAGGGCGGTCACGCAGCGGGGGCACCAGTTGATGATGTATTTTCCTTTGTAGATCAGGCCTTCTTCATAAAGGCGCACGAAGACCTCTTTCACCGCGCGGGAGAGCATCTCGTCCATGGTGAAGCGGAGGCGGTCCCAGTCGCAGGAAGCGCCCAGCAGCTTGAGCTGGTCGATGATGATGCCGCCCTTTTCGTGCTTCCACTGCCAGATGAGGTCAACCAGCTTCTCGCGTCCGATGTCGTGGCGGGTGATTCCCTCCCTGGCAAGGTTCTTTTCCACCATGTTCTGGGTGGCGATGCCGGCGTGGTCAACCCCGGGCAGCCAGAGGGTGGGTTCGCCCAGCATGCGGTGATAGCGGACGACCACGTCCTGCAGGGTGTTGTTGAGCACGTGTCCCATATGCAGGATGCCAGTGACGTTGGGCGGAGGGATGAGGAGGGTGAAGGGTTTTTTGCCTTCGTTTCCGGCGGGCTTGAAAAAGCCTCCCTCTTCCCAGAACTTGTACCACTTCTTCTCGATCTGTTGCGGTTCGTAGGTTTTGCTGATCTCCATTAGTCTTTCCTTGTTTTGTGCCGCTACCCCGAGGGTGCGGCGATAAAGTCGCGTAACAGCAAACCAAGATTGAGGTTGCCGTCTCGTGTCAAGAACTTCTTGCCCGTAGCTGTCGAACGAGAGAGTCATCCGTCAGGATATCGGGCAAACAAAAAACCCGGTTTTCACCGGGTTTGGGATAGATTCAAGCGGTCCCGGCTACTTCAGGATGACCATCCTGCGGACAACCTTTACGCTTTGGGTGTCGAGCCTGTAGAAGTAGATTCCGCTGGCGCAAACCCTTCCCTGGGAGTCGCGTCCGTTCCAAATCACCGTGTGGCTGCCGGCATGGAGGGGATAGGAGGATATCTTCTGTCCGGCGATGTTATACACGCTAAGGATGCCGCTGTCGCCTTCCTTGACGTCCACATCGATGCAGGCGGGCTGGCCTTGCCGGAAGGGGTTGGGATAAACCTTGCCCAGAGCGGAGACTTGCGGCAGGGCGGGTGATTCATCCTGGGGCACTGTCGCGGAGGCAGGTCCGAAGAACTGGCTGCTTCCATCCACGCCAAGGCTTTCCAGCCAGAAGTAATATGTTCCTGGTTCGGTGAGTTCGCTGGCTGTGAAGGAGTAGGTTGCTCCGGCGGGGTTGTTCTGCGCGGGGATGACGATCGGGTTCAGGCAGATGGCGGAAGCAATGTCATTGGCGGTATGGGCAAGGACCTTGAATCCGATCAGCCCCGTCTCAGAGGATGTCACCCAGGTGAGTACTGCCTGGCTGTCGCTGTTTAGCGAAGTCTGCATCATGCCATAGGCGATCTCCACGGGCGTGGGTTCGTCTTCTCTGCTGCCGATGGTAAACTCGCCGATCTGGGTTACGTTGTTGGCGCGGATAACCTGCTGGCTGAGCAGGGTGTAGTCCTGCCAGAGCGTCCAGGGATGCAGCGCGCTCTGCCTGTAGAGTATCCGCCAGTCCAGGGGCGATTTGCCAAAGTCCGCGGAATCCAGCGTAAAGCGCAGGTTGACATTGAAGGAAGTCATCGTCGTGCCGAGTTCCCAATACTTGGCTGAGGTGAAGTCCAGCCCGTCGGGAAGCGCTCCGCCCGGGGCCACGAGGATCTCGTTGAGATAGATATGCAGCATATCGTCGTTCATGCCGCCGGGAACAGCGTCCGTGATGTCCACGCCGACGCCCAGAGAGGGAAACTCAATGGTCTGTGGTTCGCCGGTGTCGGTGATGTATTCGTTGGCAGTTTCGTTGGGGATATCTGCCGGCAGGATCTCCAGCGCAAAGTCGAAGTATCCCGCGCTCACCGTTGCGGTGGAGACGATGCCGACCATATTGAAGTGAACCTTGTAATCGGATGCGGCAAAGAGTGCCGCCCAAGCTGGATCGCAATTTGCCAGATCCAGATCGCCAAAGCCGTATCCCGTCTGGGGAGCGCCGCTGCCGATGCTTCCCGTCCAGCCTGCCAGAAGCGGGCTGAGCCCTTGTATCTGCGCTTCGCTGGGATAGGGGGTGGTGATGACGAAAGTCGACATATCCATGCTGAGGACCGGATTCCCGTTATAGGTGATGATGCCGGAGGCGTTGGAATACACCCTCTCGTCGCCAGATTGGCCGGGTATGTTCCATGCCGCCAGCGGATCGACCGTATTGATGCGCTTGAAGGCGACGAGGTTGAACCCCGTGAAAGAAATCCCGATCTGCCCCGGATTGTCCGCCAGAGGCGTGTTTTCGCCCACGCAGACGAGGGAGGTCGGCGCGCCCTGATGGATATACTTCTCCCCAAAATAGTGATAGGGATAACCCGGAAGGTCGCCGTAGGTGAACCAGTTGCCGTCGTGGGTGGGGAAGGTCGGCCCATCCGCGTCATAAATCCAGTTTCCGCTGCGGTCGTAAGCCTCGAGGTCCTCGACCGAAAAAGTGAACAAAGCCTGGGCGGTCAGCAGCCCGGGCAGGATAAGAAGCGTGCATACAGCCAGCAGCAGACTGCCTCCGGCTGGCGCGAGTTTGCTCTTGAGCATAACGTCAACTCCTTCTGCGTTCAATCGTTTAATCCAACTTATTACCAAGCCTGATACCTGACAAGCTTTTTTTCACAATCCTGCGCCGCGCCAGCCGACGGGTATCTCCCCCCGCAGCCAGATCAGCGCTCCGCCCCGGATCAGGACCCTGTTCCCAGAGATGCCGACCTGGAAGCGGCCACCCCGCGCGGATGCCTGATATCCGCTGAGGGTTGATTTGCCCAGCCTTTGCGCCCACCACGGAGCGAGAAAGGTCTGGGCGGAGCCTGTGACGGGGTCTTCGTTGATCCCCTCCCAGGGCGCGAAGTAGCGGCAAAGATAGTCCGTGTCCAATCCCGGCGCTGTCACGGCGATCCCGAACCAGGGCTTTCCGGAGATAGCTTTCATCCCCCCGAAATCCGGCTTCATCTCCAAAACCTTATCCGGAGAATCATAGACAAGCATCAGGTTGCGGGTTCCCCGCGCCGACCAGACGGAGACCGGAGCATGCGCCGATAGAGCGTCGCAGACCTCCGGATCGTCCTGGGCTGGGAGCGGATTGTCGGCGGGAAAGTCCAACTCGATCAGATCGCCGCTTCTGGCTGCCCGCAGTTCCCCCGAGAGGCTGGTGAACAGAATCCTCCCCGCAACCGCCTCGATCCCGGAAAACAGCGCTGCCGCCGAGGCAAGCGTGGCATGCCCGCAGAGCGGAACCTCCACTTCCGGAGTGAACCAGCGGATGTTATAGGTGCTGCCGCGGCGGGGGACCAGATACGCCGTCTCGGAAAAGCCAAACTCGGCTGCCAGGGCGAGCATCGCGGCATCAGCGGGATACTCCTCCAGGAGCACGACCGCCGCCGTGTTGCCCCGATAAAAGCCCCCCGCGAAGGCGTTCACAAAGAACACCTGGTCCAACCGCGGGTCCATGCGCAAAGCCTTCCGCGCCTACTTGTTCTTCCAGGCGCGGAACTTCTCAAAGGCTGTCGGAGATACCTCGTGACCTCCCTCGAAGGAGTCCAGGTGCACATTGGCGAACTCATATGCGGCCAAAGCCTTCATCGCCTTGTCCGCTTCGGAGTAGGCAACGATCGTATCCTGCCTGCCGTGGCTGACGATGACTTTGAGGTTTCTTGCCGCGTTGAACTGGTCTTTGGTCAGATACTGCTCCAGCAGTCCGCCGCCGCAGGCGATCAGCCCGTCAAAGACCTGGGGATTCCTTATCCCGAGGATGTATCCGGTGTATGCTCCCTGCGAGAAGCCGAACAGCCAGACGCTGCTGATGTTGTAACTGGCGCCCAGTTCCGCGCAGAGGTCCAGGATATACTCCTCAAGCATGGCGTCGGCTTGCGCAGACTGGGGGTCGTCCATTTCCAGCCAGGGACTCCAACTGAACCCCGCGAAGCTGTCTGTGAAGGGATACGGGGCTTCCGGCACCGCGAAGATCACATTGTCAGTCTCCAGGTTCTTCCACATCCGGCTAAAGTTCTTCGCCTTGTCCCCAAACCCGTGCAGCCCGATCACCAGAGTGTAGCTCTGGTTTTGCGAAAACTTCTGGGGCAAGTGCAGCCAGTAGGGCATCAGGTGGGTGGAGGAGATATATTTCATCTCGCCTTCATACCATGCCTGGCGCTCGCTCCAGACGCGGAGGGAATCCATCGCCGTCCCGAAATCCTTGTTATCGCGGACTTTCTCAAAGTCTTTGTCCTGCTTGACATGAGCGATATCGGTGAATCCAGCCTTATAGGCGCGCATCAGATACTTTCCCGCAAGGTCGCCCCGTCCCAGCAGCCCGAAGCAGCAGGAGAGGTTGTACCAGGCATTGGCGTCGTCCGGCTTGGAGTTCAGGTGCGCCATATAATAGCGAGCGGCGTTCTCATAATCGCCTTTTTCATAATACTGCGCGGCGAGGTTCAGATTCGCCGCCGTGGGAGCCTTCGGTTCATAGGTGTAGGGATCGATCAGTTCCGGGACGAGAGTCCCCAACTGGTTCGCGCAGGCGGTGAGGAGCAGCAGCCCCGCCATCAGGGGCAAAGCCCATAGTTTGAATCTCATAACTTCTCTCCTTGGATGGGATTGGTATTGCTAATCTGAAAAAAGCTATTCGCCCCGCGGACTCTGACTGTCAACCTTTTTCTGGGGGGAAGCCTGCTCCGGTTCCTGCAGCCCGGCGATGAATTCCCGGTTCGCCCAGAGCGCGCAGCCGCCCTCCC
>CAZKAA010000042.1:0-20944 GCA_964550575.1 uncultured Candidatus Cloacimonadota bacterium
ACCACTGATCAAGCGCAATAGCGATCCATCCTCACTCGCCGCCCTCCTCCGGTTTGTTTTGAGGATCCCCCGCGGCTCGGCTACCAACCCCCTTTCAATACTCTCCTGACCGTTGATGACATGTTCCCAAAGAGATCACCGGGACCATCAGCCATTAGTGGCTGTTGGACCCGGCGATGTGTGGTATATGTACAGTTAAAGCAGCAGGGGCGGCTTTAGAGATACTTGTTGATTTTGGCTTCGATCAGTTCCCTGATCTCGTTCATGCGTGCTTCGGATTCCGCTTCGTAGCGGGTGACGAGGACGGGGGTGGTGTTCGAGGCGCGAACCAGGCCCCAGCCGTCGCCGACGCTGAGGCGTGCGCCCTCGATGTCGTGGACCTCGGAGCCTTCCTCCTTAAACTCGGCGCAGACCTTGTCCACGACGCCAAACTTGCGGTCATCGGCGCATTTGATGTGGAGTTCAGGTGTGTTGAACATCTTGGGCTGGTCCGCGAGATAGGCGCTGACAGGACCGGCAGTTTTAGCCACGATCTCGATGAAGCGGCAGGATACATAGATGGCGTCGTCGAAACCGAGATAGCGGTCGCCCAGGAAGACGTGGCCGCTCATTTCACCCGCGAATTCCACGCCCAGTTCCTTCATCTTCATCTTGATGTTGGCATGCCCGGTCTTGTACATCATCGGCACTCCGCCGTGCTTGCGAATGTCGTCGTAGAGGTTTTTGGAGCATTTGACGTCCGCGATTACGGTTTTGCCGGGATTTGCCTTCAGATAGTCGCGGGCGAGGATGTTCAGGATCTGGTCGCCAAACAGCATTTTCCCTTTTTCGTCCACCACGCCAACGCGGTCGGCATCCCCGTCGAGCCCGATTCCGAGTTCATACTCAGCGGCGACAACCGCGCGGGAAAGATCGACCATATTCTTCTCCACAGTGGGATCGGGATGGTGGTTGGGGAAGCTGCCGTCGGGATCGCAGTACATCTCGATCAGCTCGCAGCCGAGGCGGTCAAGGATCTCCGGCAGATATGGCCCGCCCATGCCGTTGCCGCCGTCGATGGCTACCTTGACCGGGCGTTCGAGATGGATGTTGTCCACGATGTAGGCGATGTATTCTTCTCCAATGGCGTTGTTTGTGGAGTACTTGCCGCTTCCGGTGGCAAACTCGCCGCCCTGGATGATCTTGAGAACGTTCTGGAGTTCTTCGGCATAGACGGAACCCAGCCCCAGATTGAGTTTGCAACCGTTGTACTGGGAGGGGTTGTGGCTTGCGGTGACCATTGCTCCGGCGTCCATGCCCAGTTTCCAGATGGCAAAGTAGAGCACGGGCGTGGCGACGATGCCGATGTCTGTGATGTCGCATCCGGTTTCCAGCGCTCCTTTGACGAAGGCGGACATCAGTTCCGGGGTGGTTAGGCGTGCGTCTCCGCCGATTACTATCGTTCGCAGGCTTTTTTGGCGGATATAGGTGCCAAAGCCTTTGCCGATAAGGTAGTAGGACTCGGCGTTAAGCTCTTCGCCCACTATGCCGCGGATGTCATATTGTCGGAAAACCTGTGGTATTATCATACTTAACCTCTTTATTGAATTACTTTTATCAACTCTGTCAGCACCGGAAGGACAAGAGCCAGCGCTTTCGCGCGGTGCGAGATGGCGTTCTTTTCCGCGTCAGACATCTCCGCGTAGGTGCGGGTGTCTCCTTCAGGTTCGAAAATGGAATCGTAGCCAAAGCCGTTGGCACCGCGCTCCGAGCGGGAGATTCTTCCAGGCATGATCCCTTCGCGGCAGGCGATAATGCCGTCTGGAGCAGCCAGAGCCACGCAGGTGCGAAACTCCGCCCGGCGCTCGTCCATTCCTTCCAGCATGCGTAAGGCTTTCTCCCGGTTATCCTTATAGGAACAGCCCGATCCCGCGAAGCGAGCCGCCAGCACTCCCGGTGCGCCGTCCAGGGCGGCGATAAAAAAACCCGTATCGTCGGCAAGGCACAGCATCCCAGTTGCCTGGGAAGCCTCGAGCGCTTTTTTCATCGCGTTGCCTCCGATCGTGGCCTGATCCTCGACAGTTTCCGGCAATTCGGGAAACTCTGCAAGGCTGTGCAGCACGTAGGGCAGGTCTTTGAGCAGGGCGCGAATCTCCCCTATCTTGTCCGGGTTGCGTGACGCAATCAGCAGGTCAGGCATTCAGGAACGCTTTCCCAACCAGCCTCTGATGCGGTTCAGGATCTTTTTGTCCAAAAAGCTGTCTGCGGCAGCGGTGACTTTCTGCATCTGGTGAAGAACTTCGCCCTCTCCGCTCCAGTTGTCTTCCAAAATCTTGGGGTCGATCTCGTTGAGGAGCATGTTCAGGCCCAGGACCACGAGGACAAGGTCGTCCACAGAACCCAGAATGGGAATGAAATCCGGGATGATGTCCAAAGGCATCATGACATAGGCGATGATCCCGCCCAGCATGAGCTTGCGCTTGAGGGTAACCCTCTTGTCAAGCGCCACGCGGCAAAGCAGGATGAAGAAATCCGGCAGCAGGAAGAGATATTCCGCCATCTTATTGCCGCTCTTGCCGATCTTTTCGTTGGTCCAGCTCTTCGCTTTCTCGCGGAGCTTCTCGTAAAACTGCAGACGGTCCGGCTCGACGTCCACGATGCGTTCTTCAATCTTTTCCTGTTCCCCGGAGGGAATCTCTTTACCTTCAAGAATTTCGTCGTTCATAAACACCTCTAAATCCACTGTTTCCGCACTTGCAAAATAGGTCAATGAATTTTTGGAACTGGCGGCGAAACCCTGAAGTTGATGGATGCCTTGTGACATGTACCGCGAGATATCTTTCCGCGGCAGTATAATTCTGAACAAATGTCTTGACGAATCGGCATAGGCCCGATTATTCATTTCGTGTGGTTTTTTGCATAATCCTGCAATGTATTATGAACCGCTGAAGCCCACTTAATTGAGGAGACAAAATGAGATCCCACCTGGCGTTCGTTTTCTTTTTCTGCTTGTTTTACGCATTTGTGAACCCCTTAGCAGGCAAGCCTTATAATTATAATGCGAAATGGAAAGAGATTGAAAAAATGGAGAAGAAAGGCTTGCCCAAATCTGCTGCAGCCAAGATCGGTGAACTACATATGAGAGCGGTTTCCGATAACAAGCCGGATCAGCAGATCAAAGCTATAATCTACCAGCTTGCCATCCTGGAACAGGTGGAGGAAGAGCCTGCCCCGCATGCTGTAGCGTTGCTGAAGGATTATCTGCGGGATGCGTCTCCGCCAATATCGGCAATTCTGCACAGCATTCTGGCTGAATTCTATTGGAGCTATTATCAGGATAAACGCTGGATGTTTGCCGGACGCAACGAGATAAAGGATTATGCTCCGGAAGATATCGCCACTTGGGACTTGAGAACCCTGACCAAAGAGACACTGAAAGAGATTCAAATGTCTTTGGAACAGTCTGCGGATTTGCAGAGCCACTCTATCAGCGATTTTCCCGCTATGTTGGATGCTGGGGGTAAAGAGGAACGGCAACTGCGCCCGACTTTGTATGATTTTCTGGCGCACCACGCTCTGGCATTATTTGCGGATGCCGAATCCAGCCTGACCCGTCCAGCCGAGGAATTCAGTCTCTCGGACAGCCTGTTTTTCCAACCCGCTACAGACTTCGCTGAGTTGCGGATCAGTTCTCCCGATTCGCTATCTATGCATTATCACGCTATGCTGCTCTATCAGGATCTTATCCGCTTCCACCTGAAAGATGATAACCCCTCGGCATTGGTCGACATTGACTTGAACCGGCTGGAGTTTGTCTATAAAAGAAGCAACTTGTACAACAAGGCGCAGCATTACGAAGCAGCCCTGCGCCAGATGCAGAGCAAATACTCTTCCAGTTCGGCTTCGGCTCTTATCGCATATAAACTTGCAAAACTGCTAAATGATCAGGGCAGTCTGTATGACCCCAAGACATCAGAGGATTATCGCTGGAATTATAAGACAGCGCTGGATATCTGCCTTGCGGCGATCAAGGATCATCCCAAAGGTTTCGGTGCAGAATCCTGCAAATATCTCTCGGATAATATCGCCGCGCCGGGAATCTACCTCGAATCCGAAAAGCTCGTTATCCCCAACCAACCCGTTAAAGCCCGTCTCAGCCTCAAAAACTTGTCCGGAGCGGAGGTCAGCATTTATAAAATACCCAATCTGTCCGTCAATACTGATCTGGGTGATGAAAAGTATGAATGGGACAGTAAAGTCGGGAAACTCATCAAGAAAAAACCGCTCTGGAGCAAGACCTTCCGGCTGGGAAACGAGGGCGACTTCCGCAGCCATTCCTATGAAATTGAACTTGCCAGCCTTCCTGCCGGACGCTACATAATCATCGCCTCCAATATCGCTGACAATAAAACCAAAGCGCAAGCAATAATCGGGTTTAGCCTTATCGACTGCACCAATATAAACTACGCCTTCCCTGAATTGGAAAATGGAGCTATCCTGCTCGCCAGGAGAGACACCGGCGTCCCCTTGGCGGGAGCGGAAGTAAAGCTCTACTCACAGGACTGGGATGATAGGGATTCGAACCGTTTTAACTTGGAATGGACTGGAACCAGCGATGAGAGCGGAATGGTATGGATCCCTCCTGCCATGGATCACGACGATTATCGGGTCACTGTCGTAAACAACGGCGAAGAGCTTGTTGTTTATGATTATTTCTCATATTTCTATTATCCGAACGAGTCACTCAAGACTCGATGCCTGCTCTTTACGGACCGAGCGATGTATCGTCCCGGGCAGACAATACACGTAAAAGGAGTTTTGTTCGAAACCGACGGAGTGAAGCATAATGAACTCCTGCCGGATAGTGATGTTACAGTCCACTTCTGGGATGTAAACGCGCGGCTAGTGGAGAGCAAAACGCTCAGGACAAACGAATACGGTTCTTTCAATTGCAGTTTTACGGCGCCTCTGGGAGCATTGGCAGGCAGGATGTCTATCGGTTTGGGGTATGATTTAGTTAGCTTCAACGTTGAGGAGTACAAGCGCCCGCGTTTTGAAGTGGTGCTGGATAACCCCAAAGAGACCTTTGTACTCGATCAAGACGTGACTGTGCAAGGCAGGGCAGTGTCCTATTCTGGATTCCCCATCGACAATGCCTCCGTTAGCTTTAGAATCACCCGGCAGGTAAAGTACCCCTTCTGGTATTGGTGGTGGGGAAACATGCCATATTCTCCGTCGAAAGAGATCGCCAGCGGAATCCTGCAGGCTGATGAGAAGGGCGAGTTTAGCCTGACCTTCAAAGCACTTGGCGACGAGACAGTCCTATCCAAGTTTGATCCCTATTTCGTCTATAGCATCTTCGCGCACGTCACGGATATCGGCGGCGAAACACGCAGCGGTTCGCTAACCATCAGGATCGGAGAAAAGGAGTTGATGCTCGAGCCCATGATTTCCGAACAGGTTGACCTGCAGGAGAAAAGGATAACTATCACCATCCATGCTACCAATCTGAGCGAAGAGCCCATATCCACGCAGGGAACTATTACCGTTTCCCGGTTGCAAGCACCCGATCACGTGCAAAAGAACAGAATATGGCCAGCTCCAGACCGGGCTTATCTCTCCAGAAAGGAGTTTCTGACTCTGTTTCCCAATGATGCCTATATGAATGAGGACGATATCACGACCTGGGAGGAATTGGTTCCCGTCTGGACAGGCAACTTCGCCACACCCGAGCTGGATTCCCTGCAGATAAAGGACTTTGCAGACTGGGAACCAGGAGCCTACGCGCTGCACACGGTCTGCACCCACAAGGGGAAGGAATTCACCGCAACGCGCTATTTCACGGTCTATGATTCTGGGGACCGGCAGTTGCCCTATCCAATGGCAGATTGGTTTGTGCCGATCAAAACAGCCTGCGAACCGGGGGAAACCGCGAAAGTGCTCATCGGCAGCGGATATGCGGATGTGTCCGTGCTTCTGGAAGTGGAGAAGGACGAGGTAATCGTGGAGACTCAGCGCTTTGCCCTTGATAACGAGCAGCGCCTGTTCAGCTTCCCCGTCGAAGAAAGGGATAGAGGCAATTTTTTCCTGCATTTCACCTGGTTCCGCGATGGAAGGCTTTACACTCACGACCAGGAGATTACGGTGCCCTGGACAAACAAGCAGATAGAATTCGAGTATCAGACTTTCCGCGATAAACTGCTGCCCGGGCAAGATGAAGAATGGCGGATCAAGCTTAAGGATCACACGGGCGGCAGAATAACCGCCGAACTGCTGGCATCCATGTATGACGCCTCGCTGGATGCCTTCCTGCCCAGCAACTGGAAAACAGAAGTGTTTAGCCAAAACGATATGGAGTGCGGCTGGCAAAATGACGGCATGCAAACCGCCGGTTGGACACCGTGGCAGAAACAGGGAAAAGTCCGCTTATACCCCTACAGGAAGTTCGATGCTCTCAAACAGCCTTACTTGTATGGCGGTATCTTTGGACTGCAGTCAGGGGTCACCATTATCGGCGGGCAACTCCATATCCGCGGAGGACGCGCCAATGAGGTGAATTTCTCTGTGAACGGTATGTCGATTTCCGAGCCTATTATTATGGAGGGAGGTTTCGTCGGGGATTTTGGTGAAGCTCAAAGCGGAGTGATCAATATTGTAACCCAAAAAGATGGGACAGCCGCACTCGGTGATGAGCAATCAAAACCCGATGTTGCGGATATTACGGGAGTTCAAGCGCGCGCAAACTTCAACGAAACGGCTTTCTTCTATCCGGAATTGAGGACGGATGAGAATGGAGAAGTCAGCTTCGCCTTCACCGTCCCGGAAGCTCTCACGCGCTGGAATTTCAGAGCTTTGGCATTGTCCAGAGAATTTCAAATCGGCACTTCGTCAAGAATAGCCATCACTCAGAAGCCCCTGATGGTGCAGCCCAACGCGCCGCGCTTTTTCCGTGAGGGCGACAAGTTCACTTTCACCGCCAAAGTCACTTCTCTGGATGACTCTGAACAATCCGGCTACTGCCAGCTTTATCTCTTTGATGCCATCACGTTGCGGCCTTTGGAAGCAAGTTTTAGCCTGCGTAATGCGCAGCAGGCGTTCAGCGTTAAAAAGGGCATGAGTGCCAGCCTGAACTGGGAACTTGAAATACCCTTGGGAATAAGCGCCGTAACATACAAAGTGGTAGCCAAGGCGGGTGACTTTTCCGACGGTGAGGAGAACACAATACCGGTACTGAGCAACCGGATACTGGTGACCGAAAGTCTGCCCCTGCCGGTTCCAGGCAACTCTTCCAAGACCTTTGTCTTAGACAAACTCCTTTCCAGCGATAGTTCTGAAACCCTCAACCACCACAAACTTACCTTGGAATGCACCTCTAATCCCGCTTGGTTAGCCGTTCAGGCATTGCCATATCTGATGGAGTATCCTTACGACTGCAACGAGCAGATCTTTTCGCGCTTCTATGCCAATTGTCTTGCTTCTCATCTTGCCACGACCCAGCCCCAGATCCAGCGGGTGTTCGAAGCTTGGAAAAGCTTGCCAGATTCTTTAGCGCTGCTCTCCAATCTGGAGAAAAACCAAGACCTGAAATCGCTAATCCTCGAGGAAACGCCGTGGATCCTGGATGCGAAAAACGAAACCCAGAGCAAGCAGCGCATCGGCCTGCTGTTTGACCTCAACACCATGGCAAATGGGCAAAACTCAACCTTCTCCACCCTGCTTAACAATCAAAGCATGAGCGGAGCTTGGCCCTGGTTCCCGGGTATGCGGGATTCCTGGTGGGTAACGCAGTACATAGTGGAGGGCTTTGGTCATCTTCGCGCTCTTGGAGTATCCGCTTTCAGCCAGGACCATCGCATCTGGAACATGACAAAAAGGGCTGTCCTTTATCTTGACGGGATTATTCTGCGAGAATATCAGCAAATAAAGGAAGAGGGAGACAGCAAAGCCGACAATCTTGGATATCTGGAATTGCACTATCTGTATGCCCGGTCTTTTTTCGATGATATCCCACTTAATGAAGATGTGCAGCAGGCTGTTAGATACTTCCGCAACCAAGCGAATAAATACTGGCTGGACAAAGACATCTACGGGCAGGGATTGATTGCTCTCGCTCTCCATCGCTCTGGCGACAGATCCACACCAGCCCAGATAGTTGCCTCTCTCAAAGAGCATGCGCTGCATGATGAGGAACTGGGTATGTGGTGGAGTCAGGGCAATCAAGGCTGGTTCTGGTATCAGGCTCCGATAGAAACGCAAGCCCTGATGATCGAGGCATTCGATGAGATAGCCGCCGATACGCTGAGCGTTGATGCCATGCGCACCTGGCTGCTGAAGAATAAGCAGACCAATCACTGGAAAACCACCAAAGCAACCGCGGAAGCCTGCTATGCCCTGCTCCATTCAGGCACTGAGTGGCTCGACGCACATCAACAGGCTGAGATAATCGTTGGCGGAAAGAGCATCGATCCCTATCAATTGGACGGAGTAAATACCGAGGCTGGAACCGGGTATTTCAAAACAACCTGGCTGGGCAGCGCCGTCACTCCACAAATGGCGGAAATCTCAGTCACCAACCCCAATGCCGTATCATCCTGGGGAGCCCTTTATTGGCAATACTTTGAGGATCTGGACAGGATCACCCCCGCCGAAACCCCGCTCAGCCTGAAGAAGCAGCTTTTCATCGAGCGAACTGCCGCCAGCGGAATTTTGCTTGAGCCCATCGGCGCTGATTCCCAACTCGGCATCGGCGACAAAGTGATAGTCAGGATCGAGCTCCGTTCCGACCGCGATATGGAATATGTGCATATGAAAGATATGCGCGGAGCCGGTTTCGAGCCCTTGAATGTTCTCTCCCACTACAAATGGAGCCACGGACTTGGCTATTATGAGACGACGGGAGACGCGGCCACGAACTTCTTCTTCGACTACCTGCCCAAGGGCACCTACATATTTGAATATCCGCTGCGGGTGTTTAACAAAGGGGACTTTTCCACTGGCATCGCTACGATTCAGTGCATGTACGCGCCGGAATTCAGTTCACATTCGGAAGGTATCCGCCTTCAGGTGAAGTAAACCACCCAATCATAGAAAAAGCGTCGGTACCTGAGTACCGACGCTTTATCATATATTGTGTTTATTTTACCTGATGGCTGCCATCGCCGCTGCCAGTCTGGCGATCGGCACGCGGTAGGGTGAGCAACTCACGTAGTTCATGCCCACGCGGTGGCAGAATTCAACGGAACTCGGTTCTCCGCCGTGTTCGCCGCAGATGCCGACCTTGAGGTCAGGCCTGGTCTGGCGTCCGCGTTCTGTTCCCATCTGCACCAACTGACCCACGCCTTCCTGGTCGAGGATCTGGAAGGGGTCGTGCTTGAGCAGGTTCTTGGACAGATATACGGGGAGGAAGACTCCGGCGTCGTCGCGTGAGTAGCCGAACGTCATCTGCGTAAGGTCATTGGTGCCAAAGCTGAAGAACTCAGCGCTTTGGGCTATCTTGTCCGCAGTGAGGGCGGCTCTGGGAATCTCGATCATCGTGCCGACGAGGTAGTCAACCTTCGCGCCTTTCTCGGCGAAGACCTTTTCCGCGGTGCTGCGAATGATCTCTTCCTGGAGTTTGAACTCCGCGAGGGTGCCGATGAGCGGAACCATGATCTCCGGCAGGACTTTCACGCCTTTGGCCTGAACGTTCAGCGCCGCTTCGATGATTGCACGGGCCTGCATTTCGGTGATCTCGGGATAGGTGTTGCCAAGGCGGCAGCCGCGATGGCCGAGCATGGGGTTGAACTCATGCAGGCTGTTCACGCGGTCGATTACTTTCTGAACCGGGATTCCAAGCTCGTCCGCGATCTCTTTCTGGGCGTCCGCCTCATGCGGCACAAACTCGTGCAGGGGCGGGTCCAAGAGGCGGATGGTGACCGGAAAGCCGTCCATGGCGGTGAAGATGCCTTCAAAGTCAGAGCGCTGCATCGGGAGGAGCTTGTCCAAACCCTTTCTGCGTCCGGCTTCGTCGTCGGCAAGGATCATTTCGCGCATGGATTTGATGCGGTCGCCTTCGAAGAACATATGCTCCGTGCGGCAAAGGCCGATGCCCTTGGCTCCAAAGCTGCGCGCCACGCTGGCGTCCTTCGGAGTGTCGGCATTGGTGCGCACATACATGCGGGTGTGCTTGTCGGCAAGCTCCATCACCGCGCCAAAATCTCCGCTGAGTTCGGGATCGACGGTTTCTATCTTGCCTTCCAAAACCTGGCCGGTACTGCCGTTGAGGGAGATCCAGTCTCCTTCCTTGAACATTTTGCCGTCCACGCTCATGGTGCGGTTCTTATAGTCAATCATGATTGCGCCTGCGCCCGAAACGCAGCACTTGCCCATGCCTCTGGCAACCACCGCGGCGTGGGAGGTCATACCTCCGCGGGCGGTGAGGATGCCTTTGGCGACGTTCATGCCGCGCAGGTCTTCCGGAGATGTTTCCAGTCGGACGAGAATGACTTTTTTGCCCTGGGCAGCCCAGGCCTCGGCGTCGTCGGCAAAGAACACGATCTGTCCTGTTGCCGCGCCGGGAGAGGCGGGAAGGCCCTTGGCGAGGACTTTCGCCCCAGCGAGGCCGGCTTTGGAAAATACTGGATGGAGCAGTTCGTCGAGCTTATTAGGCTCCATGCGCAACAGCGCGGTCTTTTCGTCGATCATGCCTTCGCGCAGCATGTCCATCGCGACCTTGACCATGGCAAATCCGGTGCGCTTGCCGTTGCGGGTCTGCAGCATCCAAAGCTTGCCTTCCTGGATCGTGAACTCGATGTCCTGCATATCTTTGGCGTGGTTCTCAAGTTTCTTCTGGGTGGCAAAAAGCTCCTGATAGACAGTCGGCATCGCCTCCTCCAGGGAGGGGTATTTGGCAACGCGCTCCTCTTCGGATACGCCCGCCAAAACAGCCCAGCGTTGGGACCCGGTCTTGGTTACCTGCTGCGGGGTGCGGATTCCGGCGACAACGTCTTCGCCCTGTGCGTTGATCAGGTATTCGCCGTTGAAAAGGTTCTCTCCGGTGGCGGCGTCGCGTGTGAAGGCGACTCCGGTGGCGCTGGTGTCGCCCATGTTGCCGAAGACCATCGCCTGCACGTTGACGGCTGTGCCCCATTCGTCCGGGATGCCGTTGAGCTGGCGGTAGAATATCGCGCGGTCGTTGTTCCAACTGTTGAACACGGCGAATACCGCGCCCCACAGCTGTTCCCACGGGTCATCCGGGAAATCGTGGCCGGTGTTGTCTTTTACCGCTTTTTTGAAGCGCGCGACCAATTCCCTGAGGTCGTCGGCGCTGAGATCGATGTCGTTGCTGACTTGCTTCTCGTGCTTCATCTGGTCGATGATCACTTCAAAGGGGTCGTGTTCCTCTTTGCTGGCGGGCTTGAGGCCGAGCACGACATCGCCGTACATCTGTACGAAGCGGCGGTAGCTGTCCCAGGCGAAGCGTTCGTTGCCGGTCTTTTTGATGATACCCTGCACGGCGGCATCGTTCATCCCGAGGTTGAGGATGGTGTCCATCATGCCGGGCATAGAGGCCCTGGCGCCGCTGCGGACGGAGACCAGCAGGGGATTCTCGTTGGAGCCGAAGCTCATGTTCATCAGGCCTTCGATGTGGCTGACAGCGGCTGCGACTTCGGCTTTCAGAAGGCCGCGCACTGCTTCTTCGCCAAGTTTGGTGTATTCGTTGCAAGTGTCTGTGGTAATGGTAAATCCGGGGGGCACAGGCACGCCGATCAGGTTCATTTCGGCGAGGTTGGCGCCTTTTCCGCCCAGGAGGTTCTTCATGTCTGCCTTGCCTTCGGCGCTTCCGTTGCCGAAGAGGTAAACGCGTTTTACATCAGTCATTTATCCTCCACTAATGTGTGATTTGCTATTTCTTTTTACAAAATTCTGAAAAGAGCCATTTTGTCAACAGCAAACTCGCCCTTGATTTCATCTCTTAATCACTTCTTTATCACTAGTTAATCACTTCTTAATTGTTAAGGCTTGATTAAGAAGTGATAAAGAAGTGATTAAGGGATGTTAACAGGGGCGGAGGAGGATCAGGATCACAGCCGGGGAACGGCATAGTCAGTTTAAGTAATTGCTATTATATGAATTAACATATTCGCCAGCAACCTTGCCGCGGATGCTAAACTGATCCAAGTACTGCATGCTTGATCCTCATCCAGGAAGCGAATCGCTCCACTAAAAAATCAAACCAGCGCAAAGGAAGCCTTGCCATTTTCCGATTAACGCGTATTGTATATTGGTAACCTTACACTTATTGAGGCTTAGATGAAGATATTAATGACACTTGCCGGCGCGCTGGCGCTTGCGGGAGCGGCATTTGCCGGAACGGTTAGCGGGTTTGTGACCCAAGCCGAAAACGGCGAGCCGCTGCAATACGTGAATGTGGTCGTGTCCGGCACCAGGATCGGCACGCAAACGAATAAAAAAGGATATTACGTGCTGACCGTGAACCGGGCTGGTCCTGCTGAAATTGATTTTTCCACGGTCGCCTACCAGAGGAATGTCCAGCTGGTGGAGTTCAAATCCGCCGCGGACAACATCTCCCTGGACGTCCAGATGACCAAAAGCGCGATCGAACTGAGCAGGGTGGTCGTCACCGCCAAAGCGCAGAAGGAGAATGACGGGCCGCTCATCCGCTCCAGCACGATCTCGCAGAGTGGAGCGGACCTGAGCAAGATCGTCTCGCCGGTCGAAGCGGACGTCTTCCGCGCGGTGCTTGCCCTGCCGGGCGTCGCGCCGATATCGGATTTCTCGTCCGGACTCTACGTGCGCGGCGGATCGCCGGACCAGAACCTCATCCTGCTGGACGATATAGATGTCTATAACCCCAGCCACTTCGGCGGGATATTCAGCACGTTCAACACCGACGCGGTGGAAAACATCGAACTGATCAAGGGCGGCTATCCCGCGAAGTATGGCGGCAGGCTTTCCTCTGTTCTGGACGTGACGAACCGGCAGGGAAACCGGATGGATTTTTCGGGCGCGGCGAGGCTGAGCCTGATCTCCTCCTCCCTGACCATGGAAGGCCCCTGGAAGCTTGGCGGCACGGGCGGGTCCTATATGGCGTCCGTGCGAAGGACCTATCTGGAACTGGTCAAGACAGTTTACGAGGAACTGCCTGATTATTATTTCTACGACGGGCATGCAAGTTTTAACTGGGACATCGACCAGCGCAACAAGCTGAGTTTCAGCGGCTACTTCGGCAAGGACGCCCTGACCTTCGACCTCGGCGCGGTGCTGGACCTGGATTGGGGCAACAACACTTTCACCACGCAGTGGGTGCACATCTTCAATCCGCGCCTGTTCTCGCAGTTCGTGCTCGCGGGCAGCGAATTCATGAGCAATTTCGACCAGCTTTCGGCGGATGGGGACAAGATCCTGGAACGCCACAACGGGATCCGCGACCTCACGGCGAAGGGCATCCTGAGCTGGAAACCGAATAACGCGCACGAGGTGGAAAGCGGATTTGAAGTGAAGTGGAACGACACCTGGCTCAATCAGGCCACGACTTATATGATAGACCAGAATTCGCTGGCGGACATCGACGTGAAATCGCTAACCAGTTCCGTCTTCGTGCAAGACAATTGGGCCATCAACGAACTCTGGACACTGCAGCCGGGCGTTAGGGCGTCATGGTACCGCAGCCTGGGTGTCGAACCCAGCCACATTCCTCCCGCGAGCTTCTTCAATGTCGAGCCGAGACTCTCGCTGAGGCGCAATCTGGACGTCGGGGAAAGCATCTACGCGAACTTCGGCGCCTATCACCAGTATCTGACGCTGATGACCATGGACGTATCCACGCCATTCGATATCTGGTTCCCGCTGGACGGCAGCCTCGACCCGGGACGCTCGCTGCACTACATCCTCGGCTACAAGAGGGATTTGAGCGATTACTTCAGTTGGGACTCCGAGATCTATTACAAGACATACGACAACCTTCTCCAATACAACGATGCCGCCAATTTCGCCTGGGACAACCAGTCCGGAACGCTCGCCGACGCCTTCCATGTCGGCACCGGCTACACCTACGGAGCGGATTTGCTGTTGCGCAACGACTGGAACGGCCTGCAGGGATTTGTCGGCTACACCTTGAGCCAGACCAAGCGCAAGATCAACGGAGTGAACGTCGATCCGGAAACAGGGGAGGCGGAGCCTTTCTTCCCGCGCTATGACCAAAGCCACGCGCTGACGGTGATCCAGACCTACAATGTAAGCCAGAACACGGGCTTTCAGATCCTTGGCGCGGACATCAAGCTGGGCATGAATTTCAGCTACACCTCCGGCCAGCCGTCGCAGGTTCCCGAACGGATCTATTTTGACGGCGAGGAGTTTCAACTCATCTACAGCTATGAGGACCGCGAGCGCCTGCCCGCCTATATGCGCCTCGATCTGAGCACGCGCTATGAATGGATCACGCGCTGGGGCACGATCGAGCCATATCTGGAGTTTATCAACGTCTTCAACCGCAAGAACGTAAGCTTTCGCAGCTACAGCCTGCTCCCGCAGGATGACGGCACGCTTGAGCTTCTGAGCCGCGACGGGGCGCAGTTCCCCTTCCTGCCCTTCCTGGGAATCAACATCACTTGGTGAGGCAAGCATGAAAAGAATACTATTGCTGATACCGGTCCTGCTGGCGCTGCTCCTTGCCGCCTGCGACAACACTTCCGAGCCGCGCTTCGACGGCGACGTGTATACCGTGGCGGGGCTGATCTATGCCGGGCTGCCGGTTAGCGTCGAGCACCCGATATATGTCACTCGCTCCTCCGAGATCGAGGATTTCAATCCCGCGGGGATCTTTGTGGCAGACGCGGTTGTGAGCATCCGCGATCTGGATACAGGCCAGGTTATCAACCTCGAACCCACGCTGCACGAATTCAAGGTCAAATACCAGGATCCGCTTGCCGCGCCTATCCAGGCAAACCACCGCTATCGCATCGAAGTGACCGTCCCCGGCTATGATAAACTGATCTGGGCGGAAACGACCGTCCCGCCGGCGGTTAACCTCCTGACGGACCCTTATGGGAACAATCCGGCGGGAACAGGCTATTCGCTGGATCCCAACACGGCAAACACCACGCCATTCACCGCGATAGATTCGCAGTACCCCATCGTGCTGGATACCGGCAACGCCGCGGGCAGCTACAACTTCTTCGGCGAGACCTGGTGCCTGGAGGAGTTCAGCACCGATCTGGAGTTTACCACGCCGGCGCTGGGGATCACGAACGTCACGGAGAACCTGAGGGATGTTTACAACGCCGGCGGAGCGTTCCGGCGCGTGCAGTTCCTCTATCGCTTCGAGTCCGGACCGCATCCGGGAATTGCAGGCAACTCGCTGGTCTTCGGAGATTATGGGTTCGCCTTCGTGCTCTATGGGCGCTACCGGGTTTCCGCCTATCTCGTGGACGACAACTTCTATAGCTATACCTATCGGGATGAGGGATATCTGAACGGAGGAGTGAACAACGCGCTGGGCTATTTCGGTTCAGCCAGCGGCGGTGAGATGTATATCGAGATCGTCAAATAAAGCCTGATTGACGAAGTGAATAATCCCTGACACAAAGAAGGGCGACCACGCGGCCGCCCTTTTCTCATTATGCTTTAAGTATAAGTTTAAGTTTCGATCACTTCCACGTTTGCTCGGGGAAGAATCATCTTGCTGCCGTCTTCAAACTCAGCTTCCAATACGCGCACGAGGGTCTCGGACTCGACCTTGGTGAGTTCTTCAGGCATGCCTGTAACCTTCGCGATCTTGCCGAAGTTGGGTTGGCGAATGACGCGGATCAGGGTTCCGATCTCCAGAATAGGCATCGTGGCTTCCTTGACGACAAGCTCTTTCTCGTCGAAGTCCAGCGGGATGATGATCTCGGGGCGGATCACGCCGGCGCGGATCTGGGTGCGGCCGTGGATCGAGGTTTTCTTGCCTTCGAATCTCTTCAGCAGATCGAAGGTCTTGCGCGCCATGGTGATCTTGCCAAAGCCTTCGGTGACCACGATCGTGAGGCCGATGTTTTCGTGCCCCGTGATGGCGACGCCGATATCGTGCCCCAATAGTTTTTTGATGTCCTGGTCGTCGATGCCGCCGGTGATCACAGCCTTGGCTCCGTGCTTGCGCGCCGCGTCGATCGCAGCATAGGATAGGAAGGAACCCGTCACCAGGATCTTTCCTGCGCAGGTTTCATTGATCTGATGTGGATCGATCTCATCTTCGGGAGTATTGACCAAAACCTTGATCTCGCCGATGGTCTCGCCCCCGATGCCAAAGATTCCCTGAATGTAGGCGCTCTTGTTCTCAATGATGACGCCCTCGTCCTCGATCACATCGGTCACAATCCCGTCTATGAACGCTTTGACCTGCACGGGGATGCGGGGTTCGCGGAGAAGGATCTGCCCGGTCACAGAAGAGATGTTTTCCACTTCGCCTTCCACGGGGGAACGCACTTCGTTCTTGAAAAGCCCCAGGCCGAAAAGGCCTTTGGTTTCTGCCAGCACGGTGTGAGTTGTGATCTGCTGGCCGGGTTCGATCTTGATGAAGTTGGTGAGTTGGGCGGGTGTGACTCCCAGCTTGTTGGCGAGGTTGAAAGGCACGACTTTTCCGGGAAGCAGGGTCTCGGCGACCACGTCCTCGGCCTTGACCTTATCTCCCTTTTTTACCAGCACCTTGCCTTTGAGGGGCAGGATGCGTTCTTTTCTCAATATGATGCTGTCGGTTACGGTTAGTCCGGCTGAATATGCTTGTCCCATTGTTTCCTCCTATTTCAAGATCGCTTCTGGATAAACCTGGAACTCGCGCATCCACTTCTTCAGCAGGGCGATCCGTTCCGTCTTATCGGTGGGCAGAGTGAAAGGACGGCGTCCGCGCGTATCAAGCACGATGCCTACCGTGCCGCCGTGCAGATCTAGGCTGAGTTCGCGGTTCTTTGCTTCGTCCAGAATCAAGCCGCCGTGGGTTTTGAGAGTGGCTTTGGCGACTTCACCAACTCCGCAGGGGATCAGGCGAACTTCGCCATAGGGAATCTCTTCTTCCCAGACCTTTCCGTCGGGAAGTTCCAGCTTGGCGCTGAGAGCAGGCTTGCCGATCTTGCCCTTGCCGACGGGCGCGACGCATGATCCAAGATAGACCATGCAGTCCTTGCGGAAAACCTCGGTCGCAGCTTTGGTGCTGATCTCGGAAAGCACGCCCAGATGCGGCATCATGAAGATACTGTCCACCGCCAGGCGGGTCACGCCCTCAGGCAGGAAAGCGTTGATCAGCAGCATCACGGTCTGATGGCGGCGAGGAGCGTGGGATAGGACGCCTCCGCTTCCGACCAGCAGGTTCAGGGTCATCAGGTTGACGATCGAAGCGCCGGAGGTTGATTGGCTGAACGCCTCTGAGATATCACGCTGGCGCTGCATACCCTTCAGGCTGCTGGCAAACTCTTTATGCTGCTCAAAGGCAAGGCGCAGCGCTTCGATGGCGATCGCCTGCTCCAGAACGAGTTCCTCCAGCAGGGAGGGTATCGTCGTGGGTCGGATCATCTTGTTCTTGATCATGTTGCGCAGACCGTTTTCATCAATGTCGAGCGGCACCCAGCGCATGATATTGTCCAGTCCCGCGGAAGCAAGGACGTTGGAAATGCTGTAGCTCATGCCCAGATTGGCGCTCACGGTGCGGTTGAATACATAGTCCTCGGTGAAAACGGAAAACACGTCCGTTGTCGCTCCACCGATATCCACGCCCACAACTTCGATCTTTTCGTCTTTGGCGATCGCCTGCATGATGTTGCCGACAGCCGCCGGAGTGGGCATAATGGGCACGTTTTCGTGGTCCGGGCCTTTGGTCCATTCCATCAGTTTATTATATCCGGGAGCCTGCTGCATCACGTGTTCCATAAACAGATCATGGATCTTGTCGCGCGCCGGCCCGAGGTTTTCTGTCTCGAGTTTGGGACGGATGTTT
Source organism: uncultured Candidatus Cloacimonadota bacterium (assembly GCA_964550575.1). Lineage (GTDB taxonomy): Bacteria > Cloacimonadota > Cloacimonadia > Cloacimonadales > Cloacimonadaceae > Syntrophosphaera. The sequence continues at coordinate 17,945 of CAZKAA010000042.1, forward strand.
TCCGTGATGATCAGGTCAACCTTGCTGCCCAGAGACTCGCGGATGTGTTCCTGCGCGTCCTTGTTGCCGGCATAGATGACCGGAAGTTTGTATCCGGAGCCCAGCCTCGGCTTGGGATCCGCGCCGCTCACCAGTTCCGCCATCTCCACCACGTGCTTGATCGTGCCGCCGTCTTCGCCGCCTGCCATCAGGATCATGTCCGGCCGCAGTTCGCGGATGCGTTCAATCTTCTCATGGTTCATGCGCCTGTCGTTGCTGGAGATGAGGTCCATCACGATCGCCCCGGCGCCCAGAGCCGCGCGTTCAGCGCTTTCTCCGGTCATCGAGGCCACCACTCCGGTCACCATCATTTGCAGTCCGCCTCCGGCTGAGGAGGTCGAAACGTAGGCGTCAACGCCCACGTCGCCCTTGCGCGGGATCACGAACTCGCCATTTTCCATGAACTTGATGTCCTGGTTCTTATACTTGAGCCGGGCGAGTTCCTCAAGTTCCTGAGTGGCGTTGATCACGCCCTTGGTCACATCGTTCAGCGGGGCTTCGACCGTGGTCGGCGCTTCGCCGCGGATGGTTTGGCGATATTCGCCGTCCACCCATTCGATCAAAATAGCCTTGGTCGTCGTGCTGCCGCAGTCGGTTGCCACGATCCTGGTCAGGCGTTTTTCATCGTATTGCATTATTCCTCCGCTTATTCAGCTGATTTATCTTCACGTTTGAAAATCTTTCTAAAAAACTCGCGCCGCTTGTTCCGCCTGCGTTTGGCCCTGAGACGCGCTTCGGCCCGACGTTCGCGGTTGATCTCTTCGTCCAGTTCGTCGATGCGTTTGATCAGGCGCTTCAGGTAGTCCTCGTTCTGGATCGTGAGCGCGAAGCGCTGGTATTTGTCCGAGTCAAAGATCAGTTCCGCAACCGGCAGCACGAAATACATCGCCTGGCTGGCGATCCCGTGCAGCGGATGCAGCGACTCCAAGAGCAGGATACCCGCCGCCCCCATCTGCCGTTCGGCGATGAAGCGGGCGACCTTCTCGATCATCTCGCCGGCTTCGCTTTCGGTGATTGTGCTGCGTATCTCGTTGTAGGGATGCTTCATAGCTCTATACCGCCCGCGACGCCGTCAGCACCGCGACCTTCCTCGCCCCGTTGGCTTTGAGAACTCGCGCGATCTCGTTCACCGTGGTCCCGGAGGTGAACACGTCGTCCACCAGGATTATGCTCTTATCTGCCAGTTCCGCGTTCCTGCGGACACCGAAAGCGTCTTTCAGATTGTCTTTGCGGCGCTCCCAGCTCAGATTGGTCTGGCTTTCGGTATAGTAGCGCCGGAAAACCGGCTTCTCGCAGGGAAGCCCAAGTTCCCGCGCGATCCGCCGCGCGATAAGCTCTGATTGGTTGCAGCCGCGTTCCCGCTGGCGAACCCTGTGCAGAGGCACCGCCATCACAAAATCATACTTCTCGGCAAACCGCACCCGGGAGGGAGTGTCCAGCATCGCTTTGGCGAAAAATGACGCCGGGGAGCGCAGTTCTGAGTATTTTAGGCTGTGCACCAGTTCCTTTACGGGGCTTTGATAGACCAGCGCGGATCTCGCGAAGGTGAAGCTAAAATCCGTTTGGGAACAGGCATAGCAGCGATATCCGTCCAGCAAGGCGCCGCACTTGCGGCAATACTTGCTCCGGATGGGAACCAGCTTGTCGCGGCATTCCGGACAGAGTACGTCCGCCGCGGATTCCGTCGCGCCGTGGCATGCCAGGCAACAGGGCGGAAACAGCAGCCGGTCAAGCGATGCCAAAGTGTCTTTCCAGCGAAGCAAAGACCCTCTCTCCATCCTGGCTGATAACTTCCGGAGTGGCGGCGCGTTCGGGGTGCGGCATCAGTCCAAGGACGCTTCCCCGCTCGTTGCAGATCCCGGCGATGTTGTCGAGCGAGCCGTTGGGGTTGGCTTCCGGGCTGGCTGTTCCGTCTGGCAGGCAATAGCGGAATACGACTTGACCGTTGTCCCGCAAGGACTTGAGTCCGTCAGAGTCGATATAGAAATTGCCTTCCTTATGGGCGATGGGGATATCCAGTGCCGTTCCGGATGGAATAGAATTGGTGAAGGGTGTGGAGTCGTTTTCCACGCGGATGTATTGATGCTTGCAAATAAAGGACAGGTTTTCGTTCATCATCAGGGTTCCGGGCAGCAAGCCGCATTCTGTCAGGATTTGGAACCCATTGCAGATTCCCAGCACCAGTCCGCCCCGCCGGGCAAATGCGAGCACCTCGCCCACGATCGGGGAAAAGCGCGCTAATGCTCCGCAGCGCAGATAATCGCCGTAGGAAAAGCCGCCGGGAAGCACCACCAGATCGGGGTTCAGCAGATCGTGGTCCTTGTGCCAGACCAGGCTGCTCTGGTGCCCCCGCCGGGCGAACGCTTCCTGCGCGTCGTGATCGCAGTTCGAGCCGGGAAAGGTGATGACGCTGACCCTCAAGGCCTCTCTCCGGGATGTGGCTCCAGAGTGTAGGAATAGGTCTCCGTGTTCGGATTGGCGAGCAGTTCGGAACAAATCCGCTCTATGTCGGCTTTGGCGGCTGCCTCGTCATCCGTGTCGAAGCTGATCTCGATGTACTTGCTGACCCGGGTTTCCACCACTCTGGCGAAACCCAGCTGATGCAGGGAATTGCTCACCGCCTTGCCTTGCGGGTCAAGCACGTTGGGTTTCAAACGCACGAAGATTTTTGCCACTAGCATCTGGTTAACCTTTGTTTTTTTATTAATTTACCATATTCTGGCAGAGCGTCCATTTCGTCAATAGTTTTTTTGGGATTGTGCGCTGAACTGGCAGACGCTGGAATCGTGGTTTCGCCAACCCTACTGACCCTGATTCTGCCGGACCTCGCAAGCCACTGCCGCAGAAGCCGTAAGCCCCTCTGCACTGCCTTACCCGGCATGGCTTTTCCCCCTTCTTCCCTGTTCACATCTCTTAATCACTTCTTTATCACTAGTTAATCACTTCTTAATTGTTAAGGCT
>CAZKAA010000043.1:0-20457 GCA_964550575.1 uncultured Candidatus Cloacimonadota bacterium
TAAGGCTTGATTAAGAAGTGATAAAGAAGTGATTAAGAGATGACAATAAGGGCGGAACGGGATCAAGGACAGGTTGACCTTTGCCTGGAGTATCAGGCTAATTTGTTGAACAATATGCTGTTAATGGATATTCTTGTCTACTGGCGTACCAGCTTGCGGGTAACGGTTTGGTCCAGATACTCCGCGCGGAGCAGATAGATCCCGGGGGCGACCTGCCTGCCCTGAGCGTCGGTTCCGTCCCAATAGAGGCGAGATCCTCCGGTTGCGGTCGTTCCGCTTGCCAACTGGCGGACTTTCTGCCCGCGCAGATTGTAAACTGCGATTTCCGCAGCCGCGCCTTTCAGATCGGGCAACTGGACAGCGATCCCCGTCCGGAAGGGATTGGGATAGGCGTTCAAACCCGATTCTTTGGCGGCAGCGTACGAGCCGGACTGGTAATTGCGGATCCTCAGCCAACCGTTGTTCAGTCCCGCGGAGGGAAGGTCAATCCAGTATTGGCCGTAGTTTGTGAGCGAATGAAGCTGGCCGTTCACGCAGAGATCGGCGCTGTAGCCGTCCGGCAGGCGGCTGGAATCCAGACGGAAACGCAATGGACCCGGTTCCGAATTCTCAAACTCGAAGGTCCAGATCTTTTCCGCGTCGTTGTACCAGGGATAGAGACCCGCGTAATCGGTCTGGAGCAGCCTGGTCTGGACAGTGGCGGGATCGAACTGGCTCAGAGCGATCCGGTAGGGAGCGTCGGGGAACGCGGGCGGCTTGGGAAGATCGTATAAGAGGTCAAATCCCGGGCTGCTGGCGTCCGCTGTGCCGACCTGGACCGCGTCAGCGCTATGATAGCCGTCATCGAGAGAGAGGCTCACGCTCCATTGGTCCGCCCACTCCACAGGCACTGCTCCGTGCGCCAGGGGATCGAACGTGGCGGTTAACACACCCCAACTTCGGTAAAACAGGAAAGCCGCCTGGCGGGCCGGCAGCAGGGAACCTGGTTGGAGTCCGTCCGCGCCGGCAAGGATAACCAGCGGAGCCAGAAGGGAATCGGCGACCATTTGCGGGTAGCTTTGCGGCACACCCTGATACGTAAACTCCAGGTCCGCGAGATCGAAGTCCCGGTTGAATGGATTGGCCAGCAGATTCCAGCCCTGATAGAGAGTCTGGACCCACGGCGCGAAGGGCAGTTCGGCTGGCAGGTTTAGCTGAAAGCCCTGATCGTGGCTGATCAGATAGCCTTGGCCGAAAACAAGGGTTTGGGCAGCCTGCCAGGTCTGGTTTGGCGCGAGGAGATACGCAGAAGCGTCCGCGCCGAGCAAAGCGTCCGTCTCCTGGGAGAAATTCCAGAGAGGGATGCTGTACAGTCTGAAGCCGGGAGGATGTTGATAGACAATGTTTTGGGCGATCACATCGTAGTAGTTGCGGGAGTAGAAGCACAGTTGAACGCCATCCAGGCAATGCAGATCCGCGCGCAGCCTCCCTCCGCTGATGCACTGCGGAGGCAGATAGTTCAACTGGTTGATGTGGGGCGACAGGTTTTGCGCCACCAGGAAAGAATCTCCGGGAGCGCAGAACCAGAGATCGACGAAGGCGACGCGCGGGGCGTTGAGCACCTTCCATTGGAGGTTGAAGGGCGTTCCCGCAAACTCGCAGGCGTTGGGCACTGCGGCAAACTGCACGCGGGGAAGATGCTTGCCCCAAAAGAACTTGAAGGTTCTCCACCCGGTGGTCGTCTGCGTCCAGAGGTATGGTCCCTGCCTGAGGTCGTGCCAGAAATCCGCGTTTTCGTCGTAGAGAAGTAAATCCGCGCCAGCGGCAAGCAGGGAGGGATCGGCGCAAAGGCTCAGGTTCGCGGGCGCGAAGGGGCTGCGGCATTGGATCGGCCAGACTTTGCACTCCGCCGAGGGATCGAACAGCATCCGGATGTCCCGGATCAGGGGATCCGAACCCTGCGTCCCGGGAGTGACGATCAGCAATTGCCCGCTGGTGCTTTCCACTTCCACATCGTAACTGTCCAGAGCGTCGGTGGCGAGAGGATTTGCTCCGATGACCAGGATGCAGGAGTCGGCGTTTTGGGTGTTGGTGAGGTTGAGAGAATATGGCCGATAGGGGCTGACGGTGGCAATCGCCCAGCCAAACGCTTCGTAACCGTCTGAGTATTGAGCGCTTACCTGATAGCGATAAACCGCTCCGTTGCTTACATTGTGGTCGGTGTAAGAATAGGCAGTCTCTGGGTGCGTTTGCAGGTCCGGGTTGTTGTGCCAGGAGGAATGCAGTTCGAAAGCGCTGTCGCCCTGGGCGCGATATATGTTGAAACCAAGGTGAGTTTGCGTATAGGAATTGAAACTGATTCCGATCAAGCCATCCCCTTCATTCGCGGTGACATCGTAGATGGGGGCGAAGACGTTCCAGACCTTGAGCTCGTTGCTCCAGGGCGAAGTGTTTCCATGCTTGTCGCGGGCCTGGATGCGCAGATAGTAAACCCGGCTAACCTGTTCCAGGTCAATGTAATAAGTGCTTGTATTCTGCCACGCGAGCGAGGGGTCGGTATGGCGGTCGAGCACAAGATTGAACCATTCGCCCTCATCCTCGTAGCGGAGATTGATCACATAACTGTCGAAGTCGTAGGCGTAACTCCTGTCCCATTGGAATCTGCATCTCGAGTTCGCCAGAGACGTCAGGCTGAGGTTTTCCGGATTCGAGGGTCCGGTGCCGTCGTCTAGGATGAGCATGCTGTCGATGACAGCGTCCAGCGCTACCAGCCAGGGCCTGTAGAATGCGATGAATCTGTCGTATCTCTGATCAAGGTTCCAGCTTTCCGCCTCTGCGTCGTACCCGAAGAACCAACGCCAGTTGGCTTCATTGCGCACGTAGCATTTGGGGAGTTCGTCCATCTCCACGTGGAGAAAGGGTGAATAGACGTCGAAGAGGTTTTGCTGTTCGGTGTAGAGCATCTGCTGGTTATACTGCGCGCCGGGGAGTTCGGTGTTGCGGGGGACCTGGACGTGCAGTCCGCCGCCGGTGTACCAGACCGGCTCCGCTGTATTGTAATTCACGCAGTAATAGTCGGTTATGTCAACCTCGGAATGGGTGCCGAGGGAGTTTGCGGGATGCACCAGGAAGGGGGTGCGGTTAACCAGGCTACCGTTCAGGCGCGAATCGTCACGGATGGGCAGAGCGGGATACTCGCGTCCGTTGCCGGCGGAGAGCATCACGTTGGGCTGGCCGGAATACTTGTTCCAGTCATAGGAGTGGATCTGCAGGGAGAACTCGGTTTTGCCCGTTATAGCACGAAGCTGGTCGGCGCAGCGCTGATAGAAGACGTTGAAGGGGTGTGCGTCCATGCGCGAGGGGTCGCTGATCGACTGGTTGTTTGAGTTGTAGGGGGGAAAGTATGCCACTTCGCGCCCGGCGGCGTTGATCAGCAGGAAGCGGGCGTCAAGTTCCAGAAATGATTCCAGGGCGAAAACGGGCGAGGGATAGTCGTCGCAGGGGTGGGGAGCGGTTATAACCATCGGGCGGGACGCGTTGGGATCAAAGATGTACAAGCCCCAACTGTACTCAAAGCTGCCGGTTTCGTCGTCAGAAGTGTCTTCCGTGCCATTGCCGTCGATGTCGCCGTTCAGGGTCTCCCGCAGCATGTAAATGTTTCTGCCGCTGTCAAGGTCCTGGAAGACAACCACTTCGTAGGGTAGTTCGTATTGCGAGATCCAGGCTTCGGCAGCAGTCAGATCGAGAGCCAGAAAGGCCTGAACGACCTGATCCCAATTGCGAAGATCCTGTTCGGTGGGGATGAGATACTCTCCAAAGTCGTCGTTCTGCTCTTCCCATGGCGCGTAAACGTTCAGCCACGAGACCTGCCCCTCGGATACGTGAGACACCCAGTTGTCGTAGGAACAATTATCCTCCGTGCCATACAGGAAACCTCTCAGGGAAGCCACTTCCGTCACCACCGCGGGCATTCCTGAAGCCAGGAACAGCAGGCAGAACAGGCTGAGGATCTGGCGCATCGGCAACTCCTAATCCGGGAAAACTGGTTCCGAAACGAACTGTATAGTCAGTAAAGCAGAATCATGCTGCCTGTCAAGGACAAAGTCGGAGTGATGTTTCAGGGCAGTTGGACACTTGATGCTGTATGGCTATCACCGGTATGTTGTTACGGGCATTGCCTGATTATATGACCTGATGCCGCAAAAGATATCCGCATCCTGCCTGAATTTGCGCTTGCCTCCGCGTTCTCGCGCCTTAGATTATGTATTGAAAGCATAACCACCGCTGAGTATCACATACAAGGAGCAGAAATGGATTCCTTTAGTTTTTACAACCCAACCCGCATCCACTTCGGAGTCGGGATGATAAAGATGCTGGGGCAGGAAATGAAAGCCTCCGGCGTGAGCAAAGCCCTGCTTGTGGCAGGGGGCGGTTCCATCCGCGGTAACAGTGTACACACGCAGGTTACGGATAGCTTGAAAGCCAATGATATTGACTGGATCGAAGCCTGGGGCGTGCAAGCCAATCCCACTTTGGATAAAGCGCGGGAACTGGTCGCCCTGGCGCGGGCAGAGGGAGTGGACGCGATTCTGGCCGTGGGCGGAGGCAGCGTGATCGACAGCGCCAAAGCCGTAGCCGCGGGATTCTATCTGGATGATGTCTGGAACGCCTACACCGGCAAAGAACGCATAGCCAAGGCGTTACCTGTCTTTACGGTGCTCACCCTCTCCGCCACCGGAAGCGAAATGAACTCCTTCTCCGTGCTCACAAACACGGAGGAACGCAAAAAATGGGGCATGGGTTCACCCCTGCTTTTCCCCAAAGCGAGCATCATTGACCCCGCGGTTCAGTGCAGCCTGCCTTTCAGGCAAACCGTCAACGGCGCTCTGGATGCCACCGCGCACATCCTTGAATACTATTTCATGGACGACACCGCGCGAGCAACCGTCTCCCTGGACGGAGCCCTGCTGCGCACCATCATGGAAGTGACCGACCGCCTGAAGCTGAACTCCTGCGATCTGGACGCCCGGGCAAACCTCGCCTGGAGCGCGACTCTCGCCCTGAACGGAATCAGCGGAGCGGGCTTGCAAGGCGGCGATTGGGCATGCCATGCGATCGAGCACTCCTTTTCCGCGCTCTACCCCAAGATCGCCCACGGAGAAGGGCTGGGCGTGATCTTTCCCGCCTGGATCGAGTATGTGAGCGAAAAGCACCCGGAGCGGTTCCTCAACTGGGCGCGCGAGGTTTGGGGCGTGGATTCTGTTTCGCACGCGCTACGCCGGTTCCGCGACAAGATCGAGTCCTGGGGCTCGTCAACCAGCCTGCGCGACCTCGGTATCAAGGAAAGCGATCTCGCCGTGCTACGGGACATCATCATGGAATCCAAACCCGTGGGCAGGATCGTCAAGTTCAGCCCCGAGGAGATCGAAGCCCTGCTGATGCTGGCATACTGACACGCGTGGACCACGCGGGATAACGCTCCGGCAAATCCTGCTTGACAAAAGTTCTCTCAAGCAAAAGATGGAAAGACATTAGCGTTTCACAGAGGAAGATTAGAGGATGAAAGACAAGCAGCTCCTGAAAGAAAAGATCAAGAAACAAGAATACAAAGAACCGGATTACACCATCACCCCCATCCCCGCGGGCAAGAAATTCCGCCGAAAAAAACCCTGGCTGCAGGATTGGATCGAAGCCATACTCTTCGCTTTCGTGGTGGCGATGATCATCCGCAACTACACTTTCCAGAACTTCATGATTCCTTCCTCTTCGATGGAAAAAACGCTGCTCACGGGAGACTACCTCGTCGCCAACAAGATCAAATACTTCTTCAAAGACCCCCAGCGCGAGGACATCGTCACCTTCCGCTTTCCCAAGATCGAACCCGGAACCCCCGAGCATCCGGACTCCAAGGACAATTTCGTCAAGATCTTCCATCCGCTTTACCTGAACAAGTCAACCGCGTTCGGACAATTCCCCCTCACCTTCTTCCACATCACCTACTACGCCCGGAAGAACGTCGTGAAGCGAGTCATCGGCATGCCCGGCGACACAGTGGAGATCAGGGACAAGATCGTCTATATCAACGGAAAGCGCTTTGAACGCGGCTATGAGTGCTACGGGCGCGCCTATCCCGACCCTCCGGCTTCGCCCCGCGAGATCATCCAGACCCGGTATTTGCCTGGCCAGCAGGACTACGTATCGGTGAATCCCTGGTATGAGGACTACCGCGTCGTCCCCGCAGGACAGGATTCCCTCGCTCCGCCGGTCTTCAACCGCGATTGGTTCGGGCCGATCAAGGTCCCGGAAGGAAAGTACTTCGTGATGGGCGACAACCGCGACGTCAGCGACGACAGCCGCTATTGGGGCTTCCTCGACCGGTCGGACATCACCGGCACCCCCTGGTTGATTTTCTTCTCCAAAGGCGTCGAATACAACAAGCTTTACGATACCCCGCACGTTCGCAAGGACAGGATATTACGCTTGGCCCGGTAGCCGTCTATCTCCATCTGCCCTTTTGCCTGTCCCGCTGCGGATATTGCAGCTTCTTCAGCGTTCCCTTCAGGCGTTCCGCGCTCGAGGAATACATAAGCTTCCTGCATCGCGAAATCGATCTCTGCCTGAACTTAGACCCCTGTCTGGCAAAGGCGCGGACCCTCTATTTCGGCGGCGGAACACCCTCATTATTGAGCCCGTCAGACATCAAATCCCTTTGCGGACGCTTCGATCTCGCCCCTGAGGCGGAGATCACCCTCGAAACTAATCCCCTGCAGATAACTCCGGACTTCCTCACCGAACTGCGCAAGACTCCCGTGAACCGCCTTTCCGTTGGTCTCCAGAGCATGTCCGACCCCGAACTGGTTCTGCTCGGCAGACGCCACCGCGCCGCCCAAATGCCTGATAAAATCAGGCTCTGCCGCGATCACGGCTTTGACAACATCTCCCTTGACCTGATCTACGGCCTGCCCGGATCCTCTCTGCAGAGCCTGGAGCAAAGCCTGACTTTGTTTCTGGAACTCGAGCCGGAACACATTTCCTTATACCTGCTGACCCTCGAGGAAGACTCCCCTCTGCAGCGAAGGATCGTGTCCGGCGAAATCGCTCCCCTCCCGGATGACGACACCCTTGCCGCCCAATACGCGCTGATCCGCGGCGCGCTTGGCGATGCCGGCTACCTGCAGTACGAGATATCCAACTTCGCCCGCCCGGGAAAGGAATCCAGGCACAATCTCGCCTATTGGCGCAGCGAAGCCTGGCTGGGCCTGGGAGCATCCGCCGCGGGATCCCTTCCGCCCCTGCGCTACACCAATCCCTCTTCCCTGGCAGAATATTACGCCAACATCTCCGGCAAAAAGCTCTTCACCGATGCCGAGGAATGCGGAACAGGGCAGCTCAAGGCCGATTTTTTGATGATGGGGCTGCGCCTGCGGGAAGGAGTGTCGCTGGAAGAATACGCCGCGCGCTTCGGAACCGGCCTTGCCTCCGACAAGCAAGTTCAGATTGGCAGATTAACCGCGCTTGGCATGCTGGAGCTCACCCCCGAACGGCTGCGCCTGACCGACCAGGCGCTGTTCGTTTCCACCGCTGTGATCGGGGAATTGCTATGCGGCTGAGCGAACTCCGCGAACTCCTGATCCCCGCGCTGCAAGGCACCCGCTTTGCCGCAAAGGCAAGATTCGCCGGCGGCTGCGTGCGAGACTTCCTGCTCGATCCCCAATGCGAAGTGCGTGACGCCGATATCTCCGTCGAGCTGCCCTCCGGAGGAATCCTGCTGGCGGAGTTTATTCACGAATCCCTGCCCGCCTCGCCGCCCGAACTGCACCCGGACTTCGGCACCGCTTCCTGCGTGTTTGAAGGCGTGCAGCTCGATTTCGCGATGACCCGCGCCGAAAGATACCATCCCGGAAGCCGCCATCCCCGGGTGCGCTTCGCTCCTTTGCATACCGACTGCCTCCGCCGCGACTTCACGGTCAACGCCCTCTATCAGGACATCGTGGGCGGAGAGGCCTTCGATCCCAGCGGACAGGGCTTCCACGACCTCCGGACCAAGATCATCCGCACCGTGCGCGACCCCCGGCTTTCTTTTTCCGAAGACCCCCTGCGCTTGCTTCGCGCACTCAGATTCGCCGCCGTGCTGGGCTTCCGGATCGAGGACAATACGCTCAATGCAGCCCGCGAATGCGCCCCACTCGTCGCCAGCCTCAGCAGGAAGCGCCGCGGGGACGAACTCCGCCGCTTGCAGTCATCCGCCGATGAAGCCGGCCTTATCGTTTGGCGCGGCCTCTGCCGCAATCTGAAACTGGACGCGTACCTGAAAGCGGACTTGTCCGATCTGGGCGTCTGAACTCCACATTCCCTTCCCGCTACCCTAATCAAATATCCCCCAGATAGTTAAGCTTGTTTTCCCGCATTTTGCCGCGCCTTTCTTCCGCCTTCGCCCTTAGGGTCATCTCTTAATCACTTCTTAATCACTTCTTAATCACTTCTTTAATATTAAGGCTTGATTAAGAAGTGATTAAGAAGTGATTAAGAGATGATATCAAGGGAGGAAAAGCCAAGCCTTTGATCGGCAGCGGGATGGAAAAAAAGAGCCCGGAAGATCATTCCGGGCTCGTGTAAGTGGTCTGTTGGATTATCAGTTAACTGCTATCACGCGGTAGAATTTCATCCCGGCGGTAGTGTCGTTGTAGAACAGATCAGTGGTGGTACCGAGCGGCTGGAAAGTTCCATAGGGGTTGGAAGCCCATTCCACGCGGTAGCTTGTCGCTCCGGACACCGCAGCCCAGGAAATGGTCACGGAGCCGGTGGCTTCGACGATTTGGACGATTGGCACGTCAAGTCCGCCAGGCAGTTCGAAGTCCGCAAGGAAGCGCGGAGAGACCTGCATCGCGGTAAGATATTCGCCGACAAGGCAGGTGAGGCTGTTCAGCGCTGCCGGTATCGCGGTCCCGCTGTAATCCGTGGCGGGGAAAGTGCGCATGGTCAATGTGGCCGTAGGATCGGTTGCATTGATGTTCTCTGCGATCGAGCTGAAGTTTACGGTGGTGGTATCGAAGGTCACGTCCATAACCTTGATCAGTTTGGCCTGGTCAGCCGTGGTCAGGCTGGCAAGGGTGCGCACTTCTGGGACGACTACGTTGCCAACCGAGGTCGCGGCGCCGGGATCGGCCACAGGGGTGAACTGAAGCAATCCGTTGTAGAGCCCCAAGGTACCGGTGACGCCGGTGATGCCGTCATAGAGGTTGTAAGTGGTGGTGATGATGCCGGCGGGATCGTCGATCACGATTGCCGCGGTGGCGTCCTGGATATACTTCTGATGTCTGGTTGCCTGTTGGAAGGTGAGCACGGCTTCGCCTGTCAGTTTGTACATGGTGGTGCCGATTGCCTGGGCGCGCAGGGTGGCGATGTCCGCGATCAGGGTCGGGAACACGTAGGTTGCTGTGGTCACGCTGCTCGGTGTGTAGCCAGTGGCGTAGGTGATGGCTTTCACTGTAGTTGTGGCGCTAACGGCAGGGGCTCCAGTCACAGAATAGTTGAAACCGTTGGTGTCGCTGGGCAGACTGCCATCGAGAGTGTAGTAAATGGTAGCGCCGGGGGTGGTGGTCGACATGCTGACGTTCACCGTTGAGGAATATATTCCGCCCGCGGGATCGAGCACGGGGGCTTCCGCAACCTGAGCGCCGGGAGTGAAGGTGTGATCACCGAGATAGGTTGTCGTATCGATGGGATAGACATCCCACTCAGTTTCCAAAGTGAGGAAGGCACCAGGTCCTGTTCCGGTGGGATTGACGGAGACGCCTTCTACTACAGTCGGTTTTCTTACCAGAGTACGGTCAAGTGTCTGGTGTACTCCTGAAACCCACATTGTGCCGGGGTCGCTGCCAATTACACCAAAGATGTCCACGTACTGCTCAACGCTTTCAACGGTTTTGATCAGGGCAACAGCATCGTTGCCATTATAGTAAGTGACTGTGCTGGTAACGTCAGCCAGTGCGAGGATCGTGGCATTGGCGCTGGAATTGGCGATCACGTAAACGTCATCATGGGCAAGCATGGTTCCCGGAGTGAAGGTGAGCGTGTTGCCTGGAGTCGAAGATCCGTTGGAATAGAGAACAACCTTATAGGGTCCAAGGTCCACCGGAGCTCCTGTGCCGTTATAGATCTCCAAAGCCTTGTTGTTGCTGCTTCCCTCAAGGTATTCGGAGAAGAAGAGGTCTGTGGCATAGTTGCCCGCGGGCGGGGAAGCGACGCCGGAGACGTTTATCTCGTAGGGGGAAGCTTCGGCAGTTGTGTGGGTGACGGTGCCGCTGATGTTTCCGGCGGTGCTGGAATTCAGGCGCACGTAGAGGGTCCCGTTGAAGTTGTAGGCAAGCACCAGTTGGGTGAACCAGTTGCTGTCGTCCTGGCTGAGCTCAAAGCCGTTGGTTGCGGTCACGGTGATGTCCTGGGCGGCGTTGGTGGCGCTCATGGTGTAGGACTGGGAAACTGATGGGGTCCCCACCGTGTGGTCGAAGGAAGTGAAGTTGGCAGTGATGTTCCATTCGACGGGAGGAGCGAAGGTTTCGCCTTCAACAGCGACAGTGACTTCGTCCGCGCCGGGGCTGTTGTGGGTGATGAGACCGCCGTGGGTTCCAACTTCGGTGCTGACAAGGCGGACATGGATGGTGCCGTCGAAAGCGGCGGGAACCTGGATGCTGTTTGCCCAGCCGTCCACTCCGGTTGAAGATACTTCAAAGTCGGTGGGGGCGACGATGGAGATGGGGCCGGTGAGGTTGGCTCCGCTCAGGCTGTAGAACGCATCATCTTCCGACGGGGTGCCGGCGATGTTGTTCATGGGATCGGGGGTGCCGGTGGCATAGATCTCCGGAGTGGGCATGCCTTCCGGATTCCAGAGACGGGCCCAGTCATTGGCGATGCGAATTCCGTCATAATAGGCGGCAGGGGTCTTGTCAGACTGGCGGATGGCTACGCTGCCGATGTTGCTGGGATCGCTTCCAGTGTCCGCAATACCGATAAACAGAGTGTGAGCAGGCTCGTTGATTGTGTCTGTTGGGTTGATCCATAGATAGACCTCATCGTTGGCGGTACCGGGAACTATCTTATACTTCATAACCATCATGTAGGTGGTGTTGTAAGCGTATGAATAGGGCGTAAACTGGATAACTGCTGTGCTTGTCGAGTATTTCGAAATACCGAACCTGATGTTGTTTTCTGCATCCCTTTGCACATACAATCTGCCCCTAAAGTTAGTTCCGCCATTTGGAACGGAGGAATCGCCCAGATGGAAGCTGTAGTCTTGGGTCGTGTTGGGGAGGCTGGTGATGTTAAGTAAAAATCCGCAATAGACGTTGCCGGAAGTTTGTTCGGCAAAACCCTTTGAGATGTCTTCGCCATTGACGCCTGTGGTACGCGCACTGCCGCCATCGTTGGGGGGATAGTTCGTGTAAGTCAGATTGGTCGCATCAATCAAGGGAGATGCTACGCCTACTCCGCTATGTGCCGACCAGCCGTTTGATACTACCGTCGTCCCGACGGTATAGTCAAAGTTCTCTTCCATAAACAGGGTCGGAACCGCGGGCGGATAGACATCCCCGGTCACAGCAAGGTCAACTTGCGTGGCGCCGGAACTAACGTGAGCGATATTGCCGGAGAAGTTGCCTTCCGCAGCGCCGGTCAGGCGGACGTAAACCAGTCCATTGAAGCTGGGAGCGAGAGAGAGCAGTCCGGAATAGGTGCTGCCATTTGTGGAAAGCTCAAAACCGCCGGGCGCGCTGACGTCTATGTTATTGGTGAGGAACTCACCATAAAGCGTGTAGGTCTGAGGGTCTGAGGGAGTTCCTTCGTCTGTCGCGAACGCGTTCAGCGTTCCAGATGTATGAATGATCGGGACAGGATCGGAGACCGTGCCGCTTACGGCTTTGTCAACCTGCGTCGCCCCGGTGCTGGTGTGGGTGATGTTTCCGCTGTATGAACCGGCGGTGGTACCAGTCAGGCGGACGTAAACCAGACCGTCATAGGTGGGCGACAATGACAGGCTTGAAGAATATGTGGAACCGTTGGACGACATTTCAAAGCCTGCAGGTGGAGTCACCACGATATTGGCAGTCAGATTGCTCCCTGTCAGGGTGTAGGATTGAGCGTCTGACGGGCTCCCCGTGTAGGCGGAAAAAACGTTAAGGTTGCCGCTTGCTATGATGGCGGGGCTTCCGGCGCTGCCTACTGTCACGGTATAGGCGGGGAATGTAAGGGGACCCGTATCGTTGGTATAATACAGACTGCTGTTAGTGAAAAGTGCCAACAAAACTGCTTTGGTTCCTGAAACAGAAACGGAAGTTTGAGAAGTGCTACCGTTGGCGAAATAGCCGTTGTCTTTTTCTGTCGCAGAACTGGTTAGTCCGACATTAGCTCCAGCTAATGCTGTGGGTATATCTGACGTGTTGGTGTTGTTTGCCCAGACCCAATTCTCAATCGAGAAGCCATACAACCAGATAGAATCTGTATTGGTTGTTGGAGCTGTTGTGCCCAGGTACGCCAGTATTTGGTCTCCGGAAGCGGATAGATTGAAGCCTGAATTGTCTGTAACAGCTCCCACGTCTGTTGAATAGGGAGATAAAAGAGTGATTGTTACCACAGTGCCCTTTGGGAGGGCAGATGCCGTGGACCAGACGATGCTGCCTTCGCCAGTGCGCCACACTTGGTTGGTGGCGTCCCAGGCGTTATCTGTAAAAGTTATTTCCGTGGCGGCGGGAATATCCTCCAAGGCCACAAACACCATACTCTTGGTGGCGTCGGTATTCACGCCGAGGATCGCGATATCCCCGGCAGTGAGCCCAAAAGCTACGCTCAGCGATAAAACCGCGGAGAGAAAGATGATAAATTTTTTAAGCATGTTGTTCTCCTTGCTTAAGTCAGATTAACGAACCAAACGCCGCCGGGGTCTCTGTTCCGGCAACGCGCTTTACTTTGATGAAACTCAAAAAACTGTTGGCCCGACCACGTTCGGCGATCTGCCAACACACACTATAAAATATCTGAAAATGGGCACAAAACAAGTTCCGCGGATATCTCCGCTTAATTTACAATCTCTTCGCAAGCCAGATATCCGTCAATTAAATTCTTGTTAACAAACCACCCTTTTGCAGTTGATTTTCCTCTATGCCCCGGAAAAAAGGATTGACCCCAGTCCCGGCTGGATTATCTTGTCTCAAAAGAACAAATCGAAAAGGACAAGAAATGAGCATATCCGACAATCCCTTATTGAGAAAGCGCAATGACCACCGTCTGCGCGCCATTCCATTTACCGAGATCAAAACCGAGCATTTCCTTCCCGCGATCGAGGAAACCCTCAAGCAGGCGCGAGAGGAGATCGAAGCCCTGAAAAACAACCCCGCCGAACCGGATTTCGAGAACACGATCCTCGCGCTGGAACTAAATGGCGAAAAGCTTGACTATGTGGCAGGGATCTATTTCAATCTGCTTTCCGCTGAGTCGGACGCTGAGTTCAAAGCCCTCGCGCAGAAGATCTCGCCCATGCTGGCGGAGTTCGGAAGCAGCGTGGCGACCGACCCCATCATCTTTGAGAAAGTGAAAAAAGTCTGGGAAAAGGAAGTATCTGGCAAACCCAAGCCTGAACTGCCCACAGACCTCAACGACAAAGAACAGCTCAGGAAAGCGGAACGCTACCGCCTGATCGACCGCTCCTACAAAGGCTTCATCCGCGGCGGCGCTTTGCTAAGCCCGGAAGACAAAGCAAAGTTCACTGAAATGGCGATGGAAGCCTCCAAGCTGGGACCCCAGTTCAGCGACAACGTGCTGGGCGCCACCAACGCCTGGGAGCTTCACGTCACCGATCCCGCGGACGTCGAAGGCATGCCCGCCAGCGCTCTCGCCGGTGCCGCGCATCTGGCCAAGGCAAAAGGCAAGGACGGCGGCTGGCTCTTTAACCTCCAACCTTCCAGCATGGTTCCACTGATGACCTATTGCAAGAACCGCGAACTCCGCCGCCAGATCCAAACAGCATATTCCAGCCGCGCGTTCAACGACAAATTCGACAATCAGGCAAACATCAAGCGCATCCTCGAACTGCGGGAGCAGCGCGCACATATGCTTGGCTACAAAACCCACGCCGAGTACGTGCTGGAAGACCGCATGGCGGAATCCGTTCCGACCGCCACTGACTTCCTGGAAAAGATTTATGAGGTGGCATTCCCCGTCGCCCAGAAAGAAGTGCAGGAAGTGATGGACTTTGCCCGCGAGGCCGACGGCATCACCGACTTCCAGCCCTGGGACTTCGCCTACTATTCCAACAAACTAAAAGAACAGCGCTACGCATACGATCCCGAGGAACTGCGCCCCTGGTTCAAGGTCGAAAACGTCCTTGACGGCCTGTTCACCGTCGCCAACCGCATCTACGGCATCAGCGTCAAGCAGGTGCACGACGTTCCGGTCTATCATCCGGACGTTACCACTTGGGAAGTCTATGACAAAAACGGGGACTTCCTCGGCCTGATGTACATGGACCTCTTCCCTCGCGAAACCAAGCGCGGCGGAGCCTGGAAATCGTCCCTGCAGGGACAGGGGCTGTTTTCCGACGGCCTGCGCCGCCCGCAGGTGATGATCGTCGCTTCACTGACTCCCTCAACTCCCGAGCAGCCTTCGCTGCTGCGTCTGGACGAAGCGCGCACCATCTTCCACGAGTTTGGCCACGCCCTGCATTCCCTGCTCGCTGACGGCTATTACAAAGGCCTCTCCGGAACCAGCGTGCTGTGGGACTTCGTGGAACTCCCCAGCCAGATCATGGAGAACTGGCTGCTGGAAAAGGAAGCCCTCAACCTCTTTGCCAAACACTACGAAACCGGCGAACCCCTGCCCCAGGAACTCCTGGACAAAGTTATCGCCGCCAGGAACTTCCAGGCCGGCGCGGCGAATGTCACCCAGCTTCGCTACGCCCTGCTCGATTTTGCCTGGCACACAACCCCGCCGGAGCAGATCGCAGACGTCAACGCCTTTGAAAAGAACGCCACCGAACGCTTCCGCCTCTTGCCGGCAATCGAAGGCAGCAACATCTCCTGCGCGTTTTCCCATATCTTCGCCGGAGGATACTCCGCGGGATACTATTCCTACAAATGGGCGGAAGCCTTGGAAGCCGACGCCTGGAGCCTCTTTGAGGAAAAAGGCATCTTCAACCCGGAAGTCACGGAATCCTTCCGCAAATACATCCTCTCCAGAGGAAATTCCTTCCATCCCATGGATCTGTTCGTCGCCTTCCGCGGACGCAAGCCCGATCCGGACGCCCTGCTGCGCCGTGACGGGTTGCTTCCCACAGCCTGATAATCCAACCTAGATAGACAAACGCCGGTGCTCTCCACCGGCGTTTGCATTGTCTATCAAATATCTGGCTCAGAACCTGACCATTTTCCCAGCGGCCCGGCTCTTGCCCGCCTCCAAACGGTATAAGTAAATTCCTGCCGGCAGTTCCTGCCCCGCGGAGTCACGTCCGTCCCACTGCAGCAGATTGCTCCCGCGGCTTCCGTCCTCGCCGAGAACCGCCACTCTCTGACCCCTCAGGTTGTAGACGCTCAAACTCACTGGCCCGGGCTCGCGCAGGCTGAATTCAAACGAGGTTCCCGCGCGGAAGGGATTGGGTCTGCAACTGAGGTCGGAAATCTGCGCTTCCGGGACCTGCGGGTCAACCGCCCCGCTGCCTCCGGATTGCATCAATCCAGCGTAAATGGACCTGCCCGTGTAGAGTTGGTTGTTGTAGCAGTGACGATGGTCGCGCCAGGAAAGATAGACTTGGTTCCCGTATCCTGACGCGCTGAGATAGTACTGGTTCAATGCTTCGCCGCAATAGACCTGGATGCCTGCTGGGTCCGTCACTCCGGAGGGACTCACCTGCAAGCTGTAGACATTGAAATTGATCCCATAATAGGACCCGTATCCGTCTGGTTCGCCACAAAAGAATATGCTGTACCACCCGTTGGCGTGATGATACATCTTCAACTCGTCATAATAATTCATGTTCGCAGGCAAAGGGACTCCATCTATTCTCATGAATGGATTTCCTGTGCTGTCAAGCCTCACCAGATGGAGCATGGGACTGGTCGTCTCAGGAATGTAGGTGATTGAGGATCCGTCTCCAAAACTGGAATCCCCCACCAAGAGGTAATCGGGAGTCGAGACCAACAACACTCCCCCGTCGCCCCAAAGTCTGAGCCCGCCGGGGGACATCTTTTGCGCGTAGAGCTCCGTGCTGGTGTTTTCGCGCTTCACAAACGCCACCATGTCTCCGCCGTCCATACCCATGCCCACGCAGGTATATGATCCCGCGCCTTCGGAGAGCAGCGTCTGCGGCGGATCGCTCCAGCCGGGCAGAATATTGCCGTTTGCGTCCACCAGCCGGGCGTGGCAATGCCTGGTATTCTGGTTGAGATATGTGCTCCAGCAGAACCAGCGGTTCTTGAGTTTCACCTGAGATATGCCTTCATTGGAGATATCGATTGTCTTTCCCCCTTCCTCCCACATGGGCTGACCGTCCACATATCTCTGCGCTTTCAGCAGATAGCGGGTGGGATTGGATATTGTGGCGGTCCACGCCACATATACTTCGCCGCTGCTGCAGTCCAGCACGGGGGAGGTGAGATTCTGCCCCACAAACACGCCCGCCCCGGCAAGCTGCTGCTCACCCTCAGCGTCCACAATCTGCAGATAGCAATTGCTGGCGCTGCCATAAAGACGATAGAGGATCGCCGCCTGCGTGTCGTTTACGCGTTGCGCCGCGTAGAGAAGCTGCGAGGCGGTCGGCGTCCCTTCCAAGAGCGGTTTCCCGTCCGCCTGCAGATAGGTGTTCAGCGAGGAATCGCAAACCTGGTAGCGGATTTCTATGCCCCCGGAGCGCTGATCTTCCCAAAAGGTGATAAACCTGTCTGCCAATGCCACGCTGCGGGGAGAATCGCACCTTCCGCTCAGCAGGCTCTCGAATGTGACACCTCCCGCCGGGAATTGCGCTGTGCCGTCCAGGGACAGGGTTTGCCGCTTGAGGCGGTATTCATTATCTTCTTCCATATACCAGACAAAACTGCTGCTGCCGCTACCGAAGCCTACAGGGACGATCAACTGATCGGTGGATGCAGTGAGTAGCACACCGCTCGCACCCCAAAGCGCCGTGCCCGAAAGACTTATGCGTTGCACTTTGAGTTGGCGTATATTGCTCGGTATGACCTCCACCCAGGCGCAGCTAATGTTTTGGGTGTCATCTTCCCGCAGCGTAAAGTACCAGTTATTGGATTCCGGAGTCACTGTGATTCCGCTTGCGTCCCAGAGCGGTGTTCCCTGTGCGTCGAGCCGCTGAAGCCGGTATTGGTAATTACTCTGGATTACTTCAAAATGCCAGGACAAGATCAGTCCCCCATCCTGCACAGGCAGCAAGCCAACACCGCCAGCATCGGGCAGCGACAGCATCCTTGGTTGCGGGAACTGCGGTTCGCCCTGCGCGTTGAACTTCTGCAGGGTCACGACATTGGGATTGCCGTCCGTCATGTGCATGAGGAAGAAATCATCGCTGAGCCCCGCCTGCAGGGAATAATTGCTTGTGGGAAAGTCCTCTGTATCCACAAGCGGATCGCTGCCCACCTGAACTCCCCATTGATCGAAGCGTAGAACCCGGTTGAATTGATTTCCGGTCCCGTCTTCATACAGCGTCAGATTGACGATGAACCCTCCGCCGGACAGCGGCTTCGCGTTCTGCACCCCGAATAGCGTATCGCTCACGGCAAGGGTCTGCCCCTCCGGTGTCCAAAGATCATTGTGCGCCGCGTCGAGGGATTTGCATTTGAGCAGATTTATATTCCCCAAGGCTTCCGTCCATAGCAGATACGCCCCACCGCTTTGATTTGGCAGCACATAGGGATAGCCTTCAAACAGATCAGCGCCCTCGGCGGTCCACAAAGGCTGTCCCTGCGGGCTGAGCAACTGGCCACAAGTTTGGTACAACGGATCGTCATTCACGATGGTATAAAAGATGATCAGGCACGCGCCCGCGGAAGTGAGCAAAACGTCATCCACATACTGGTGCCCCGCTTTTACCACCGCGTGGCAGGGCTCATTCCAAACCGGGGTTCCGTCCGCCGCGAAACGCTGGGCGTAGATGTCTCCGTCGCCGGTGCGGGTGGAACTCCAAACCACTATCACGCCGCCGTCCGGCAAGTTCACGTGCTTGCCCATGTATTTCAGATCATAAGCCTGGCGCAGCGCCACGCTCTGCTGGGCATTCAGCGCCATGCCAAATCCCGCCAGCAAAACTGCCGTCATAACCAACGCGATGAGCTTTCCGCGCATCGAAACCTCCCCTTTGGCATGGAGTCCGGACTCGGAAAACCAAGCCAGTATAATACAAATATGTTACCCCCCCCCGTGTCAAGTAAAATCTTTGCCCTGATGGATTTTTCTTTCCTCTTATTGCCGGTTGCAGGATTGCGTTTCTGCCTCCAGCCCGGATCAGCATTGCTCCGTCAACTTTTCCAATCCCGGGTGGTAGGGTGGAGAGCCTTTCCCGCCTTCTTCCCTATTGTCATCTCTTAATCACTTCTTTATCACTTCTTAATCAAGCCTTAACAATTAAGAAGTGATTAACTAGTGATAAAGAAGTGATTAAGAGTTGTTAACAGGAAAGGGCTGAGAGGGAGAGGTTTGCCAATAGGTGTTGCTCCATTGGCTATCCCGATGTCCATGAGTATCTTCTGTTGTCATTCCGGCGCAGGCCGGAATGACAATGGATAGTACGCCGGGTGCATAAATCTGCCTGGCGCGCTTAGTTTTTGGTCTGTCAAGCCGGCTGGGGCAGAAAAAGGAAAGGCGGGAGCCAGGTCCCGCCTCTCAAATCAGGTTTTGCCAATCTGCGGTCGCAGGCCTATTTGCCTTCCTCTTCCGCGCTGATCACTTCCTTGAACTTCGTGTGCTCCTGGAATCGGGTCATCTTCAGCTTGCCGAAGAACGAATCCACCACGCTGTACATCACGGGGATCACGAAGAGGGTGATCAGGGTGGCGAAGGTCAGCCCGAAGACGAAGCTCACCGCCAGGGGACGCCAGGCCTGGGACGAAGGATCGGAGGAAAAGACCAGCGGCAGCATGCCCGCCACGGTCGTCGCGGTGGTCAGGATGATCGGACGCAGGCGCGCCGAACCGCTGTTGATGATCGCGTGCCAGCGGTCAACCCCGGTTTCCCGCTCGGCGTTGATGAAGTCGATGAGCAGAATGGCGTTGTTGACCACCACTCCCGCCAGCGCCACCACGGAAAGCATGGTGTTCAGCGAAAACGCCAGCCGGGTGACGAGCAGCCCAAATATCACGCCTATAAAGGCGAAGGGGATGGTTGCCATCACGATCAGCGGCTGAACATAGCTGCGGAACTGGGACGCGAGGATGGCGAAGATCGCGAGCAGGGCGATCAGGAATCCGTAACCAAGTGAGGTATAGGATTTGGTCTGCTGCTCCTGGATGCCGCCAAACTCCATGGTGTAGCCTGGGAAGCGCTGTTCGAAGTTGGAGAGCGTGCCTTTGGTCCCGCGCAGCTTATCGCCCCGCAGGAGGGACACGACTTCGGAAGTCGAGCGTTTCTTTTTTGCTCCGCCATCGCTGTATTCTCCCACCGCGGCGGTCACGGAAAGGACCCGGTCGCCGTCGTAGTGGTCGATGCGCGAGATGCTGCTGGTGATATCGACTCTGGAGAGATCTCGTACTGCCACAAGGCTTCCGGTGCGGGTACGGACCTTCACGTCCTTGAGGGACTCGAGGTCCTGGGTGTAGCGGTCGTCGAGCTTGACCAGGATCGGAACCTCATCGAGCCCGTTGCCGCGGAACTGGGTGACCTCGCTGCCGGTGCTCGCCATGCGGATGGTCGAGGCAACCTGCGCCACGCTGAGGTTGTACATGGAGAGCTTTTCCTGGTCGAGGACGATGCGCGCTTCCATTTTGCCTTCGTCGTAGGTGTCGTCTATGTCTTCCACGCCGGGGATCTTTCTGAGGTTGGACTTGACCACGTCGCTGATGTAGGCGAGGCGCTCCAGGCTCTTGCCTTTGATGCGGATGTCAATATCTTTGCCCAAAGGCGGTCCTGCCTGTCCCTGGCCGAACTTGTAGGTGTAGAGGCCGGGCAGGGTGTCCAGGAACTTGCGGATCTCGGCTTTGATCTCCTCCTGATCGTATTTCATCTCCTTCAGCGGAACGAGGTCGATGCTGACCCCGGCATAAGAGGTATTGGTCTCGCGGATGCCCTCCGTGCTGAGGGAACCGATATTGCTGACCACGTACTCAACGTCCTGCTTTTGCTTCATATTCATGATGAATTCCTCGACCTGGGCGATTACGCGGTTGGTTTCGTCCAGAGAGGTGCCGACAGGCGTCTGGAGTTCGAGGTTGATGGTTTGGGACAGCGAGGAGGGGAAAAACTCGAAGCGTATCGCGCCGCTACCCAGGATCGCAG
>CAZKAA010000044.1:0-11857 GCA_964550575.1 uncultured Candidatus Cloacimonadota bacterium
AGGTTCCGTGAGGGGTCATTCTTTCCACTCCGCCCGTGGGGTAGCCCAGTCCCGGAGGATAGTCTGGGGTGCCGGTCAGAACCGGGTTGGCGGGGTCGGCAAGGTTATAGATATAGAAACGGGTGAGGTCATCGGCAACTTCGTAATTGGCGCCGACCAGCCAGCCGTTGGCATAGACTCCCCGTGAGGAGAACGGATGTTCGACCATGGATAGCAGTTCCCAGTTCAAGGGATCGCTGGTGTTCCAGATTCTGATGCCTTCGCCGCATTGGGTGGCCACCAGGCTGTCCCGCAGGTCAAAAACGAGGGGAAAGCTATTGACCGGATAATGCGTCAGGCTGAAATTGCCCAGAAAGTTGAGTCCGGAGGCGGGATTGACGTCGAAGAGGTGGAACTGGTTGGAGTTATAGGGCCGGGAGATCACATACTGGCCCCGGATCACCTCAAAATGGTAATGCCCGGGATAGGTGCCCACTGTGCTCAGGGTTATGGGGTCAATCTGGACGAGGTTTTGCAGGTATCCATAATACTCATCATTGGCCAGCAGGGCGTCGCCCACGACATGCAGGTTGCCGTATTTGACCTCCTCCTCCCCAACTGGCAGAAGCCCCGCCGGTTGGGGATGGAGGGGGTCGGTAATGTCCACTTTGTAAAGGGCGCCCATATCCGGCTGGAGCTCGGTCATGAAGCCGTAATTGACAGCCAGTAAGAGGTAATTTTGCCAGGCCACCATTTCAAGAACTTTACCCGGCACACCGTAATTGGCGACCTCAGTGAAGGTATTCGCGAGGCTGTCCCAGAGGCTGACCTGGAAGCCGTAACTGTTTGGCATATATACATAAGGATAGCGGATTACGGCTTCCCGGCGGGTGGCCATGTCGTGGGAAGTGAAGGCAAGGCGGGAGACTTCCTGCAAATGCAGTTCGGTGGCGTCCAGAGCGCAGAAAGCGGTCAGGAGCAGGAACGCGGTGAACAGAACCGGATAGGCGCGCCGCGGAGCGCGGGTCAGCCCCGCGGGGGTCTCAGTAGCCATGGGATCCTCCAAAAAACTGCACTTCCCCGGGGCCTTCGATGTTCTTGATCTCACCGCCGGCGTTGATGTCGCGGCAGGGGCCCGCTTCGATCTCGCCGCTGTCGGTGTAGCCCCGGCTTTCCCAAAATCCGGGCACGTAGTATTCCATCAGTTCGACCTTGACCACGGATTTGGCGGATTTGTAGCCCCAGAGGTAGGGGATGAAGGCGCGCACGGGCCCGCCGTAGTCTTCAGTGAGATATTGTCCGTCATGGGAATAGGCGAGCAGGGACTTCTCCTTGAGGGCGATGTCCAGCGGGATGGAGGTGTCGTAGACCTCGCCCACGGACCAGAAGCGGACGTATTTGCAGGAGGGCTTTGCGCCGACGGCCTGGAGGAGGTCGGAAAGCCGCACTCCTTTCCAGATCCCGTCCACGGACCAGCGGGTCACGCTGGTGAGGCGTCCTTGCACCTCGGTCTGTGTGAGGGCGTTAAGTTGCTTCCAGGTGAAGGTTTGAGGTTTTTCGCAGGCTCCGGTGACGGTGACGGTCCAGTTTTCCCGGTCGAGTTTGCCGGGGTGGCCTTCCGCCCAGAAGACGGGGGTGTTCATTTGGGCAAGTTTGCTCACGGGTTCTCCTTGTTGCTTGGTTTTCTGGCCGGAACAGGCGCAGAGCAGAAGGCAGAGGACGATGAAGGTGATGAGGCGCATCAGTCCTCCAGAATAAAGAGGTTGTCGATGATGTCCGAAGGCAGAATGGACGGGGTGCCGCGGGTTTCGGAGAGGAGTTCGGCGGTGTGACCGAGCAGCCAGGAGGCGTTGATGGCGGCGTCCGGAATTTCCAGTCCCTGGGCGAGGAAAGAAGCGATGATGCCGGAGAGCACGTCGCCGCTGCCTCCGGTGGCGAGTCCGTCGTTGCCGCTGTCGCTGATCCAGGTGAAATCCGCGTCGTGATAGACGCTGAAGTGGCTCTTGAGCAGGATCTTGGCGCTATGCTCGGCGGCGAATTTGCGCAGGGGGCCGAGGCAGTCCTTTTCCAGGCTGGCCTTGGGGATTCCCGCCAGGCGGGAGAACTCGCCCCAGTGGGGTGTGAGCAGGACGTTCGGTTTGGCGAGATACTTGAACATTGCGGGGTTGGCGGCGAGGAGATTGAGCCCGTCTGCATCAACGACCAGAGGTACTTTAACGCTTTTGAGGGCGAACTCCAGCAGCTTGAGGGCATAGTCGTCGCGTCCCAGGCCAGGTCCGATGAGTACGGCAGCCGCGTCCGCGAGCAGGGCGGACAATGCTTTGGCGTCCGGCAGCCCGGTCTTGGGGCTTTGCGGGATGGCCACGGGCAGGGCTTCGGTGAGCTTTGCGCCGTAGAGCCCGGAGAGTTCGGGTCGGTGGGGAACGAAGACGTATCCTGCTCCGGAGCGCAGGGCAGCCTGGGCAGACATCACGGAAGCGCCCGTGTAGCCTTGGATTCCGCCGAAGACATAGACCTTGCCGAAGTCGTTCTTGTGGCTCTGGGCGTGGCGCATGGGCGGCTGGAAATCCTCGTCCGTGAATAGTTTGACGCTGTCCAGAGGGGGGTAATAGTGGTTGGGGATGCCGATGGGGACGACGTGGAGGTCGCCGCAGGCTTCGTCGCCCAGGCCGGTGATGTGCCCCAGTTTGAGGCTTTCAATGGCGATAGTGAGGTCGGCGTAGATCGCTTCCCCGCACCAGCCGGTGTCGGCATCAAGTCCGGAGGGGATGTCCACGGAGACGATGAAGTCAGCCGCGGTGTTGACAAGGGCGAAAAGGTCTTCGTAAAAGGGTTCCGGCCTACCCTTGAACCCTGTGCCGAAAACTGCGTCCACGACTAGCGAGCAGCCGCGCATGAGTTCTTCCGCCAGGGGCAGGTCTTCGGGTTTGGAGATGATCTCGAGGGGGATGTCCAGCGCGGCGCAGAGATCGAAGTTGGCTTTGGCATCCGGGCTGGGGGCTCCGGCTCCGGCGCGCAGGATGTTGACGTCGCAGCCGTATTGGTGGAGCCAGCGGGCGATCACGGCTCCGTCGCCGCCGTTGTTGCCTTTGCCGCAAAGGACGCAGACGTCACCGGAGAGGAGTTCCGGGTATTCTTCGATCAGCAGGTCGGCGCAGCCTTTGCCGGCTGTTTCCATCAGCACTCTCGCGGGAATGCCGAACTCATTGATGGTACGGGCGTCCAGATCTTTCATCTGGGCGGATGTGAGCAGGTCAAGCATCATTCCTCCTGGGTTGGGTTTGGAAGGGAAGTTTGATCTCAAAGGTTGTGCCTTCGCCCACGGTGCTTTCCAGAACTTTGATCTGGCCGTGGTGGTATTCCTCGATGATTCGTTTGGCGAGGCTGAGCCCCAATCCCCAGCCGCGGGTCTTGGTCGTGACTCCGGGGTCGAAGACCTTTTTCCACTGGGAATGGGGGATGCCTTTGCCCTCGTCGCGGATGTGCAGATAGACGTGCTTGGTGCCGTGGGTGGCGGTGATGACGATGTTTCCGCCTTTTTTGGACATGGCGTCGATGCAGTTTTTGATCAGGTTTTCCAGAGTCCATTTGAAGAGTTCGGCGTCAAGCTGGACGGACAGGCCCTGGATCTTGGAGATCAGATGGATGTCCATGCGGGAGCCCAAATGGGGCAGGCGGTCTTTGAAGTAGACGACGGTGTCCTGGAGGATGTCGTGGAGGATGGTGGGGGACAATTTGGTCTGGGAGCCGACCTTTCCGAAGCGGGAAGCGATGACCTTGAGTTGGTTGAGGTCGGTGGTCATATAATCGATGATGCGGGTGAGTTCCTGCTGGGTGGTGGTTTCCGGCGGTTTCTCGCGGAGGAGGTCGATCCAGCCCATCAGGGAAGTGATGGGGGTGCCGAACTGGTGGGCAGTCTCCTTGGCAAGTCCGATCCAGAGGGTGTCCTTTTCCGTGCGGTGGAGCAGGAAGAGGCCATAGGCGCTGAAGATTATCAGCAGAAGGGCAAGCCCCAGTTCGAGCAGAACCAGCGCGCGAATGCGGGAAAGCGACTTGGGGGCGTCGAAGTAGATATAGCCGAGGTTGTCGCCTTCGCTGCCTAGAGGGACTTCGGTCATGGCAGCCAGCTTGCGTGAAAGCAGTTCGCGGTGCAGGGGATCCATGGATGCCCAGTTCCGGTCTTCAGGGATTTCCAGGTTGTGCCAGTAAAGGGGGACCTTGCGCTTGTCCGCGACAACCACGGAGAAGTTTACGCCGCGGATGAAATCCTCCAGTGAGACAGGCCTGGCGATGTAGATATACAGGATCGGTTTGTCGCCTTCCATCAATTCGGTGCGGTTCATGGTGCTGAGAAGGTCGGCGAGCCGCTGTTTGGAGACAGGGGGCAGGTCGTCCCAGGCAACGCTGTTCGGGACTTCGACCATGTTCCAGAACTGGGGGACGTTGGTCGTGTCCGTGATGATCACGGGAATGGGGTTTTTCTGGGGAAACTCAAAGAGCATGTAGTCGCTGATGGCGGTCTGGAAATCCGGCTGCTGGATGGATTCGAAGTTCTTGGTCGTGATCTCCGCGAGCATCTGGGCAAACTGCTCGGATTGCCGGAGGTACCTGTCTGTGTAGGCGATGTAGCGGGCAAAGATGCGGGGGACGTATTCCTGTTCCTTTTTGGCGTTTTGGATCAGGATCTGGGTGTAGACGGCAAAGGCGACGAAGATCACCAGGCTGCCGAAAATCAAATAGAGCCGCAGCGACTTGAAGTTATTGCTCTTTTTTCGCGAGATCCCAGAGGGCGTCAAGCTCTTCGAGGCTTGCTTCATGGATGTCTTCTCCCTTGCGGTGGTAGTGCTCTTCGATGTAGTTGAACCGCTTGCGGAACTTGCGGGTCGTTTCCTTGAGGGCCGCTTCGGCATCGATATGCAGCTTGCGGGCAAGATTGACGAGCGTGAACAGCAGGTCGCCTATCTCTTCGCGGATCAGGGAGTTGTCGCCTGTCGCCAGGGCTTCGTGGAACTCCCGCTCTTCCTCTTCGAGCTTGGCAAGGACGGGTTTGTGGTCCGGCCAGTCGAATCCCACGGAAGCGGCTTTCTCTTGGGTGCGTTGGGCGTGGATCAATCCCGGCAGGGCGCGGGGAATTCCTTCCAGCACGCTCAGGCGATCGGTTTTCTCTTTCTTCTTGATGCGCTCCCAGTTCATCTTGACCGCGTCCGCTGTCTCAACTTTGTCCGTGCCGAAGACATGGGGATGGCGGCGAACCAGCTTGTCGGCGATGCGGTCGAGTACTCCCGCAATGCTGAAGCGTCCTTCCTCCTCAGCAATGCGTGCCTGGAAGACGACGTGGAGCATCAGATCGCCGAGTTCTTCCTCCAAAGCGTCGGAGTCCTGGTCTTCGATCGCCTCGACGGCTTCGTAGAGCTCCTCTATGAAGTTCGGCACAAGGCTTTCGGGGGTTTGTTTGATGTCCCAGGGGCATCCGGAGATGGGGTCTCGGAGCTGGGCTATGATATCTATCAGGCGTTGGAATTCTTTCATGTTGCCTCGGTTTGGGGTTGGACGCGGGTGAGTTTGTGCATTAAGGCCAGGGTGATCCAGAAGACCAGGCTGATCTCGTATTGCTGGATAAAGATATCTGTAAGGCAGGCAAAAAGCAGAGACAAAACTCCGATCCAGACGATGCGGTAGAAGTTGTCCGCTGTTCTCTTGACCAGCTTGAGATAAAAGTTTCTCACGACCGAACCGATGATGGCAAAATAGGCTATAAAGCCGAATAGCCCAAGCTCCAGCCAGATCTTGAGGAACAGGTTGTGGGAGTGCTCGGCGTAAAGGATATCCAAAGGCGCGGCTCCTGCATACCAGTCCTTCCAGACGCTGATGCCCTGCCCGAACAGCGGATGCAAGGCAATCTGCTGCAGGGAATAATACCACGCGACCAGACGGATGAGCAGAGAGTAATCAAACGTGAAGCCCATTTGGATGCGCTGGACCATCGACGACGGGATGATCAGCGGAAGCAGAGCCAGGGCTATCATGCCGATGTAGCGAAGCCTTTTCATCCGCAGCATGAGCAGGAAAAATCCGAAAAACACCGCCAGCATCGCCATGCGGGTGTAAGTGTAAAGCATGCCAAGGAAGATCAGCGCGGCGCAGGCAAACCAGAACAAGCGGCGTTTGGGCTGCTCCTCCCGGACTCCCAAGGCGAGGGAAAAGAAGAAAGACAGAGTGTAGAAGCCGTTGATCGTCATTGCGGTGATCCACAGGGAGCCGTAGCGTTCCATCGGATTGAGCAGCGCCATCGGGACTCCGATCAGCGCGAGGAAGGCTCCGATGAGAGATATCGCCCGCATCCAGACCAGAAAATCAGCCCGTGCGATCCGGCTGTTTGAGACAAGGATGAATGCCAAAACGGGAACAACCGCCGTCGAGAGGAAATAGGGCAGCGCGAATGCGGGATCTGTGGCTCTGGCAAATCCAAACACTCCCGTCCCTGCCAGAACTATCAAAGCCAGCGGATGCGGTATGGTAAAAGCGGCGCGTCCCGACTGCAGGTACTCTAACACAAGCGTGAGCATCAGCACAGGCAGCGCCAGCATGAAGGTCGTGGGCAGAGGCTTGACAAAGAGCAAGGCGCAGAACAGCAGGCTGTTGCGAACGCTGAATCCGAACAGGAGCCCGGAAACGAGCCAGGCCGCGGCGATGAACCCCATCAGCCCGATGCGCAGCAACTCCTCTTCCTGCAAAGCGGCGGCCACTCCAACTACTGATAGTCCAGCCAAAAGATAGGCCAGATGCAGGGAAACTCGCTTCAGAAGCATGCTTCGACCCGGACCAGTGCTATTTCCCGATCTCCCGCAGCCGTTCTTTATTGGATGTGAAAACGTTCTTGATCAGCACGATCACCACCGCGGCGATGAACGCCAAAACGAAAGCGACAATGCAGATCACTGCCCTGCGGGGCCGAAGGCGCAAGCCTGCCTCGCGTGGCGAATCCAGAATGTCCAGCGAAGGCATGTCCTTCAGTTCTTCCAGCCTGGCTGCTTCATATTGGGGATAAAGGTATTGGTAAACAAGCTTTTGGATCTCGAAGTTCATCTGCAACTGGGCATATTGGGAGCCCAGGTCCGGCAGGCTGGAGATATCAATCAAATAACGTGGCTTGAGGGATCCGCTTCCCGCCTCGAGGTCCCGGATCTGCCTGGCAAGGGCGTTGCTGCGCGAGCGAAGCTCTTCCACCACGGGCGAGGACGAGGCATAGTTCTTCAAAGCCAGTTCGAGTTCGATGTCCGTCTGCATCTTGGAGGCGATGACCTCCGAATATGAGTCGATGAGCGCCGAGGTCTGGGTTGCGATGTCGATCGCGTTGTTGCGCTGCTGAAACTCCCTGATCGCGATCAGCAGGGAATCCACCGCCGCGTTTGTCTCGTGCACCCGCGCTTCGAGGAACTCCCTGTTCATCCTGCCCTTGGTCAGCTTCTGCGTGCGGTTATACTCGTCCAGCTTCAGCAAGTAATAGTCCACCATGTTTTTGGACAGCTTTTTGTCCTTGGACTCGACCCTGATGCTGACCAAGCCGGTCTCGGAGCTGTGGGATACCCTGACTGTCTTGCGGTTGAGTTTTTTTAGGGCCCGGTCCATGGCGAGCAGCGTGTCGGGATCGCTGGTCTCGAAATACCTGATCAGGTTGAAGTGCCTGATCACATCCTCGGAAAACCTGCGCGACTTGAGCGCCGACACCGCGTTGACCGCGTTCTGGGCGTTGTCCGCCCCCAGCAGTCCGGCGGTCAGGCTGCCCAGCCCTTCGATATTGAATGGCAGGGCGCTGGCTTCGTCGCCAACCACATAGAAGGTCGCCCGTGATTCCCATATCTTCGGCGTGACAAGGCTGTAGACGATCGCGGCAACGCTAACCACCGCCACGAAGATGATGATGAACTTACGGTTCTGCAGGATCACCCGCAGCAGCTCAAAGAAGTCGAACTCATTCTTTTCCATAGTTTAACGTCCTCACAGACTGATATCGGGACCCAGAAATCCCCGCAGCGCTTCCGGAACCTCGATCGTGCCGTCCGCTTTCTGGTAAGTCTCCAGCAGCGCGATCATCAGGCGCGGAGTCGCCACGCCCGATCCGTTGAGCGTGTGCAGGAAGGCAACCTTGCCTTCCCTGTCGCGATAGCGGATGTTCGCGCGCCGGGCCTGGAAATCCACGAAGTTGCTCACGGACGAGACTTCCAGATACTTGCCCGAGCCGGGTGCCCAAACCTCAATGTCGTATGTCTTTGCCGATGCGAAGCTGAGGTCTCCGGTGCATAGTTCCACAATCCGGTAGTGCAGACCCAGAGCCTGCAATATTTCCTCCGCGTCGCGCAGCATCTCTTCCAAAACACCATAGGACGTCTCCGGCTCCACGAAGCGCACCATCTCCACTTTGTTGAACTGGTGCAGCCTTTGCAGCCCGCGCGTGTCCTTGCCGTAGGAGCCTGCCTCCCGGCGGAAGCAGGGCGTGTAAGCCACATATTTGATAGGGAGTTGGCTATAACTGAGCACTTCCCCGGCATAGATATTGGTGACCGGCACTTCGGCGGTGGGAATGAGAAACAGGTCGTCCTCGCCCACGTGATACATATCCGCTTCCAGTTTCGGCAGCTGGCCGGTTCCGGTCATCGTTTTGCGCGTGACCAGCAGAGGCACCGCCAGTTCCGTGTAGCCGTTCTTTGTGATATGCAGGCTGAGCATGAAGTTTATCAGGGCGCGTTCCAGCATTGCCCCTTTTCCCGCATAGATGGGGAATCCGGAGCCGCTGATGCGCGCCCCCCGGGGCAGGTCCAGAAGCCCGTTGCGTTCTGCGATTGCCAAATGGTCCTGTGGCTCGAAGCCAAAGACCGGCTGCCCGCCCCAAACGCGAACCTCGCGGTTCGAACTCTCGTCGCGCCCGACCGGAACTTCGCTGTGCGGGATATTCGGAATGGTCAGCAGCAAGGCGTCCAGTTTGTCGCCCGCTTCGCCCAGTTTGGCGTTCACTTCTTTGAGTTGCTCCGCCACGCTGCCCATTTCTTTGAGCAGTTCGCTGGTATCCTCGCCGTTCTTTTTCATCTGGGGAATGGCCTGCGAAACCTGGTTCTGCCTCGCTTTGAGGCTGTCATATTCGAACTGGAGCCTGCGTTTCTCCTCGTCGAGGGCGAACAGGGCGTCCAGATCGGCTTTCTCGTTTTTGTTGCGGATCGCTTCGCGCACAAGCTCGGGGTTGGCGCGGATGAATTTGATGTCTAACATTCTATATTTCCATTGAGTTGTATTAATGGTTCCGGCAGATGCCCACCGCGGTGTCCAGCAGATTCAAAAAGTCGGCGATCTTCAGCGACGCTCCGCCGATCAGTCCCCCGTCGATATCGGGTTGGGATAGCAACTCGGCGAAGTTGTCCGGCTTCACGCTGCCGCCATAAAGCACCGGGACGCGTTCCGCAGCCTCGATGCCAAAGCGTTTCCTCAGCCAGGCGCGGATCAGCAGATGAACTTCCTGGGCCTGCGCGGAGCTGGCGGTGACCCCTGTCCCGATCGCCCAGACCGGCTCGTAGGCGATAACCGGCTCCGGCCCGCCGGCGAGTTCCAGTCCGTCGAAACAGCCGTTCAACTGGTTGAGCACGACCGTATGTGTCTCGCCGTCTTCGCGTTGGGCAAGAGTTTCGCCGACGCAGACGATGGGCACGATCCCGTGCTGCCTCAGAAGCGTCATCTTGTCCCGGATCAGAGTGTCCGTTTCGCTGTGGTACTGGCGGCGTTCGGAATGGCCGACGATGCAGTGCGTGAGCCCCAGAGAGGCCAATTGCGCCGCGGAGACTTCCCCGGTGTAGGCTCCGGAGGGGTGCGGGCTGACGTCCTGGGCGGCGATCGCCGCGGGGCTTCCCTTCAGGATCTCAACTGCCTGCGCGAGGAAGGGATAGACCGGCGCGACCAGGGGCAGCACCCCCGCTTCGCGATGTTCGGCGAGACCGTCCCGCAGCGCGCGGCAGAACTCAGCCGTTTCGCCTGCGTCCTTGTTCATCTTCCAGTTTCCGGCGACGATGATTTTTCGCATATGAACTCCAGCGTATATTTTGCTTGAAAAAACACTTTCTTTTACAAGGACTTGATTCGTCAAGCAAATTGTCGGACCCGCGCGGAAAGGCTCCGGGTGTCAAAACGCGCCAGATCGCCCCGGGCGGGAGGGGTTCTTGGAGGAATGCTGCTTGCGGCGCGGCTTTCCGGTCAGAGGTTAAAGAGCTGCGCCAGTCCGATAAAGGCAAGCCAGATGAAAAACGCAGCCAGCAGGACCTGCCACAAATAGTTCTTCTTGCGGCGGCTGGAGCGGGAGTGGATGGTTGGGCTGTAATCTCCGGTAAACCTGATCAGGAGCATCGCGATGACGATTGCCACCACGCCAAGGATCAGCAGTTCAGCCCAGAGGGGCAGGCTGACCAGCCCCGGAGGCTGGGGGCGGGTGTCTTTGAGCGATAACGCCAGCATCTCAAGGACTTCCAGCGGACAGGGCTCCTGGCCCAGATCGCTGCTGCTGATCAGCAGGAAACCGCGGTCGCTGCCGCGAACGTAGGCGCTGCGGAGTTCCACGCCCTCCCGGGTTTTGGGGTCTTCATAGACCTGCACAATGCGCAGGATCTTCCGCGATCCGGCCTTGCGAACCTTCACCTCGTTGGACACCAGGTCCGAGTTGTAGGGAAGATCGGAATCCAGCAGCAAGGGTTGGAGTTCTTTGGCGGAGGATTCCTTGACCGAGAGTTCGATCGGAACGACGAGGATCTCGATCCCCCTGAGATAATCCTGCAAGCCGGTGTCCCAAAACAGAGCCGCGCTGTTGCCGGATTTCACGCGCCGGGCGACCGTGTTCCACT
The DNA here is from genome assembly GCA_964550575.1 of uncultured Candidatus Cloacimonadota bacterium. Taxonomy (GTDB): domain Bacteria; phylum Cloacimonadota; class Cloacimonadia; order Cloacimonadales; family Cloacimonadaceae; genus Syntrophosphaera. The sequence continues at coordinate 10,857 of CAZKAA010000044.1, forward strand.
TTTGCAGATAGCCCGGTGCGCTCAGCGAATCCACCCTGTTCATGAGGATTTGCAAGGTGTCGACGTTGGAGAAATCGGCATAAGCCCAAGTGGTTGGGTAGTTGAGCGTAAAACCCCTGCCGCCGTTATATTTGGAAACGGCAGCCTCGCCGGGGGTGGCGGCCCACAGTCCGGCACAAACCAGGAAGAGCAGCAGCGTGCTGATTACAGCGGTCGCCCCGGGTCTGCCCGGCAAGGCCTTCCGAATGTCTAAAGCCATTATGAACTCCTAACAGAACTAATAGATTTCCTGTTAACGATGCCTGCCTTATTTGTCAAGTAAAATTCATTTGTTCAAGATGTCCAGATTTTTGAAAATGTTGTTCGCTTCCTTCCCGTTCTGGGCGGTTTTCTCTTCATGCGTCACCTATAGACGGGGATTTTCACCCTCCTCCCTTGCGGCGAGGCGTTCCGCTGCATCGACGTTGTTTCTGCCCAGCTTGCTTCGCCGTATCTTCCCGGTATCCTCCCGGCAGGCAACCGCGTTGTAACCGCGTGGCAACCCGCAGGCGTCCGGGCCGGAAAAAAGGGCGGGCTTGCGAGAGGTGGGGTTATTCGGGAGGAAACATCTGTCGGTCAAAAGAAAGTTCTTGACAGGAAATAAGGTTTGCAATACAAGGTATCTTGTAATGCAAGCCAATGCCATCCGGCTTGAATGCAAGGAGATATGAGATGATATGGATCTATCTGCTGTGATGACGAAGCTCAACGGACTGGACGGGTTGATCAACAATCCCGCCCGGCTGATGATCGTCTATCTGCTGGCGAGGCAACCCAGCCTCGAATATCCGCGGCTGATGGAATTGACCGGTCTGAGTTCAGGCAACATCACCACCCATCTGCAAAAGCTGGCGCGGGCGGGCTATGTCCGCCAGAAAAAAAGCTTTGCGGGCAACAAGCCGCGCACGACCCTCCTGCTCACGGACAAGGGCAGGGACGCCTACGCCGGCTGGGGTCGGATC
>CAZKAA010000044.1:11867-20424 GCA_964550575.1 uncultured Candidatus Cloacimonadota bacterium
TCGGATCATCGTGGACGCGCTGCCGGACGAAGTGCGGGACAGCCTGCGCCGACAGGTCGTCCACAACATCAAGCCCCGCCAGATCAACTATTCCCTGATCTGGGACCAGGAAGTTCAGCCGCGGCACGGAGTCGCCGGAGCGGAATGGGGAACCCGCCTGCTTCCGCCCCTGCCGGGAAGTTTTATTTAGAATGAGCCTCAAAATGCATACGAAAAAGGAGATGCCATGATCGACAAGCTGTTGTCTGTGTTGGGAAGGATCCCGGCGGACTATGCCGACCTGCGCTACGAAACCAAGCAGGTTTCCCGGGTCGCCATGAGCAAAAAGGAAGTGCGCCACTACGGCTCCAATCTGGGAGACGGCTATGTGCTGCGCGTGTTGAAAAACGGCGGTTTCGCGACGGTTTGCTTCACCAAGCCGGAGCAAACGGAGGAAGCGATCCGCAAAGCCCTGGAAAACGCTTCCGTGCTGGCTGCCCACCAGAGCGAGCCAAAGCGCCTCGCGCCGGTTCCGGCGGTGCGGGACACGGTGCGCGCCCCCCTGCAGGAAGATCCGCGCAAAATCCCGCTGGATGAAAAGCTGGAGCTTGTCCGGCACTACTCCGAACTCCTCTTCGCCCAGCCGAAGATCGCCAACGTCGAACTCGAATACTACGACGTCTATCGCGACAAATACTATGTGAACAGCGAAGGCACGGCGATCAACGAAGAACTTGTGACCACCAAGCTGGGCGCGGGTATCGTGAGCCAGTCAGGTTCGCTTACCCAGACCGTGCGCATGGCCTTTGGGGGCAGCGACGGATTTCAGAGGCTGCGCGGGCGCGAAAGCGAAGCCATCCAGCGCGCCAGGATCGCGGCGGAGCTTCTGGACGCGGAACCCGTCGTGGCGGGAACCTACGACATGGTCCTCAACCCCAGCATCGCGGGAGTCTTCACCCACGAAGCTTTCGGTCACTTCTCTGAAGCGGATATCGTGCGCGACCTTCCGGCGCTGCGCGACAAGATGAAAATCGGCACCAAGCTGGGAACTGACATCCTGAGCATCACGGACGACGCCACCATGGCAAGCCAGCTGGGATTCTATAAATACGACGACGAGGGCGTCGCGGTGCGCAAAGTCAACCTGATGACCAAAGGCGTCCTCACCGGCAGACTGCATGACCGTTTCACGGCGGCGGAGATGGGCGAACCTGTCTCCGGCCACGCGATCGCGGAAGACTTCCTCTACGGGCCGATTGTCCGCATGGGCAACATCTTCATCGAGCCTGGCACCCGCAGCGTGGAGGAACTCCTCGCCGCACTGGGCGACGGGCTCTATATCTGCGACGCGATGGGCGGCCAGACCTCCGGAGAGAACTTCACCTTCGGCGCCAACTACGGCTATCTCGTCAAAAACGGCAAGCCGGCGCAGATGATCCGCGACATCAACATCGTGGGCAACCTCTACCGCACTCTGGGCAGCGTGGCGCTGATCGGCAGCGACTTTGTGCTCAACGAAGCGGGCGGCTGCGGCAAAGGGCAGACCAACATCCGCTCCTGCCTGGGCGGGCCGAGCGTGCTCTTCAAGCAACTGACCGTGGGAGGTAGATAATGGAAAAGCTGCTCAAACTCGCGTCCCAGGCCGCCGACCAGGCGGAAGTGTATTTCAACGAGAGTTCCTCGGACGGCGTCGAATTCAACGACGGCAAGCTGGAAAAGGCTGATTCCTCTCTCAGTTCCGGCATCGCGCTGCGCGTGATCAAAAACGGAAAGATGGGCCTTGCCTACACCCGCAACCTGCTGGATCCCGAAGCGCTGGTCAAACAAGCGCTCACCAGCGCGGAGAACGGCGTCGATGTGAGTTTCTGCCTGCCCCTGACCAAGGATCTGCCCACGCTGGACACCTACAACACTGCCATTGCGGAACTGAACAAGGAGCAACTCCTCTCGCGGGGAATGGATGTGATCGATTACATCCGGAGCCGCGTGGAGGGGCAGGTCAATCTCGGCATCCACTACGGATGGGAAAAGCAGGGCGTGCTCAACAGCGCCGGAACCTATTTGCAGAGCCGCCATTCGGAATTTGCCATATTCACAAACATGATCTTCCCCGGCACCGGCAGCGGATTGATCAAGTATGCCGTGGCGCGCGGGATGACGGACATCCCCCGCGAGGAACTTGACGAGTTGATCGAACTTTTCCGGCTCAGCGCCACCGAGATCGTGCCTCCCACCAAGCGGATGCCGGTCATCTTCACCCCCTTCACGCTCTTTGCTCTGCTGTCGCGGTTCTCCGCCGCGTCATCCCCGGCGAGCCTGTATAACAAGGTTTCGCCGCTGTGCGATAAGCTGGGGCAGAAGATCGTCTCGGACAAATTGAGCCTCTACCAGGACCCCCTGGCGGCGGATATGCTCTCCACCGTGGCTTTCGACAGCGAAGGCACTCCCACGCGCAAGCTGGACTTCATCAAGAACGGCGTGTTCGCGGGATATCCCACCGACCTGAACTACGCCGCCAAGTTGGGCGTCGAGCCCACCGGCAACGGCTTCCGCGGCGGGGTTGGGGTCTTGCCCTCTGCCCAGCCGGTCAATGTCTGCGTCGCTCCGGGGGACAAATCCCTCCCAGAGATGATCTCCGGCATCGAAGAAGGCCTGATCGTGCACTCGCTGATGGGGGCGCACTCCGGCAACGTGCTCAACGGCGACTACTCCGTCGGCGTGTCCAGCGGATTCCTCATCCGCGGAGGCAAAATCACCGGCAGGGTCAAGGACTGCATGCTTTCCGGCAACGCCTACGAGACCCTGTCCCAGATCGCCGCGATCGAAAACAAAAGCATGAACTTCGGCTCCCACAAGCTGCCTTCCATCCTTTGCGAGGATGTCAGCGTGGCGGGCAAGTAAAGAATCTCCTCCATCCCAATCTCGGGCTGCCTGATGGCGGCCCGTTTTCATATCAGCGCAAAAATTGTCTCCCATGACGGAATTTGCTTGACAGGAAGCTGACCCGAAGCCGTGTATATCGCAAATCAAAGTTGCCGGAGTTTATGATGCGCAATACGATCATGATCCTGTGCGGACTGCTGCTACTCGGCCTGAGCGGCTGCGACCTCTTTTCCCCCGAAGAGGAAGATCCGGATCCCTATACCGGGGGATCGGTCACCAACGTCCAATTCCATATCCTCAGCCCGACCGACGTCCAATTGAACTGGACAGAGGACTATCCCGACGAGGACGGGTTCTATGTGGACCGCAAGCTCTGGAACGGAGCCTGGGAAAAGAAAATCCTGCAGGTGGGAGCCAACACGACCATGGCCGTGGACACCACCGCTGAACTCGGGAAGGTCTATTACTACAAGGTTTACGCCTTCAAGGGAAACCAGGAATCGGAAGAGGAGCAGGTGCAATACAACTTCTATCTGCCGGCTCCCCAAAACCTTGACTACGACTACAGTTGGAGCCAGCCCAACCGCATGCGGCTGTTCTGGCAAAACCAGGCTGTCTGGGCGGACAGCATCGTGGTCGCCCGCCGGCTCGAAGGGGAGCAGTGGACTCCGCATGTCGCCGTGCTGGACGGATCCGCCACGGAGTATATTGACCTTGACTACAACGTCAGCCTGACCACCAGTTGGGGCTTCACCGCCTACTATCAGGAGCACGTTTCGCAGCAGGCGACCCTCACCATGATGCCGCCCAAGAAGGAAGGCAAATAGATTAGTTTACGGGTAATCCTTCAGGAACTGCCTGCCCCTATCCGCCCTTGATGCTTGCTGGACGGAATCGGCAGGGATGGTCCCGGGATGCAGCCATTAATGGCTGTATGGCTGCTTCATACCATTGGTGGGAATGACATTGCCGTCAGGAGCGGGATGAGGCAAGTTCCCGCAGGAAGGCAAACACAGGGCGGCTGACCTCCGGATCGGCGATGCGCTCCGGATGCCATTGGATGCCCAAAACCATCTGGGGAACTTCCAGTTCAAGCGCTTCGACCATGCCGTCCTCTGCCTGCGCGACGACCTGCAGCCCGGTTCCGATATGCTCCGGATCGACGCCCTGATGGTGGTTGGAATTGACCAGGATCTCTTCTTTGCCGAAGATCAGCGGCAGCCAGCGCCCGCCAAGTATCCTCACCGGATGGTATTTTTCCCCGTAATGGGCATCCAGGTTGCCGATGTGCTGGATGAGTTTGCCGCCGAAGAAGATGTTGAGCAGTTGCATGCCGGCGCAGATGCCCAGCACGGGAAGCTTCATTTCCAGAGCGGTTTCCAGCAGCAGATAGTCGCCCTTGACCCTTCGCCCGTGCGCCAGTTCGGTTTCCGGATGGAGGGCTGCTCCATAGAGGTCCGGCGGATAATCCAGCCCGCCGATTATTGCCAGCGCGCCGACCTGCTCCAGATACTGGCGCAGGGCGTCTTTGTCCTCGAGGCATGGCACAAGGAGGGGGAGCATGCCGTTGTTGAGCACGGCGTCGATATATTTGTCGCGGATGTGGAACTGGTGGTATTTGCCCAATTGCATGAAGTTCATGCTGAGGCCGATCACGGGTCGTTTCATTTGTCACCTCTGGAGCGTTGATAACGTTTCGGGCACTCTTGGCGGAGGGCGGAGCGGGTGTCAAGCAAATCCCCTGCCGCCGTTTCTCTACGAGAGATAATCCGGAGCCATATCCGCAAGCCGGGCAAGTGTTGTGGGCGGTTGGGGAAAAGGATTGACAAAATTAAAGTTCGCGGCGCATATGCAATCGACGCCGTCAATCGGATGCGAAGCACCCCGGCGCGGTGTCGAGCAAAATCCGGGAGGATTTGATGGACCATGAGGCAGAAGTCAGCGAACTGAAGCAGCGGATCGCGGAGTTGGAGCGGCGGAACGATGCTCTCCAGATGAAGCTCAAGGAGCTGGAAATCAGCGTTCAGGGGACAGATCTGCTCAACGATAACTACAAGAACATCATAGAAAATTCGATCGTAGGCATTATTCAAAACACCATGGACGGCAGGCTGATCATGGCCAACCCGGCCGCGATCAAAATGTATGGCGCTGATTCTTTGGAAGATATGCTCTCGCTGAAGACAGATATATCAGAGTCTTTGTATGCTCATAAAGAACAGCGGCAACAGGTTGTGACCGCCTTGTTAAACAATGGCAGGCTGGATAACTTTGAGTTTGAAGTCAAAACCAAACATGGCGAAGTTTTCTGGATCATGGTGAACGCAGTTCTGATCAAAGATGATTTGGGGCAGCCCGTATTGGTGCAAAGCACCTTCGTTGACGTCACAGAGAAGCAGCGCGCGCTGGAAGCCCTCAGCCGAAGCGAGGCGCAATACCGCTCCCTGTTCGAGAACTCTGTGGTCGGCATCCTGCAAAATACGGTTGAAGGCAAGGTCATCCTGGCAAACAAAGCTGTCGCGGAGATGTACGGAGTGGAAACCCCGGAACTGCTATACCGGGTGGAAAACGTTTGGGAAGAGCTTTGCGCCGATCCCGCCGAGGCATTTATAATCGCCGAGGAGCTGTTTCTCAGGGGCAGGGCGGAAAACTACCAACTTGAGGGCAGAAAGCACGACGGCAGCACCATCTGGGTGACGGGCAACTCCATCCTGGTCAAGGACGGCGAGGGCAATCCCCAATACATAGAAAGCACATTCGTGGACAACACGGCATGGCATCGGGCGCAGGAAGCGCTCAAAGAGAGCGAAAGGAAATACCGCGAGCTCTTCGACCGTGCGTTTGAAGGCATATTCCAGACGACCCTGGACGGCAAATACCTGAGCGTGAATCCCGCGATGGCACAGATATTCGGCTACGACTCCCCGGAAGACATGATCAATAGCACCTTCGACATCGGCGCCCAGATGTATGTCCGCCCCGAAGACCGGGAACTGATATTGAGGATGCTGCGAGAAGGCGGTTCCTTCGAAAACCAGGAAGGAGAAGCGTCCCGGCGCGACGGCAGCCGGTTCTGGGTTCTCGCTTCCGCGAGGATGCTCTGCGACGAGGACGGCAAGCCTTATGCGATCGAGGGTTCCTGCATCGACATCACGGACAGGAAAACCGCGGAAGCCAAACTTAAGAAATCCGAGGATAAATACGCAAAAGTCTTCCAGTTCAGCCCCTTCGCGATCACGATCACGAATCTGGAAACGGGCAGGCTCATCGAAGCCAATCAGGCGATGGTGGACTTGCTGGGTTACAAGACTGAGGAGATGGTGGGGCACACCGCCCTGAAACTTGGCTTGTACCTGCAGCCGGAGATGCGCGCCCGAATATTGGAGTCCCTGCTGACCCAGGGCCAGCTTTCCGGCGTGGAGACCAAGGTCCGCCACAAGGACGGAAGCATCTTGACAGTCAACCTCTCGCTCAGCCTGATCGAACTGGACGGGATCAAATGCTACCTCAACATCGCGGACGATATCACGGAACGCACCGCGCTCAGGGAACAACTGCTCGCCGTGCAGAAGATGGACGCCGTCGGCCAGTTGGCAGGCGGGGTCGCTCACGACTTCAACAACCTGCTCACGGTGATCCTGGGCTACGGGGAAGACCTTGCGGCGCAACTGGCTCCGGACAGCCACCTCCAATCCACCGCGCGGGAAATCCTCAAAGCCGGGATGCGCGCCGCGCAATTGACCCAGCAGCTTCTGACCCTCGGCAGCAAACAGGTGATCAAACCGCAAGTGCTGGATGTCAACATCCTGGTCAGAGACCTCTACAACATGCTTTCGCGCATGATGGGCAACAAGATCGAGTTTGATCTCCTGCTCGACGCAGAACCTTGCCTGGTCAAAGCTGACGCCGGCCAACTGGAGATGATCATCCTCAACCTGGTGGTCAATTCCCGCGACGCCATGCCTTCCGGAGGCAGGCTCGCCCTGCGCACCAACTGCCTGGAAAGCGTGTCCAAAAACTCCAGCTACCCGTCCTACGTCAAGAGCGGTGAATACATCGTGCTGGAGGTTACGGACACCGGCAGCGGGATGGACAAATACACTCTGGACAGGCTTTTCGAACCCTTCTTCACCACCAAAAAGAGCGGCGGCGGCGTCGGATTGGGCATGCCTTCCGTCTATGGGGCGGTCAAGCAGTCAAAAGGATTCATCCTTGTGAACAGCGAACCCGGCATCGGCACCGAAGTCAGAATCCTGTTGCCCAAAACAGCCGAAAGCGTTTCCACGGACACCCGCGCATCTTTGGGCGACGATCTCAAGGGCCACGGCGAACACATCCTCGTGGTCGAGGACGAGGAAGCCCTGGGCAAGATGGTCATCCGCACCCTGGAAACCCTCGATTTCAAGGTTTCCGGCGAGACGAGCGCTTCCACCGCCATGGCTTTGATCGAAGCCGGATTGCGTCCAGACCTGATCGTCTGCGACGTTGATATGCCAAAAATGAGCGGTCGCGAACTGGCGGAGTTGGTCTGGCAGATCGTGCCCGGGCAAAAGATCCTCTTCATGTCCGGCTACACGGAGGACGAGGTGATCCGACAGGGAATCATTGACAAAAACCTCTCCTATATTTCCAAACCTTTCAACGTGAAAGACTTGGCAAGTCAGATCAACAGGCTGTTGAAGAACGGCGAAGCATAACCGGATCGCGGCTGCAATATTTTTGAGAACAAACTGAGGTGATGATGACGAACACTAAAACATTGATTTGGAAAATTTTGCTGCTTGGGGCACTGGCTGGCGTAAGCGGACTGCTCTGGGGAACTCAGCCCTTTTGGAGCATGGAGCCCAGCACGCGGGAGATCGAGCGCGCCGATTCGCTCACCGGCTTTGTGATCTCCAAATACGTGATAAATCTGGCGATCAACGACCAGACCCACTTCATCGACGGCAGCGTGACGGCGTATGTCTTTGCCCAGCAGGACCTCAGCGGCATCGACTACGAACTGGAAGGCGACTCCCTGGTCGTAAACAACGTCCTTGTGAACGGCCAGCCGAGCGCTTTCACGCATCAGGATGGAATTATCCACATCCCATTATCCGTTTCGGTGGGCACTTTCACCACCACGGTTCACTATTCCGGAGTTCCCAGCCGCAGCCCGGCACCCTACAACATCGGCCTGATCTTCACCCCGAATTTCATCTACACCCTTTCCAATCCGGACGCGGGGCGTTATTGGTGGCCGAGTTACGACCATCCCTGGAAAAAAGCCTGGGTGGATTGGCATATCACCGTGCGCGAGGACTGGCTGGCAGCGGCAAACGGGGTTCGCTACGCCATTACGGACAATGGCGACGGCACCCGCACCCACCACTGGACCTGCAATTCCAATGTGGCGACCTACGTGATGGGCTTCGCCGCCGGACCCTATGTCGAGTTTGCCCAACAGGCCGGCAACCTGCCCATCCAGAACTTCGTCGCCGCCGGACAGCTTGCCAACGCTCAAACCGACTTCGCCAACGTTCCCGAAATGATCTCTTTCTTCAGCGACACCTTCGGCCCCTATCCCTTCCAGAAATACGGCCACATGGTCGTGCCGATGACCACCTACGCGGCAATGGAGCATCAGACCATGACCACCTTCGGCGCCGCCTACCTCACCGGCAACCAGCAGTATGAATCCATCGTCGCCCACGAA
>CAZKAA010000045.1:0-19181 GCA_964550575.1 uncultured Candidatus Cloacimonadota bacterium
GATAATGAGCGGTGACTGGAGTTCAGACGTGTGCTCTTCCGATCTGATCATGCGCTCGATATCATCCTTGCTGATGTTGCCGGCGCGGTCGATCACTATGGATTGCTCCTTGCCAGTACCTTTATCCTTGGCGGAGACGTGGAGCAGGCCGTTGGCGTCGAGGTCGAAGGTCACTTCGATCTGCGGGATTCCGCGGGGCGCGGATGGAATGCCGACCAGGTCGAACCTGCCGAGTGATTTGTTATCTTGCGCCATGGGGCGTTCGCCCTGCAGGACGCTGATCGTCACGGCTGTCTGGTTGTCCGCGGCGGTCGAGAAGATCTGGCTCTTCTTGGTGGGGATTGTCGTATTGCGCTGGATCAGGGCAGTCATCACTCCGCCGAGGGTCTCGATGCCGAGGGTCAGGGGCGTGACGTCGAGCAGCAGAACCTCGCTGACCTTGTCGTCGCCGGAAAGGATCGCGCCCTGGATGGAAGCGCCGATGGCGACCACTTCGTCGGGATTGAGGCTGCGGTTCGGCTTTTTGCCGAAGAACTTCTCCACTGCTTCCTGCACGGCGGGGATGCGTGTGCTTCCGCCCACGAGCAGGACTTCCTGGATCTCGGAGGCGTTGAGTTTGGCGTCATCAAGAGCGCGTTTGCAAGGGCCGAGGGTACGCTCCACCAGATCAGCAGTCAGGCGGTTGAATTCAGCCAGGCTGAGGTCGAGGTTCAGGTGCTTAGGGCCTGTCGCGTCGGCGGTGATGAAAGGCAGGTTGATGTTGGTCACCTGCATCTCGGAAAGCTCGATCTTGGCTTTTTCCGCCGCTTCGCGCAGGCGCTGCACCGCCATCGGGTCGCGGGACAGGTCGATCCCTTCCTGCTTTTTGAACTGGTCTAGAATCCAGTCGATCACGCGCTTGTCAAAGTCGTCACCGCCCAGATGGGTGTCCCCGTTGGTGGAAAGCACTTCCACCACGCCCTGCGAGATATCCAGGATGGAGATGTCGAAGGTACCGCCGCCGAGGTCATAGACCGCGACTTTTTGCTCTTTCTTGTTTTCCATGCCGTAAGCCAGTGCGGCTGCCGTCGGCTCGTTGATGATGCGCTTTACTTCCAGGCCGGCGATCTTGCCCGCGTCCTTGGTTGCCTGGCGTTGATCGTCATTGAAGTAGGCGGGAACTGTGATCACGGCTTCCGTGACCTTCTGCCCCAGATATGACTCCGCTGTTTCCTTCATCTTGTTAAGCACCATCGCGGAGATCTCCTGCGGGGTGAAATCCTTGTTCTCCACGTCGATATGCACCGCAGCCTGGCCTTTGAGGCCGGAGATTACTTTGAAGGGTACAGTCTTGATTTCCTGTCCGACTTCGTTGTAGGCGCGTCCCATGAAGCGCTTGATCGAAAACACTGTGTTGGTTGGATTTGTGACAGCCTGACGCTTGGCAAGCTGACCCACGAGACGCTGCCCGTCCTTGGTGAAGCCCACGACGGAGGGGGTTGTGCGCCCGCCTTCCGCGTTGGCGATGACCACCGGCTTGCCGCCTTCAACGACGGACACGCATGAGTTGGTGGTTCCCAGATCTATTCCGATTATCTTTCCCATTTTTCCTCCATGGTACTCATTATTGTATTTCAATTTCTATGGTTTCGCCCTGTCCAGCGCCGGATCCATGTTCTCCAGAGGGATCTGGCTCTTCCGCCGCTTCTCCGATCCTGCCGGAGGACACAGCGACGCGCACAGGGCGCAAAACTTTATCGTGCATGGTATAGCCGTTCTGGATCACGGCGGCGACCACGTTCTCCTCATACTCGCTGGGAATGTGCGCCAGGGCTTCATGCAAGGCGGGATCAAACTCCTCGCCCAGCGCTTCGATCCTGCGCACGCCCTCTTTTTCCAAGACTGAGCGCAGTTGCTGCTCGATCATAAACACGCCTTTCACGAAAGCGTCTTCTTTGGCTTCGCCGCCAATCTGCGCCAGGGCGCGGTCAAAGTTGTCCGCCACATCACAGATCCTCAGCGCCAGATCCTGGGTCGCAAGCTTGATCCAATCAGCTTTTTCCTGGTTGCTGCGCCGCCGGAAGTTTTCGAACTCCGCCATGCTGCGCAGATACTTGTCCTTCCATTCGGCAACTTCTTTTTCCAGTTCCAAGATCCTCTCCTCCGGTTCCGCCGCGGTGGTTTCGGCCTCTCCGCTTTCTTCCGCGAAAGCCTGTTCTTCCATTTCCTTGGTCATTTTCTCCGCTTTCTTCTTCATTGATGGTCTCCTATTGGGGTACGATCATGCCCTTGCGGGTCGTGTCCGTGATCGTCGCCGTCACATCCCGGATGAGGGGAACCAACTTACGGTAATCCGTGCGGATGGGAGCCACCACGCCCAGATAGCCGGGAATCCCGAACACCTCGTATTTGCCGTAGATGAGGCAAAACTCCGAACACTCCTGCAGGCAAAACTCCTCTCCCATCAGGATCCGCACCCCGCTGCCGGGATCGTTGTTGCGCATCAGGTTGAGCAGATAGTCCTGCCGTTGGATCAGGTTCATGAAGCTCAGGATGTTTGCCTTGGAGTCAAACTCCGGCTGCTCCAGGAAGCTGATGCTGCCGTCATAGTGGATAAAGAAATCGCTGATATCCACAAAGGCTTTGTGCAATTCCTTCAGGAACATGCTCACCAGCGCGTTGTCGCGATACATGTTTTCCCGCATCTCGACCAGCACGCGGTTGGCGATGTCATAGATCCGCAGGCCTGCCAGTTCATCGTTCAGGTAGCGCACCAGTTTCTTGAGCTGGCCATCGGTGAAGTCGTAGTCAAGTTTCATGACCACGGTTTTATCCAGCCCGGAGTCCAGGCTCATCACGAAGATGTATTTGCGCGCCCCGATGGGAAACACGTCCAGTTTTTCCAGATATCCGCTGGAAACTTCCGGCTCCGCCACAAAGCTGAGCTGGTCCGTCTCTTTGGCGAGCAGCTGCATTATGTAATGCAGCGCCAGCGGGGTATCCTTATAGTTTTGGATCAAGAGGTTGCGCAGCACGTCCATGCCCTGGAAGGCAACGTTCCCGTGCTCCTCGTCAATCATTTGCAGATAGGTGCGATAACCCTGAATGGTTGGCGTCCGCCCCGCTGATGTGTGAGGCTGGCGGATCAGGTTCAGTTCCTCCAACTTCATCAAGTCCAGGCGCAAAGTGGCGGAACTCACCCCGCGGAGATACTTCTCGTTGAGGATGCGCGATGACACCGGTTCGTTGCTGAGGATATACTCATCGACAAGAGCCGCCAGCGTCTTGTTCAGCCGGATTTGGTTCTTCTTCATTCCTTTCCGCCTTGCGTTTTGTATTTTAGCACTCTGCGTTTAAAACTGCTAATCTAGTGACAAAGTAATTGAAAGCGCATTATTGTCAATCTAAAAGTGAGAGTGCTAAAAAATAACAACTGGTACTTCGGGTAGGGTTTATTACGCTTCCCTTATGTACCTTCTCGCCGCCTTACAGCTTTTATCATACTTTCTTCATATTGCTATCACGTGTATTCTGTATCACCTATTCTTTGCATCCAATCTACAAATTCATTTTTGGGCTTGACATAATCCCAGCCACAAGTTACGTTGATAGGGTTGGAAAATACGATAAATGGAGGATTGGTGGATAAGGCACATGGCCTGATCATGGCTTTCGATATGAAAGCAGGTCTCGCAGCATTGTCACTTTGCGGGTTGCTCCTGTTGCCGTTGTTGTGTTTCGGGGAGCAGTTGGAGGTCACTCTTGCGGACTCTCTGACCATCCCCAACAACATCGATTACCAATATGTTATCCCCCAGCCCAACGGCGATCTCCAGTTCTATGACCTCAATTACCACACCAGTTCCATCTTCTTCAAGGAATTCCGCTATCTAGCCCAGAACAACGAACTCACCCCCGTCTCGGTGATGGGCGAAGTGACCGGCCTTACCTGGGAAAACCAGTACCGCAGAATCACGCGCACAGAGTACGGCCGCTTCTATTTGATCCATATCCTCGCCCAGGGTTTCGCGGTGATCGTGGTGGAGGGGTCCAGCTACAGCGCTTATCTCTGCGACAACATCTCGCTGGGGCCATACTTCGATTACGGCAGATGCCTTGAACTGGTCGCTCAGGACGCAGTCGCCATCGCCCTCCAGGACAGCCTCATCTATTACAACTATGTCCAGCAGACCTCTCAGACCCTCCTGCAGGGAGCGGAGTATCAGTGCGCTATCGGTCAAAACAAGGTTCTGGCCCTGCTTCCGGATGATAAGTTCATGTTTGTGCGGGACTGCACATCGATGGATCCGCTGGACGAGGAGGATTGGTATGTGTTTGGCGCGGATGGCAGCCTGCTCTTCGCCCAAACCATGCGGGATGAAGTTCTCAACTCGAACTTTATGGGCAAATCCGGTTATGGCAGGCCTCCGCTCGTGCACGGCAGATGGTATCAACCCGCTCCCGGGATGATTGAGGAGATAAGCGGGCAGTTGGAATGTAACCTCCTGCCCCAGGAAATCCACTATCACTACTTTGGCTTCGGCATCGAACAGTACATGATGAGCGCTTATCCTTTCAGCAACCATCGCGTTCTGCGCCTGATCGTCGATCACCCTTACGATTACGCTGACGTGTGGCTCCTCTGCAATCGCAGTCCGATCGAGATCTATCCCGATATAACCCACTCTTTTTACTTTGGCAGCCACGGTCCCGGGATTACCAATTTCGGCGAGGACATCGTGACCTTGTCGTTCGTTCTGCCCGAACAACTTGCCGTCCTTGCCCTTTGGACTCCAGATTTTCCCGCCGTACACGAGTTCAATTTCCCAGCTTACACCACTGCTCAAAGCTTCCGTTGCTACGCGTATGAAAACACTCTGCGCCTGGTCAGCGCCCGCCGAATCTATTCCTTTTCCGTGGATGTGGCATCAGGGGTCACGGATGCTGAACTTCCGCCTGACCAGCCAGCCTTGGAAATTCACCCAAATCCCGCACGGAGAGGCGAAGCGGTCACGTTCTCCATCCCTGGCAAGCAATCCGGCGCTCTCGATGTTTATAACCTGCGGGGGCAAAAAATCTCAAGCCTTCCCTTGAACGGAGGAAACAGCATATTATGGGACCTGGCCGGCGAAGGCGGAACTCTACTTCCCGCTGGAATTTACTTCGCCCGGCTGCGCGTTCGGGAAGGCACCAGCACCCGGAAATTCATCATACTGGATTGACCATCCCATCCCCGTGCCGGATATCAGGGTTAAACATCCGCGCAAAAATAACTTGACCTCCTTGCCACGACTGATCCAGCATGCACAGGTGTCAACCACCGCACAAACTATGCTTGCTAACGCCAAAACCGCCAACAAAGGAGAAGACCATGAACAAACGAACGCTTGCACTGGCATTCTTTCTGCTCGCCGCGCTTTGCTTATCCGCCGAGACATTCAGCGCTGTCAGCCTGACCACGCCGTCCGATCTGGAAAACTTCAAAAGCGAAGTCGGCTTTGCCCACCGCTTCTACGGGGTGGTCAACCACGAACCCCTGGATACCTTCTTCGGCACGAGTTGGGGCGCAAACGTCCAGGCTGGTTTCCGCCAGCATCTGGTGAAGGGAACAGAACTCAAGCTGGCCTACATAAGCGCGCTCAAGCAATATCAGGTCGGGGCCGCCTGGCAATTCACCCCGCGGGACTTTCCCCTCAACGCGCAGATTGACGTCACCTATGCCAGCTTCAAACCGCTGGGGATTTTTGACCGGGAAACGGATATCGGGGTCCTCCTCTCCGCCCAAAGCGACGCCTTTTTCGACCGCCTCGCCGTTACCCTGAATGCAGGATACAACACATACTACGAGAGAATCGCCGCTGGGGTCGGAGTGCATCTGCTGCTCACTGAAGACCTTAGCCTGATCGGCGAATACTATCCCTTGTTGGAAGACGCGAACAATTCGGACAACCTTTACCAAGTGGGAGACCACAGCGCTTTTTCCGCCGGGCTGAAAATGGACACCTGGGGCCACACTTTCGTCCTCTCTGTGAGCAACGCCGCGGCTTTCGACCCCACCCAAAACTCTTTGGGCACGGATTCCAAAGGCAAGCTTCAACTGGGCTTCAACATCAAGCGCCGGCTCAGCCTGTTCTAACCCGACTGCGGAACAGAACTCAGTTTAGCAGTGTCAGCAGGCGCTATTTGACCAGATTCAACCTCAACCAGGAAAGCCCGTCCCCCGCTCTCAGGCGTGCCGTATAAATTCCGCTAGGCAAGCCCGCTGCCTGCCAGACATAGCTCTGTTCCCCGGCTTCTGAGGGCAATTCCGCTTCGTGTACGATCTGCCCGCGCGGGTTGTAGATGCTCAGCACGGCGCCGCCTTTTTGCGCCAGGCTGTAGCGGATGGTGGCCTGCGGGTTGAAGGGATTGGGATAGCTGCCCAGAATCCGGCTCGATCCTGCCGGGACCAGGTCATCGTCGCTCGAAACAGGCGCTTGCAGGGTGATCGTGGAAATTCCCGCGTCCGCATGCATGCCGCTGTAGTTGTCCGCGTTGTTCGCGCCGCGCGCCAGAATCACCGGATAACTTTGCCCGATCTGCAGTTCGCGGTCATATTGGTCGCCTGAGTTCAGGGGAATGCTGAAGTGGAGCATGGTGCTGCCGCCGCTTTCCGTGCCCCCGATCAGCGTCACGTCGCTCGTGCCTCCTAAACCTACGTCTGAAGCATGCGAGGTGTTGGAAACGCCATAGTCGTCCCGGATGGAGGCGGTGGTTCCGCTCACGTAGCCGATGATGATATTGGCGTTTCTCATCACGGTGGTGGGATTGAAACCCGCGGAAACCCAGCCCGTGGTGTTTGCCGTAACTTTGACTTCAAGGCTTTGGGAGTCGTCCGTCACCCTGTATTCCAGTGTGACGTTCGCAGCCGAGGTCTGCTGCCAGGGGGTTTGGGCCCCCAGCCCGGTTATTATCAGCAGCATCGCCGCCATAATCGCATAAAGGGTTACTGTATTTTTTTCCATGGTAGTCTCCTGAAGTATCAAATATCTAGAATATACTGCATTATCTTCTTAATGCAATTACAAACAGCACCTGCAGTTGCCACTGCCCGCGCTTAAATCTCATCCGCTCATGCTTCACTGCGCTTTACGGGCTGGGCTGGCCCGGAGTCTCCCCTGCTTCGCCCCTGATCATTATGGCGTATCCCAGGCTAGCATCCCCCAGCCATACCGCCTTTTCAGGCTGTTGGGTCGGGTGATGCCCGGCTCGCGGTTGTTGTTTGTGTCAGGAGGGGATGAGGAACTGGTGTTTGACGCTCTCTAATTGTGGGGACTGAAGGCAGGGGATTTATAGCACTTCGAAACAATATATCTTGACATGAATATGGTATTCAAATAATATGTTCCCAATCTAATGTTAATCAAAGTTAGAGAAGGAGAAAAACATGAGCGTAACCGCTGCCGAAGCCGCGCTGCTGGGACTTTTAACCGAGGGAGCAAAGCATCCCTACCAGATCGAAAAAGACGTCCAATTCCGCGACATGAGGTTTTGGACCGAGCTTTCGATGTCCACCATCTACAAAGCGCTGACCAAGCTGGAAGTCATGAACCTGGTGGAATCCAGCACCGAGATCAGCGATGGAAACAGGGCGCGCAAGGTCTATCAGCTAACGCCGGAAGGCAAAGAGGCATTCCGGGACAAACTCGCAGAACTGCTCAAAGAACCGGAGCACCTGCGCTGGCAGGCGGACGTCGCCTTTTACTTCATGGGGGATTTGAGCGTGAAACAGCAAAGAGAAATGCTATCCGGCTACCGCGCCGGTTTGGTGAAGGCGATCGGCGAGTTCAGGGAATTGGAGGAATTCATGCTCGGGATGGAATGCACCAAGCAGCACGTGAGCATAGTCCGCCGATGGATATTCATGGCGGAAGGCGAGATCCGCTGGGTGGAGGACTTCCTGTCGCAGTTATAGGATGTCTATGCCAATTAAAGCGAAAAGGGAGCCTATATCGGGCTCCCTATGCTGAATGATCAAGATTATTTGAGGCGGAGGAAACGCGTCGCGAGTTTGGCTTCGGGGGTTTCCACGCGGAGCAGATAGACCCCGCTCTCCCCCATTGCGGGCAGGGCGTCGCGCAGATCAAGGCCGTTAATCCCGGACTGGGTGATTCCCTCGCCTGTCCAGAGAACTTGACCGCGCAGATTGTAAACCGAAATCCGGTAGGGGGTTCCGGCTTTGCCGGCGGAGAAGCTCAGGTTGAGGTTGGCGGAGCAGGGATTGGGACTGATCCGGAGCGCTGAGAGGACGGGAACCTGCACAGGGTCGTCCGCGGAGACAACGCTGATGGTGATGGTTTGGGAGGGAGGCGAATAGTGTTCGCCGGGATAGGCGGCGATAACGTAGAACTGGTGTTCGCCGGGGCTGAGGTTGGGAATCTGGTGGCCAGCCTGGTTGCCGGGCACCGTTTGCGCCAGTTCGCCGTCCATGAAGACCCGGTAGTTTTCCGGCAACACATATAGGGATGGATGCTCCCAGTAGAGAACTGCAGTGTCGGGCGGGAGCAGGTATCCGCCCAGCTCCCTCGGGGGCAGATATTCCGGGCCGATCGAGCCGGTGGAGTTGATGCGCATGGCGTAGATGTCCATGGCAGACATGCCCTGTTCCCAAGCCAGAACCGCCCAATTGTCGGGATGGGTGTCCAGATCGAAGTGGTATTTGGTGTCATCTGTAGCGGCGACGAGGGTCGGCCCCGCAGGCCAGCCGGAAACTCCCGAGGCCCGCCAGCAACCGGCGTAAAGGTTGTCTGAGTCGTATTCGTAGAGGCAGACTGCTCCATTGGGAGTGTAATATGCCCCCACAGTATTGACGTAGATCGAGGTGATGGGAATCTCCATGGGCGCGGTCTCACCCCAAAGCCGGTTGCCGCTGTAGTCCAGCATCTGCCTTCCCAGGCCGGAGAGATTCTGGTTGGCGTCTGTGCAGCGGAAAAAGACAAAAACTTGTTCATTTGCGGGATCAATGGCCAGATAGGGGTAATATTGCTGATTGACGGGGTCTGAGGAGACAAGCGTTCCATTCTGGGGCATGGTGACGCTGCCGGAAGTATTGACGCGCTGGCAATAGATGTCGTTGTCCATGTCGACTTCCCGGTCCTCATACCATGCCAGAACCGCGCCTCCGGTGCCGTCCGGCTCGAAAGGGATGATCTGCTGCCAGGCGGTGATGCCGCCGGCATTGGTGATGAGGGCGGTCCAGACATGCGCCATGATGGGGGTGTATCTGGAAACATAGATATGGCGGTTGGGAGCCCAAAAAGGTCCGGAATCCTGATAGTATTTAATGAGGACGTTTCCGCCCTCGCCTTGAATAATCTGCGGCCAGGTGCAGGAAGCTCCGGTGACGCCGATTGTCAGCCCGGTCGGACCCCAAGTCAGGGTTCCGTCCGCGGACAGCCTCTGGACCATGACTTCCGTTGCAGTGCTCATTTTTTGCCAGGCGACGTAGGTGCTGTTGTCCGAGGCATTGAACACGGTTGGGGACATGTTGCTGATATCCGGATTGGTATCCGCGGAAAGGGCGATCCCGTCCTCACCCCAAAGAAAAGTGCCTTCGGGACTGATCTTGTAGGCATAGACGTTGTTGGCTCCGGCGTTGCGGATGTCCTGAAACACGATCACCGCGTTTCCGTCATTATCCACGGTCATGTCATAATCCGTGAGCCAGCTCATGGAAGGATTGTCGCTCACCAGCAGGCCGTTTGGCATAGCCCAGACCTGAGAACCGTCTGGCGACAGGAGGTTCAGGTAGACGTAATATCCGCCGCTGCTGTTGTCGAACCTGCAGATATAGGTATAGCCTGAGTTGGTGACCGCTACTTTGGGGATGACCTGCTCGCCGGCGATGCCGGAGATCAGGGTTGGATTGTTGGCGTCCGCGCTCCACTGGGCAAAGCTGTAAAGCGACAGGCAGGCGAGGATTATCGTCAGAACTGCTCTGTTCATGGTTTAACCTCCATGCTGGAATTGCGTCAATTTTTACCTGTGCCCGGTTCGCAGTCAAGTATTTTTTTTCGGACCGGAAGCTGAACCTACAACCAGCCGACGCGGGTAATCCGATACTGATAAAGATTTTGTCTGTCTGCGGCGAACAGCGCTCCCAATACATCATACAGTGAGGGGCTGGCCAAGCTTTTATCCAAAATCAGGTCGTCCCCATCCCAGCTCGCGGATTGTACAATCTGCCTCAGATCGTAAGTCTTGCTGCGCGTTTCGGTAGCCTTGGTGAACATCAGGCTGGGAACCCGGAAAAAGGTATCGAGAGCATCCCGCACGGATCCGATTGCATCGGCGGGCAAGCTGATCCTGATCGCTTCACTCTGCGGGGGAATTGGTTTTCCGATGACCCGCTCAGCCGAGAGAACTTTGAACTCCGGAAGGGAGGACTGGCTCAGCGCCGCGGAGATATCAGCGGAGGACAGAACCTGGCGCAGCGAGATGTCCACATATTCGCAAACGCTTTCCACACCGAGAGGCAGGGGCGGACAGAGGCTGGCTTTGGGATGGGGGGAAAAACCCTGAGTCAGAACCAGGTCGAAATCGGCTTTGCTGAGAACTCGGAATAGCATGCGCATCCAGTCCAGATGGGATATGAATCGCAGCACGCCGGTCTTGGTGTAGTGAATCCGGTATCGAATCTGGTCAATCTGCGCGGACTGTGTGGAAGCACATTGCCGTACATGAGGTTTGAGAGGAACCAGCGCGGTTTGTGGGGCGGAGACAGTCTGAACTTCGGAACCGCAAACGCCGCAGTTGCCGCAAATGTCCCTGCAGTCAGGCGTGGAGACCTCGTTTTGCGCTTTGCTCCATTCCCCCAGGAGAAAGCCCTTTTCGATGCCGGTGTCGATGAAATCCCAGGGAAGGCGTTCTTCGGCCGCCCTGCCACGGTAAAAGGCCTGGGGATCGACTCCGCAGCTTTCATACGCCTTCTGCCAGAGTGAGTAATCGAAGCATTCGTGCCATCCGTCAAACCGAGCTCCGGCACGCCAGGCTGCGAGCAGCACCTCGCCCATGCTTTCGTCGCCCCGGGAGAAAGCCGCTTCCAGCAGCGAATTCTCAATCGTATGGTATTTGACCTTGACCTGGCGCTGGCGAAAGAAAGCTTGCTTGACCTGCAAACATCGCTGCAAAAGAAGTTCAGGCGCAAGCACCGGCGCCCACTGGAAGGGTGTGAAGACCTTTGGCACAAAAGGAGAAAGGGTAACGTTGATCTGCAGTCGCTTGCCGCCCAAGTCAATGATCTTGCCAATGAGGTCGATGATGCCGTCGATGTCTTCCTCGGTTTCCCAGGGCAGGCCGATCATGAAGTAGAGCTTGACTTTCTGCCAACCGAGTTTGAGCGCAACCCGCACGCCATCCAGGATTTGCTCTTCCGAAAGGTTCTTGTTGATCACGCGGCGCAGGCGTTCGGACCCCGCTTCCGGTGCGATGGTCAATCCCTCTCTGCCCAGAAGCCTCATCAATTCAACGGTATCGTCATCAAGGGTGTCCACTCTCAAGGATGGCAAAGAAACATGCGTGCGGGCAGTATCCACCGCTTCCAGCAGACTGCCGAGAAGCTCCTTGATGCGGCTGTAGTCGCTGCTTGAGAGCGATAGCAAGCCCGCTTCGTCCCAACCACTGCCGGCTATTTCGCGCAATAAGTCCGCGCGTATCGTTTCAGCGGGACGCTCGCGCACCGGCCGGTAGAAGTATCCCGCATGGCAAAAACGGCAGCCGCGGGAGCAACCGCGCATGATCTCCGAGACGCAGCGGTTGTGGGTCGCCAGTTGCCATGACAGGAGTTGGGGACTATGGATCAGGTCGCTTTCCGCGTAGCCGGCGAATTTTCGGGCTTTGACCCGCCAACCGAGGGCGGCTGAATTTTTATGGAGTGAAGGCACATAGCAACCTGAGATACAAGCCAGCGCTTCAAGACGCTCGTTTCTGCCTGCATGCTCAAGAAAGACGCGGGCGATTTCCTGAATGGCTTCCTCGGCTTCGCCTAAAAAGAACGCGTCGAAAAACCTTTCCAGAGGAAGAGGATTCGTCGCGCAAGGACCTCCCGCCAGCAGGATGGGATCTGCTTCGCTCCGCTCTGCAGCCAACATGGGGATGCCCGCCAGGTCAAGCGTTTCCAGGATGTTGGAATAGGTCAGTTCGCTCTGCAGCGTGAAGCCAAGCAGCGAGAATTCATTCAGCGGGCGCCTGCTTTCCAATCCAAACAAGGGAATCCCTTCGCGGCGCATGATATCAGCCATATCCAGCCAGGGCAGGTAGCAACGGTCCGCCATGACTCCTTCCAGGCGGTTGAGGACGGAATAGAGGATCTTGATGCCCAGATGCGAAATGCCGACTTCGTATACATCCGGATAAATGAAGCAGAAGTTCACACGCTGCCAGGGCTTGCGGACAGCGTTGATCTCGTGGTCGATATAGCGCGAAGGTTTGGCAACCAGGGGCAGCCATGCTTCAAAGTCTTTTGCAGCCATGTCTTTAAAGGGATCTGATATGGATCGCGACCTGATGTTCTCCGCCCCAGCGGATCAGGCTCTGGCAGGCGGGATCGTCCCTCAGGTGGGGGTAGATCGCATCTTCGCCGTTTGCGGGAGCAGTGCGGCGGACATCTTCCAGAGTGTTGTCATAACGGCATTCCTGCAGATAAAACTTGTCGCCGGGACATAGAAGTTCCCGGATCGCTTCGATGTCCTCCCAATGGAATAGGTTTTCGAAGAAGGTGGTGCGGAATTCATACTCCCGTCCGCTATCCCTCAGCAAGTCCATGCTCGCCAAGATGTTGCCAAAGGGAACGTCGGACTTGGTGATGACTTGATACAGGGCAGGCGGAGCTTTGACGTCCATCGCCCAATAGTCAACCAGGTCTTTTTCCGCAAGGGCTTTGATCACATCCGGGCGGGAGCCGTTGGTATCCAGCTTGATCAGATAACCCATACGCTTCAGGTGCTTGACAAACTTGATCAGGTTTGGCTGATAGGTTGGTTCCCCGCCAGTGATAACCACCGCGCCGAGCTTTCCCCTGCGGCGTTTGAGAAAATCCAGCACCCTGCTCGTCTGCCATGGCATACCAAACCTTGCCGGATCAACCAAATCAGGATTGTGGCAGTAGGGACAGCGGAAATTGCAGCCCTGGGTGAATATGATCGCCGCCAGCTGGCCTGGATAGTCAAGCAGAGAGAATTTCTGAAAGCCTCCGATCTTCATCAGTATTCGCTACAGCACGTGGTGTTGGGTGGACGGAGGAGCGGTGTGGACTTTTGCCTGGCTGCTCTTGATCGGGTCAAAGGTGGTGCGGAGCTTGAACTCGGCTTTTTTGCCTTCGTTCCATTGCGAAACAGGACGCAGATATCCCACGATGCGGGAAAATACCTCCGTTTTCTTGTGGCAGAAGGGGCAATTGGGTTGCTCTCCGTCCAGATAGCCGTGCTGGGGGCAGATGCTGAAGGTTGGCGAAAAAGTGAAATACGGAAGGTGATAGCTGTCGCAGATCGTGCGCACCAGCTTGCGGATGCTTTCGCCGTGTTCGACGCGTTCGCCGCCAAAGATATGGAGCACGGTTCCGCCTGTGTATTTGGTCTGCAGTTCGTCCTGCAGGTCCAGAACTTCGAAGATATCGTCAGAATAGTTCACCGGCAGTTGGGTGCTGTTCGTGTAGAAAGGTGTGTCGGTCATGCAGTTGGCACTGATGATCTCCGGGAAGAATTTCTTGTCCAGGATCGCCAGCCTGTAGCTGGTCCCTTCCGCGGGCGTGGCTTCCAGATTGTAGTTGCACTCTGTTTCTTCCTGAATCTCCACCAACCTGCCGCGCAGATAGTCCATCACCTTGAGGGCAAACCTGCGCCCTTCGTCATGGCCAACGTTTTTGCCCAGGAAATTCAGGCAGGCTTCGTTCATGCCGATAATGCCGATGGTGGAAAAGTGGTTCTTCCAATATTGCATGAAGCGCTCGTGGATCTTGGACAGGTAGAAGCGGGTGTATGGATACAATCCGTTTTCCGTGTACCTTTCCAGGATTTTACGCTTGATCTCGAGGCTGTTTTTCGCCGTTACCAGTGCGTCTTCCAGATGGGCGAAGAACTCCTCCTCGGTGTGCGCGCGATAGCCGATCCGCGGCAAATTGAGCGTTACCACGCCGATGGAGCCGGTCAGTGGATTCGCGCCGAACAAACCGCCGCCCCTGGCTTCCAGTTTGCGCGTGTCCAATCGCAGTCGGCAGCACATTGAACGCGCGTCGTTGGGGTCGAGTTCGGAGTTTACGAAATTGGAAAAATACGGAATTCCGTATTTGGCGGTAGCTTCCCAGAGATAGCTGAGTTTGGGGTCTTCCCAGTCAAAGTCTTTGGTGATGTTGTAGGTAGGGATGGGAAACGTGAACACCCGGCCTTTGGCGTCACCCTCGATCATCACTTCGAGGAACGCCTTGTTCAGGATGTCCATCTCGGCCTGAAAATCCGCGTAGGTTTTGTTCTGCGCTTCTCCGCCGATTATCGCCGGCTGGTCTTTGTAGATGTCCGGAGGATTGAGATCGAGAGTGATGTTTGTGAAGGGCGTCTGAAATCCCACGCGCGTGGGAACGTTGATATTGAACACGAACTCCTGCAGGGCCTGCTTCACGTCTTCATAGCCAAGTCCGTCGTAACGGATAAAAGGCGCGAGCAGGGTATCGAAATTGGAGAACGCCTGAGCGCCTGCGGCTTCTCCCTGCAGCGTGTAGAAAAAATTCACTATCTGCCCCAAAGCGCTGCGAAAATGTTTGGCGGGAGCGCTTTCGACCTTGCCCTCTGCCCCGCAGAACCCGGTCATAAGCAAATCCATCAGGTCCCAGCCCACGCACTAGACGGAAAGCTGCCCCAGGTCGTGGATGTGGATATCACCCTCAACATGGGCACGGCGAATCTCAGGCGGATATATCTTGTTCAGCCAGTATGTCTTGCTGACCTCGGAAGCGATGTAATTGTTCAGCCCCTGCAACGAATATGCCATGTTGGAATTTTCATTGACCTGCCAGTCAAGCTTCTCCAGATACTGGTCGATCAACTGCACTCCGCCGGTGGAAAACATCTCTCTGATGCGGGCGTGCTGATCCCGATAGATGATGTAAGCTTTGGCGGATTTTTTGTATGGGGAGGCCAACAGCACTTCTTCCACAATGTCCTGGATGCGCTCAACTTCAGGAATCTCGGAAGTGATGATCTGCATAGCCAGATTAACCACGCGCAGAGTCAGAACCTCGGCAATTTCCTGCCCAAACTCGTCCGTGGCTTCTCCAGCCTTGCGTATCGCGCTGACTATCTTTTGTTTATCAAAACTGACAATGTTTCCGTTGCGTTTCCGAATTTTCGAAAACATCGAAACCTCCCTTCAAACTGACAACAGCAATTTATTATAACACTATGAATTACGTGCTCATAGCCGACTTTGGGCAAATTGCACTCAAAGTTGCGATTAGCATTCAAATAGGAAGTTATGAATTCTGTCAAGTGAAAACTCAGCTATTTTTTTACTCCTTGCAGCTACTTATCATGGGAGAGAATAATGAGCGTTGTTACGCGCGCCGCTCCCATGCAAATGAACTACCGGAGCTTGTGGTTATAAAGAAATATCGCGAGGTGCTTTTCTTCCTCCACACTGATTTCTGATAACAAAGTCCGGAATTCTCGCCATACATCGGATGGATGATTGATAAAAGGCGATTTGTTCTTTGATGCCTAAGAGTACTTGCCAGATTGGACGGTATCGTGAAGCTTTTGCGCCGATCCGCAATAAAAGGTTGACAAATCTGCCCTGCAACATAAGCTGCCGAGCGAACGATTGGTGATGACTTCAGATATAAAGGAGAAGAACACATGTTTCAGAGAAACCTCATGATTATGGTTTGTTTAGTTGCCCTCACATCTGTTTTGGCAGGCGCAAGCTACAGCTCAGATACGGGTGAGTTTCTCCCGGGACTGGTGTTGGCAGGCGAAAACCCGGACGCAGACCTCCCATCGGACGAAAACGCGCAAAAAGACGTCAACTCGTGGAGCGGGTCGGGTCCTTGGGGCGGAAACGTTCGTTGCTTAACCGTCGATCCAGTGAACAATTCACGGGTTTTTGCCGCTTGCGGATCAAGCTTGACCGCGGTCGAAGGCGGCGTGTATTATAGTATCGACGGCGGTGAGTTTTGGCAACCCACGACCTTGCCGCGCAAGGCCTACAATGCTGTCGCGGCTTCGCTGGCGCAGCCTGGCGTGTTCTATGCCGGTGCACGCAACGGACTTTACAAAAGCGAAGACTACGGTCTCACGTGGAATGCCGCGGGACAATCCTCAACCTACATTCTGGGATTGGGAGTCAATCCTGCCAACGGAAGCACAATCGTCATGGGAAAATCCGGAAATACAGGCATCGTCGTATCCACAGATGGAGGCAACAATTTCGCTCAAGTGGGCGTGAATTCAGGTTTCATGCGCCAATTCACCTGGTCCAACGCTGAACCGGGTAAAATGTACGTTGTGATGGGCTCTTCCACTGCTTCTGTTCTATCCAGCGTGGACAACGGACAAACCTGGACTCCCTTCGGCCCCGCCGGTGACGGATGGGGCATGTATATCTCCCCCACCAGCAGCCAATTCGCGTTGATCGCCCATGCCAGTGGAATTTATCGCACCGCAGATGGCGGCGCTAACTGGGCAAACGTGCAGGGAGGTGTGTTCCGCAGCGTGACAGGTTTTAACGACGCCTACTTTGCCACAGCCAACGACGGAGGAATTTTCAGGAGCAACGATCAGGGACTGACCTGGCAGCCCCAGACTACACCCGTCCCTCAATCAACGTGGCAGACAGCAACCAGCACTAACCTTGGAGCTCTGTTTGGACACTGGGGCGGAATCTTTCGCGTTTCAGGCTATGACCAGGCTGCCGCGGCATCCCACACCGGTCTGAATCTTGCTTTGGTGCACGGCCTTGCCTACTATGCTGACACAACAGAGATCTGGGGAGGCACCGAAGGTAGCGGTCTGTATCGCAGCGTGGACGGAGGCACGACCTGGGAGCATATGGTCAACGGACTCGGAAACTGGATGGTCTATGAACTGCAGCCGACCAATCACCAGTTCTATCAGTCCGGCAGGATGCTGGCAGGCACTCTCAACGGAGCCTACACATCCCTGGATGGCGGACAGACCTGGAGTTACGCACATTTTCAGGGTACTCAGGTTTCAGCCTGCGAAGTACATCCCACGAATCCGGACATTTACTGGTTGGGCTCCGCCACCGGCGAGATAAAATTCACAACGGACGGAGGACTAACCTTCCAGACATCCACCGGGGGTATGTTCGGATTCGCGCCCAGATTGAAACTCGGACGAGCGCCAATGGGCGGTTTGCGCTTGTTCCTCTGCTATCAGGGAAGCGCTACCGCGATCTGGTATTCCGATGACGGCGGAGTCTCATTCATCCCGGCTTCTGGCATGGAATCCACCACCTATCAGCCGATGGTTGCGGTACGCCCCCACTTGGGTGTGCAACCACAAATCATCTACGCCTCCAGCAACTCTGGTGTCTACAAATCCACGGATAACGGCGCTACTTACACACTGGCTGGGATGCCTGGCTTCAGTTGGAGCGTTTTGGCAGGCCCTGGCGCGCAAGTGGTTTCAGGCAAGGACAACGGGGTCAGCTACAGCACCGACGAAGCGGCAAACTCAACTTCGATCACCCAGAACCTTGAAGCCAGCGCCAACATCTGGCAAATGGCATGGGGCAGCAGCACCAATCAGGTTTACATCGCCATGCGCACCCGCGGAATTATGGAAAACCGCTTCAGCGCAGATATCTTCAACCCTCCCACAGGACTGACCGCGGTTTATGACGATCAGGCAATCATCCTGTTTTGGGAACCGGTCAACGGCACGCCCTCGCCGGTATCATATACGATATGGAGAGACGCTTACCCCATCGCTTCGGTTCCGTCCAACCAGACGACTTATACTGACAGCGGGCTTAACAACGGCCAAGCCTACAGGTATTTCATTTCAGCCGTTTACAATAACGATATCCACACCTCTGCTATAGAGATCATTACTGCTGTGCCTAACGTTCCATCTCACGTGCCAGTCTCTCAGTTCACGGCAACCGCCTCCGGAACGACTGTCAACCTGAATTGGTCGGGACCGCCATCGATTCAAACAGGATACAAGCTATACCGCGATGGCGCTCTGATCGCCGAAATCAACGACCCCAACGCAGATAGCTATTCCGATGCCGATCTTGCCGCGGGAACTTATCTTTATAGCATAACCGTCACCTATCTGACCGGGGATTCAGACCCGGTTGAGGCATCCGCCACAGTTTATGTGGAAAACGATGATCCCGGAACGCCAGCTCTGACGACGCAGCTTCAGGGCAGTTACCCCAACCCCGGCCCGTCCAGTTGGGTCAAGTTTAGCCTAAAGGAACCGACCAGGGTGTGTATCCGCTGCTATAATCTGCGGGGGGCTTTGGTGCGGAAGCTGGTCGATCAGGTTCAGCCCTCCGGTGAACATCTTGCTTTCTGGGACGGAAGGGATGAGCATGGAGCGCTTGTCCCCAGCGGAATCTACCTTATCCGTATGACAGCGGGAGCTTTCGTAAGCCCTGTCCAAAAAATAATCATCAGGCATTGATCATTTGCAATAGAAACTGCAAACCCCGGTCCGCATGACCGGGGTTTCTTTGTTCACATTGGCTCAGAAAAGCTTGCGACCTCAATGCATCCCTATTTCTGGCCCCCCATCCTCCCGGTGGCTTCCCGCTGACCACCCGTTGAACAAGGGAGAGGATACCGGGAGCCTGGAAGGCAATTACGAAGCTGGAAAGAACGTCGAGGCGGGAGGGTTTTCTCGCGGCCATGTCTGCCTTTGCCAAAGTATCGGCAAGACAAGAACATTTGGAATCGGTGACATTAGCTGATCAGAACCTTGGGACAGACCGTCATGCCTTGGCAGATCATAGAAAAATCTCTTGACGGCACTAATCAGGTCATTACTCATGCGCGTTGTTATGAATCACGCAGAAAGTACATCGGGTATGCTGAGAATCCGCTTGACCGGATTGGATGCCAAGACTAAACGCAGGGTCTTGGTCTATGCCTCGCTGATACTCGCAAGTTCGGAAGAGCGTCGTGTAGGGAAAGAGTGTAGGATAGG
>CAZKAA010000045.1:19191-20080 GCA_964550575.1 uncultured Candidatus Cloacimonadota bacterium
TACACTCTTTCCCTACAGACGCTCTTCCGATCTATTGCCCTTAGATACATAGCTTTGATATTGAACCTTCTAAGTACCGCTTTGTTCGGTGTGGCGATATACCGGTATCATAACAAGACGCACGAATCCAGAGTTGGATTGATCAGTCTTGGATTGCTGATGCTGGCGGGACTGATTCTGTCTTACACGATCCTGCCTGCTGAATTATCATACAACAATATGAGCCAGTTCTTTGTAGTGACAAACCTTGCCCTGATACTGTTTACATTCTCAGAAGATGGAGTCAGATCAATCATATACACTGCACTGGCGGGACTTACAACAGTCCTGATGATGTTTCCGCGAGTACCGACTGGCATGCTTTTTTTTACCACATCAGTGCTGATGTATGTTTGGTCAGAACATGGACCTCGCAGAAAAACTCTTGTTTACGTTGGCACTATAGCAACGGTAACCATTCCAGTTCTGATCCACTTCAGGGAACAGCTTCCCTGGTTCATGAAAAGCATAGGGTTTTTACTCAGCGATCCAAGCAATGCAGTTGTATCTCGGCAAACAGAGAATGCGTTTTCCCTGCTGCTGGCAATAGGCAAAAATCTCCTGCTGGCATTAATTGTTATAGCCCTGTGGAGAGTTTTTAAGCAAACGGGGGGCAAAAAGAATGTAAAGGCGCTAGCGTTGTGCCTTGCGATACTGACTGCTACCGTCTGGGTAGTCCTCAAGTTTGTCTCTCATGCTTATGGAGAGCAAATACTGCTCAGTTTCGCCATGTTGCCGATCCTGTTTTATGTATCTGGTCTGCTGATTGATCGGATTGCCCTTCGCCGCATCAAGCAAGCGGGCTTTGAGCATGTTATCAAAAACAACACGAATGATAAACGCTTCCCTG
>CAZKAA010000046.1:0-19246 GCA_964550575.1 uncultured Candidatus Cloacimonadota bacterium
CTTTGAGTTCATAGCGAATTTCGGTGGTGGAGCGGACAGGATTTGGCCAGTTGCCAAGCAGGGCAGTTTCCGTGACGGGGTTCACATCATCCTCGTTGGCAGTCACGCTGAGCACGAAATTCTGTGTGGTGGTCTGGTCGGGGCTGACGACCACCCCTTCCACGGTCTGGGGCACGAAGCCCGCGGCGGAGCAGGTGACAGCGTAGGTTCCCGCCGGGAGGATGAGGGTGTAGGCTCCGGCGGCGTTGGTGAAGGTATTGTGGTTGCCGGGGGTAAGTTGGATATACCCCCCCTCAAGGGGAACGGATCCCGGGCCGGTGACAGTTCCCTCAAGGTGTCCCACGCTGCTGTGGATCACATGAAAGCCGATCTTCGGATATTGATTGACGGCCTGGCTGCCCGCTGGCGGCGCGTAGGGATCGTAGTTGATGCTGTCGCCGTGCTCGTAGAGGGTGCGGGGGATAGTCCCGGTCTGCGCGTAAAACTCTTCCAGCGAAGTGTAGTAAAGATGGTCCATGGGCCGGTTGACCATGATCACGAGGTGTTCCTGATTGTCGTAGACAAAGGGCTGGCTGAAGGGGATGTCGATCTGGTTGGTTCCGGGCGGGTAGTTAACCGTGCCGTCGAAGACCAGGGTGAGTTGGGTGGCGGGGATCCAGCCAGCCGAGAGGTCGTTTTGGGTGGTGGTGCCGATCCAGATCTTGGTGGGTTTGGCGGGCAAATCGGTCAGAAAGTGGTTCCATAGGCGGATGCCCAGGATCTGGCCGTCGAAGTAGTTGAGTTCCGCAGGATACACAAGCGTTTCGAAGAGGGAGTTCTTCCAATAAAAGTCCAGAGGCATGCTCTCCAGTTCGTCGCCGGTGCCCACCACGATCTGGGTTGCTCCCGGAGGCATCACGTGAACGGGGAGATCAGGGGTGGGATCGTTGCCCGGATTCTCATCTCCGGCGAGGATCGCTTTGGCATACAGCGTTTCCGGCCCCGCCTGAGCAGGCGTCCAGGCCAGCGTGTGATTGAGGGTCTCGCCCGGCTGGATGGGAGTTCCGTTCACGGAGGCGACTTCCTGATCATCGGCGCGGTAGAGTTTTACCTGATAATTGGCCTGGCTCGCCGTGCCGCGGTTGCGGACCTCTATCTGGTAAAAACTGGTTTCAGTGGCGTTGGGGGTGGCGTTGCCGGCGAGGGAATGGGCATCGAGGTCATTTGTATGGGCGGCGGCCGGAGTGAACGCGTAGATGGTTCCCAAGGCGGGAAAGTTTGAGATCGTCCTGTTTTCCACAGTTGATGAGACCGTGGCGGGGGGACCTGGGGTGACGCTGTAGAACCAGCCAGTGGAGCCGGGCTCCATATTGATGCCGATGGAAGCGGAGGGAAGGCTGGGCTCGCCATTCGCGGGGCCGTAGATAAACTCGATCACGCCTGTCTCATAAAGGCGCACCTGAAAATCGAACTGGTTAACTCCCTCGTAGTTCCATTTCACGTTTTCAAACTCAACCGTAAACACGCGGTTTGGCGCCGTGCCGGAAAGCAGGTATTCCACGTTTCCGCCGATCATGCCATGGTTGTCCCACAACGGCGCCAACACAGGGTTGGCAAGGATGGAACTCAACTGGTTGACCAGGAAGTAGCTGTTAAACTCTGTGCCCAGGCCCACCCAGCCGTTGGAGGACAACTTGATCTCTGAATAGGACTGGTCTCCGTAGGGAAAAGCGATGCCCAGAGGGATCGCGAAGGAAAGCATATCATTGACGCAAATATCGGGGACCGGAGTGCCCTCGATGTGAACATAAGCGCCCGTGGTGGCGGAGAAAGTGTAGAATTCTTCGATCGCAGCGCTCAGAAATCCGGTGACGAACACTATCAAGCAGAGCAACAAAGTCTGTTTTAAGTTCATGCAAACTCCTTTGACCCAGAGTACGGCCGGAGGCAATATCTCAGCCTCAGCCCAAATATTTAGCAAGAATCGAGCCAGTTGCCCACAGATATCGTCTGCCGGAAGAGCCAAAACCATAATAGTGGCACCTGAAATACCAGGCGAAGGACGCCAAATCAACCAATTACACCAATTCCCCGGCTTCATACCCCCGGTTTATCAATTGATCAATTAACCCTCTTTAACACAATCATCTCGGATTCCAACGCACGTCATCCTCGGACTTGATCCGAGGATCCCCCGCCACAAGACCCTGGATTGGGAAATTCGGGAAATTCGGCGGCTTTACTCCCCACCCCAGAATCTCAGATTCCCAAATTCCCAAATTCCCCGTCTTACCACCTCCGGAGGAATTGATTTACCGTAAATAGACAGACCTGGACATTAACCCTATGAATAGCATATATATATCTATATATTTACTAATTCCTACTAATTTAATATGAATTATATATAACTTATATATGATATATATACTTACATGTCCTGGACCAGGGGTTCTGGATCAACCTCTCCCTGGGTGGTATGACGGGGAATTTGGGAATTTGGGAGTTTGAGGTTCTGGGGGTGTATAGCCGGTTAATTGATTAATTGATAAACCGGGAGGTATGAAGCCGGGGAATTGGTGAATTGGTGGAATTGGTGGCTGAGGTTGGATAAATATCAAGAACCGGAGATTTGACAACAGACCGTTTTCTCATGCGTATATATATAGAGGGTGTTGTTTGGGGATACAGAAAACGTGTCGACAACCATGCCGTTCAAAGCGTCCCCCCAAAAAAAAGAGCCGGCCCCCATCTGGAGACCGGCCAGGCATAGAGTGAAGCGCCGATCGCGGCTTAGGCAACCGCAGCGGCGAGGTGAAAAGATCAATTCCGGGTGAGCAGCAATTTCCTCTGGCTGACGTAGTTCCCGGCGGTGAGGCGGTAGAAATAGATTCCCGAGGAGACGGCATTCCCGGAGGAGTCACGGCCGTCCCAGGTGGCGGAGTGGCGTCCGCTGTCCTGAGTGGCCGCGACGAGTCTCCGGATCAATTGTCCGCGGGTATTGAAAATATCCAGGCTCAGCGGGCTGGGCTCTTTGAGTTCATAGCGAATTTCGGTGGTGGAGCGGACAGGATTTGGCCAGTTGCCGAGGAGGACGGTTTCCGAGACGGGAATCACATCGTCCTCATTGTCGACAACGCTGAGCACAAAGTTCTGCGTGGTGGTCTGGTCGGGGCTGACGACAACCCCTTCCACGGTCTGGGGCAGGAAGCCCGTGGCGGAGCAGGTGACCGCGTAGGTTCCCACCGGCAGGATGAGGGTGTAGGCTCCGGCGGAATTGGTGGTGGCGGAGACGCTTCCGGCGCTGACGGTCGCTCCCACGATGGGGCTGGTATTGACGCGGCGCACGACTCCGGCGACGAATCCAGTCTCCTGCATGTAGACAATGCTGTTCGAAAACGACGGCACAGACTGCACTCCGTTGGTATAGACGGCTTTGACCGCCCAGCGGTATGCGTCGTTGGGAAGCGTCCCCCAGGCGGTGTCCTGATAGCCTGTGGCGGTGATGGTGTTTGGCGTGAGCAGGACCCAGGACGCTTCGTTGTCCTCGTTGCCCAATGCGAGTCGCCAGACCCTGTAGCCCAACAGCGAACGCCCCGCTTTGGCGGAAGGAACTGGCAGGCTGGGTTCAGAGATCGCCAGACCTGTCTCGACCGCCCGGGAATAGGCGCGCTGGGAGATCAGGGCGGGCATGGGCGCTGGCGTGGTTTCTGTATGCGAGATGACGGGCAGGAGCAGCCGCTCGGAGGTCAGGGCGTTGCCGATATAGATGTCGTCGATGAACCAGACATACCAGAGTCCGTCGTTGGAGGGTCCGTCCACGGCGTTGAAAGCGAGTTTGATCTGCTGTCCGCTATAGAATCCCAGATCGATGGTGACCGGCGTGGCATAGTGGTTCCAGCCGCCGGTTTGCTCAGAAGCGTCCCACAGGGTCGTCCAGTTGTTGCCATTGTCGTTGGAGACCTTGACGAAATAGTGGTCGGCGTTGGTCGAGCCGAAAAAAGCATAGGTGTCGAACACCAGATATCCAGCCGGGGGACAGTTGAAGAGCGGCGTGAAGAGCCATTCGTCCTGATGCCCGTAATCCCACCACAGACCGGCTTGATAGTTTCCTTCGGTGGGATTGGCGGGAGTTCCGCTCACGGTGACAGCACCCAGGCGGCACCAGGTGGGTAGCACTCCGCTGGAGTTGGCGGGACCTGTGTTGACAATGTATTGAGTCCAGTTTTGGGGCGGGAAGGTGTCGCTCTCAAAGCTTTCGGTGATCTCAGTGGCGTTGGGGTCGGGCGCCTGCCAGTTGATATTCACCACCGCTCCGGTTCCGGAAACCTCGGCGACAACGCTGTGGGGCGCGTAGGCGATCTCGGAGAGGGTGATCGTGCCCATGGTATAGTCAGTTCCCGCTACGGAGAGGGTTCCCGTGACGGAATTGTAGCCCGGCGCCATGATCGTGTATGCATAGGTGTTGTTGGCGTAGACGGCAGGAATGGCGAAAGCACCCGCGGCATTCGAGTTCGCGTCGTAATCGGCATAGCCTTCCAGATGGATGAGCGCGCCGTTGATGCCGGCCTGGGTGTCGCTCCCGATGACGGTTCCGGTCACGGCTACGACGGGCAGGGGAGTCATGCTCACGTTGAGGGCGGAGGTTTGGTCCTCAACGATGGTCACGCTCTGCGTCGCGTTTTGATAGCCATAGACGCTGCAAGAAACAGAATAGGTGTCCGGCAGCAGGTTTTGGATCGCAAAATGGCCCTGGGCGTCGGTGGTGGCGCTGTATCCGCCGGGAGCGAAAAGGATGTTGACGCCGGCGAGGGGAACGCCTCCCGCTCCGGTGACAGTTCCCTGAACGTGGCCGACGCCTCCGGGAATCACGATGAATCCGGTTTTGGGAAACTGGCCGTTGGGGGTGATTCCGGCGGGAGGAGCAGCGGGGTCGTAAAGGCTGCTGTCGCTATAGACGTTGAGTGTGCGGGCTGTGCCGGCCGTCTGAGCCAGAAACTGGTCCTGCGAGGAGAAGTAGATGGTGTCCATCGGGCGGTTGACCATCAGGACGAGGTTTTCGCCATTGAGATACATATAGGGCTGGTTGAAGGGGATTTCGATCTGGTTGGCTCCTGAGGGGTAGTTGACAGTGCCGTCGAAAACCAAAGTCAGTTGGGTGGAGGGTATCCAGCCTGCCGAGAGGTCTGTCTGGGGAGTGGTGCCGATCCAGACTTTGGTGGGCTTGGCGGGCAGGTCGGTGTAAAAATTGTTCCAGAAGCGTATTCCCAAAATCTGGCCCATGAAGTTGTTCATCTCCGCCGGGTAGTAAAGCGTTTGGAAGAGGGAGTTCTTCCAATAGAAGTCAAGCGGCATGCGCGCCAGTTCGTCGCCTGAGCCGACCACAAACTGGAAAACCCCGGGAGGCATCACGTTCACATTGAAGATGGGGGTTTGGTCATTGGCGGGATTCTCGTCCCCGGCAAGGATAACTTTGCCGTAAAGCGTTTCAGCGCCTGCCTGGGTGGGTGTCCAGTTGAGGGTGAAAGTGATGTTCTGACCGGGTTGGATGGGAGTTCCGTCGATGGAGGCGACTTCCATGCCCGCCCCTCTGTACAGTTTGACCTGATAGGCTGTTTGAGGCGCAGTTCCGCGGTTGCGGACCGTGACCTGGAAGGGGCTGGAGACATTCGCGGTGGGAGTGGGGTTGCCAGTGACGGAAATGCCGGCAAGGTCGTTGGGAACGCTAAGCGCGGGGTTGAACTGATAGATCGTTCCCTGCGCGGGAAAGCTGGAGATCGAACTGTTTTCAGTGGTCGTAGACGCAGTGGCAGGATTACCGGGCGTGACGCTGAAAAACCATCCCGCCCCGCCGGGGGTCATGTTGATGCCGATCGAGGCGGAGGGCGAGTTTGGAGTTCCGGTCGAGGATCCGTAAATGAATTCTATCTTTCCTGTCTCGTAGAGAAGCACCTGGAGATTGAACTGATTTGTACCGCTGTAGTTCCATCTCAGATTGTTGTATTGGACAGTGAACACGCGGTTTGGCGCGGTTCCGCTGAGCATGTATTCGCAGGAGCCGCCTGAGAGGCTGGTGTCGTCCCAAAGAGGCGCGAGAACCGGAAGGGTCGTGGTGGAGACCAGTTGGTTGGAGAGGTTGCTCCCAGTCTGGGTGGAGCCCAAACCGATCCAACCGTTGGAGGAAACTTTGATCTCGTTAAACGAGTTTTCTCCGTAGGGAAAAACCATGCCCAGGGCAATCGCGCCTGAGATGGCGTCGTCGCTTGATATTCCGGTGACGGCGGTTCCCGTGACGGGAGTGTAGGTGCCGGCGGTTGAAGTGAAGGTGTAGTGCTCCTCGATCGTCGCATGGCAAAAACCCAGCGCGAGGATAAGCAGGCAAATCATGAGAGCCTTCGATGCTTTCACTGAATACTCCTTAGGCAAAGTGTCCGAAACAAGCTGAGTTCCCAGCCTGACCCCAAATGTAAAGCACAAACTGAGCCATCCTGACCCCTAAGATATATCCCTTGACTGGAAGAACCTCTGGGAAAAATGGTACTTGAATTAACATGAGACAGGTGAGCTAAATGGCAAACGAGAACAACGAGAAAGCGACCGTATCGAATTTTATCCGCACGATCATCGACAACGACCTGGAATCGGGCAAACACAGCAAGGTGGTGACCCGCTTCCCGCCGGAACCCAACGGCTATCTGCACATCGGCCACGCCAAGTCGATCTGCCTGAACTTCGGACTGGCGAGGGACTACAATGGCATTTGCCATCTGCGTTTCGACGACACCAACCCGATCAAGGAAGACATCGAGTATGTGGATTCCATCATGGAAGATGTCCGCTGGCTTGGTTTTGACTGGCAGGACAAGCTTTTCTACGCCTCGGACTATTTCGACCAGCTTTACGAATACGCGGAGATCCTGATCAAAGACGGCAAGGCCTATGTCTGCGACCTCACGCAGGATGAGATCCGCGCCCACCGGGGCACGCTCACTGTTCCCGGCATGGACAGCCCCTATCGCAACCGCTCCGCGGAGGAAAACCTTGACCTGTTCCGCCGGATGCGGGATGGGGAGTTCCCCGAGGGTTCAAAGTCTCTGCGCGCCAGGATAGATATGGCTTCGCCCAACCTCAACATGCGCGATCCCGTAATCTACCGCATCAAGAAAGCGGAACACCACCGCACCGGCGACAAGTGGCTGATCTATCCGATGTACGACTACACGCATTGCATATCAGACGCGATCGAAGGCATCACGCACTCCATCTGCACCCTGGAGTTTGAAGACCACCGTCCGCTATACGACTGGTTCCTCGACCAACTCCCCGTTCCCTGCCACCCGCAGCAAATCGAGTTTGCCCGCCTAAACCTCACCTACACCGTGATGAGCAAGCGCCGCCTGCTCGAACTCGTGCAAACCAGGACCGTCAGCGGCTGGGACGATCCCCGCATGCCCACCATCGCCGGAATGCGCAGAAGGGGCTTCACCCCGGAAGCGATCAGGGAGTTCGCCGACCGCATCGGAGTCGCCAAAGCCAATTCCGTGGTGGATTTCGAACTGTTGCAGTTCTGCGTGCGCGAAGACCTCAACCGCCGCGCCAACCGCGTGATGGGAGTGCTCGACCCGCTCAAGGTGACGATCGAGAACTATCCCGAAGATATGGTTGAAGAACTCGAAGCGGACAATAATCCCGAGGATCCGTCTGCCGGAAAGAGGCATGTCCCCTTCTCCCGCACCCTCTATATCGAGAGGGAGGACTTTTCCGAAAATCCCCCCAAAGGCTGGTTCCGCCTTTCTCCCGGAGCGGAGGTCAGGCTCAAGCACGCCTATTACATCACTTTCAAGGAAGCAGTCAAAGACTCCCATGGCAATGTCACAGAACTGATCTGCAGCTACGATCCCCAATCCCGGGGAGGATGGACTGCCGACGAACGCAAGGTGAAAGGCACCATCCACTGGGTGAGCGCGGAACACTCCATAGCAGCGGAGTTACGTCTCTACGACCAGCTTTTCACCATCGCCGATTTCAACGATATGGAAGCTGGAAAAGACTACGCGGATTATCTAAATCCGGATTCGGTCGTGAGCAAAAAGGAATGCCGCCTGGAGCCTTCATTGGCGAACGCTGCGCCTGGAGAGAGGTTCCAGTTCCTGCGCCTGGGCTATTTCTGCGCCGACAGGGACAGCGAGCCGGGCAAGCCTGTGTTCAACCGCATCGTCACTCTCAAGGACAGTTGGGCCAAGCAGGTGAAGAAGAGTTCCACTCCCTCCGGCTGATCAGCTTTCTTCGCCCGCCCCTTCTTCAGGATTTTGCTCCGAGGCTTTACCCGGAGCATTTTCCTTATCCAGGGAAAAAAGCATGAACCCTCCGCAAACCCCAAGCAGCATGGCGATGTCAGTGAAGGTGCTGCCGACAATGATGCCCGCGAAGGAAGCGCAGAGAATAATCCCTCCCAGCAGGCGGGGTTTGGTGCTGAACGCGAGGAATCCCAATACCGCGATCAGCACGGCAAGCACGACGGCGGTGTAGAAAAAGCCGATTTGGGATGTGAATTCCAGTTTCCAGATGTCCGACCACTCCCGCCAGATTAGCGAGGCGAGGGCGATCAGAATGACAAGCGCTCCGCTCAGCAGAGCCAGAAAGGATCCGATCTTGCGCATGGCAACTCCGTGGGTTTTTTTTCTTTCTTGTTTGATAGCGCGGCTTTTGCTGTCAACCAATTTCTCCCCCCAGCGCAAAAAAACATGGACAAAACCAAGCTGGGGATTTTCCTAACTCCGGAGGTGGAAATGACCTACAAAGTGATCCTTATCAAGATCGACCATCGCAGCACGGAAGCCGTGAAGGTGCAAGGCATCCTCACTGACTACGGCTGCAACATCAAGGTGCGCCTCGGACTGCACGAAGTTTCCAAGGAATTCTGCGCCAACGACGGCCTGATCGTTTTGGAAGTGGAAGGCGACAAGCGCAAGATCAATAAAATGGTCAAGCTGCTGAACGCCGTGGAGTTCGTCCAGGCGCAATACGTCGAGATGTAGGCCCGATCCTGGCCCTTTATCCGGCTTCCGGTTTGCCCGGAAGCCTTTTTTATTGGTTGCTGATCTTGGAGTCCGTGATTTCGATATATCGGGCGAGGTTGGGATCCAGTTTTTTCAGGTCCTCGATCGTTTTCCGCGCGATCTCGACCCTGGGCGGGATTTTGGCTTCCAGTTCGTTAATGACGATCCTGATCTCGGTGCCGAACATCTCGCGCAGAAGCTTCTGCAACTCATCCTTTTTGGTTTGCACCGCGTTGTAGTTCATCTTCCCTGTCACCCCGAGCGACAGCGCTCCCTGCTCCGTTACACTGTATTCCGAACTGGCGAGAGCGATGCCCGCCATCCCGCTCTGATGCTTGAAGCGGGCGAGGATCTTGTCCCACACCGCGGCAAGGTTCCCGGCGTTGAACTCCCGCTTCGGCGACGCTTCTGGTTCCGGCGCGGTGCGGATTGGCGTTTGCGGAGTTGGCGCAGGCCTGACAACCGTTTCTGGGGAAGGGTTCGTCCTTGCCGGGCTGGCTTTGAACTCCGCCTTCTGCTGGCTGCCGGTGCCTGATTTGAGCATCTCCACCGCTTTGGCAATGTCTTCCATCTCATCCAGCCGGCACAGCCTCAGCATCGCCATTTCGAACACCAGATAGGGGTTGATGCTGCTGCGGATCTCGGTTCTCGTCTGCATCAGAAAGCTCATGATATACATCAGGTTGTCCCGGGAAAACGCTTTGGCGACCTCGTCGTAGGCGGCATACTCCCCGGCGGTGATCTCCTGCGGATTCATGCCCAATTGACGCAGGATCACGATCCTCAGGAACTCCAGCATGTGGTTCACCAGTTCCGTCAGGTCCGTGCCCTGCTCAAATATCTCCTGCAGCTTGTTGAGGAGGCCCTGATTGTCCTGCGCCCGGATCAGGCTCATCATGTCGCAAAACACCTGGGTGGGGATCAGGCCGAATATCTCGCGAACCTTGTCCACCGTCACCGACTCCTGGCAATAGGACAAAACCTGATCCATCAGGGATAGCGCGTCGCGCAGGCTGCCGTCGGCTTTGCGGGCGACGAGGTGCAGCGATTCCGCGTCGCAGGAGACCCCTTCTTCCTTCATCAGTTCGGTCAGCCTGTTCACGATGGATTCGATGGGGATGCGCTTGAAGTCGTAGCGCTGGCAGCGCGAGATGATCGTCGGCAAGACCTTGAACGGCTCCGTGGTGGCAAAGATGAAGAGCACGTTCTCCGGAGGTTCCTCCAGAGTCTTAAGGAGGGCGTTGAACGCGCTTTTGGAAAGCATGTGGACTTCGTCTATGATGTAGATCTTATACTTCGACTGGCTTGGAGCGTAGATCAGCTCTTTCTGGAGTTCGCGCACGTCATCCACACTGGTGTTTGAAGCGCCGTCGATCTCGATCACGTCCGGCGAGGTTCCGGAGGTGATCTCCACGCAGTTGTGGCACTTGTTGCAGGGCGTGGTTGTCGGCCCGTCCACGCAATTCAGGTTTTTGGCCATGATGCGCGCCAGCGAGGTCTTCCCCACTCCGCGAGGCCCGGTGAACAGATAGGCGTGGGCGATCCGGTTGCTGATTATGGCGTTGCGCAGGATTTCCGTGATGTGATCCTGCGCGTAGACCTCTTCAAAGGTCTGCGGTCGGTATTTTCTGGCCAGAACAATGTAACTCATATCAAGACTCCTCTGCCATAAATTCTCGTCCTCAGAAATGCGCAAGCATTTTCTGCTGGACAAATATGCGATTCGTTTTAAACAGGCTTCGACGCTTGCGTGGCTGATAATGCCCCGCATCCGCCAAATCACCGCATCTTCATCAACTTGTGGAGGTTCAGATGAAACTGGAAGGAAAGGTAGTGATCGCCCAGGGAGGCGGTCCGACCGCGGTTATCAACCAATCCCTGGTCGGCGTAACCCTGGAAGCTCGGAAATTCGCTCAGGTCACGAGGGTCTATGGCGCGCTTTATGGCGTTCAAGGCATCGTCAATGAACAGTTTATCGATCTGACGCAGGAAACGACTCACAACCTCGAACAGGTTGCCGACACACCCTCCTCGGCATTGCTCTCCACCCGCGACAAACCTGACGAAGCCTATTGCAAGGAGATTTTCAAGGTCCTCAAGGCCCACGATGTCCGCTACTTCTTCTATATCGGCGGCAACGACTCCGCGGACACCGTGCGCATTGTCAACGAACAGGCGAACCAGGCGGACTACGAGTTCCGCGCCATCCACATCCCCAAGACCATCGACAACGACCTCGTGCTCAACGACCA
Source organism: uncultured Candidatus Cloacimonadota bacterium (assembly GCA_964550575.1). Lineage (GTDB taxonomy): Bacteria > Cloacimonadota > Cloacimonadia > Cloacimonadales > Cloacimonadaceae > Syntrophosphaera. The sequence goes on from CAZKAA010000046.1 coordinate 11,291, forward strand.
CACTCCGGGCTACGGTTCCGCCGCGCGCTACGTCGCCTCTGCTTTCACGGGAGTGAATCTGGACAACCGCGCCCTGCCGGGAGTCTACATCGGCATCGTGATGGGACGCCACGCCGGATTTCTGACCGCTGCCTCCGCTTTGGCGCAAAAGTATCCCGACGACGGACCCCACCTCATCTACGTGCCTGAACGACCCTTCAGCGAAGAGAAATTCCTCCGCGACGTAAAAAAAGCCTATGACCAGTACGGCCGCTGCGTGATCGCGGTTTCCGAAGGCATCGTGGACGCGCAGGGCGTGCCCATGATGACGATTCTGACCAAAAACTCCGAAACCGACGCCCACGGCAACGTCCAGCTCTCCGGCACGGGGATGCTCGGTGACCTTCTCGGCGACCTGGTTAAGACAAAACTTGGCATCAAGCGCGTGCGCTCAGATACTTTCGGCTACCTTCAGCGCTCATTCATCGGCTGCGTTTCGGACGTCGACCAGCGCGAAGCGCGCGAAGTCGGCGAACGGGCTGCCCATTACGCCATATGGTACAACATGGACGGATCGATCTCCATCCAGCGCACCGGATTTTATTCCGTCAACTACCGCCTGGAAAAGCTTTCAGACGTGGCAAGGAAAACGCGGCATATGCCGGACGAGTTTATAAACCCTGAAGCAAACGGGGTTACGGACGACTTCAAGTACTACCTGCGCCCGCTTCTGGGAGCAGGCTTCCCCGCCGCCCATCGCCTACGCGCTCCCCAGGTGGCAAAGTTGCTGCAGGGAAATACTTGACATTTTTGCACATCGGTAAATTTTGGTAAAAAAACAAAATACACACATGGAGGAAACCATGACCTTTCAGGAATTCATGGACAAGGTCGCAGCGAAGAATCCGGCACAACCCGAATTTCTTCAAGCTGTGAAAGAAGTCGTCGAAACCATTTGGGATGTCTATGCCGACAATCCCCGCTTTGTCAAAGCCAACATTCTGGAACGCCTCGTCGAGCCGGAGCGCGTGATCATGTTCCGCGTCCCCTGGCAGGACGACAAGGGCGAAATCCATGTCCAGCGCGGCTACCGCGTCCAATTCAACAGCGCCATCGGCCCCTACAAGGGCGGCTTGCGTTTCCACCCCAGCGTCAACCTCTCCATCCTGAAGTTCCTCGGCTTCGAGCAGATCTTCAAGAACAGCCTCACCACGTTGCCTATGGGCGGCGGCAAGGGCGGTTCGGACTTCGACGCCAAGGGCAAGTCGGAAGCCGAGATCATGCGCTTCTGCCAGTCTTTTATGGCCGAGCTTTTCCGTCACATCGGTCCCGACACTGACGTTCCCGCCGGGGACATCGGCGTGGGCGGACGCGAGATCGGATACCTGTTCGGATATTATAGAAAGCTCGTCAACGAGTTCACAGGCGTTCTCACCGGCAAAGGCCGCGGTTGGGGTGGAAGCCTCATCCGTCCTGAAGCCACAGGCTTTGGCGCCGTCTATTTCGCGGAAGAGATGCTCAAGACCAAAGGCATGTCCTTCGAAGGCAAGCGTGTCGCCCTCTCCGGCTTCGGAAACGTCGCCTGGGGCGCAGCCCAGAAGATCAACGAACTCGGCGGCAAGGTCGTCACCCTATCCGGCCCCGACGGCTTCATCCTCGATGAAGAGGGCGTTTCCGGAGACAAGATCGAATACATGCTGGAACTCCGCGCTTCCAACAACGACCGCGTCAAAGACTACGCGGACGTGTTCCCGAACGCCAGGTTCTTCGAAGGCCGCCGTCCCTGGGAAGTCAAAGTTGACGTCGCCATGCCCTGCGCCACCCAGAACGAACTTGACGCCAACGATGCCAAAACCCTCATCAACAACGGCTGCGTCTGCGTCACCGAAGGCGCGAACATGCCTAGCACACCGGATGCCGTCGAAGCCTTCCTGGCTGCTAAAGTCCTCTTCGCCCCCGGCAAAGCCGCCAACGCCGGCGGGGTTGCCACCAGCGGGCTGGAAATGACCCAAAACTCCATGCGCCTCGGCTGGGACCGCGATGAAGTGGACCTTCGCCTCCACGGCATTATGAAAAACATCCACGAAGCCTGCCGCGTGAACGGCAAGCAGGCCGACGGATTTGTCAACTACGTCAAGGGAGCCAACATCGCCGGCTTCCTCAAAGTCGCCAACGCGATGTGCGACCAGGGACTGATCTAAGCGATTATCCCCAAGATAGATACAGACCCGGCTCCCCAGAGCCGGGTTTTTTTGCGCCCCATAGAATCCCGCTTCTCCCTTCCCAGCGCTTGATGCCGCCAGCCGCTCTGGTTCACCCCGGCCAACAGCCAAATATGGCTTCTGGACACGGGCATGCCTTGCGCTGCCCGGTATGAATCAACAGGAGAGGATAGAAAGAGGGGCAATGACGGGCGGATCGGGGCTCAAGCAAGAAGCTCCGCGCATGGCGGATTTGTCCTCAGACAGGCAGATCAGCCAATAAAAAGAAAACCCCGGAGGGAACTCCGGGGCTTCATTTATCTGGCAGGGAAGCGGATGCTTCCAGCGCCTTGGTTATTTCATGAGGATGATCTTGCCGCTGCGGCTGAGATTGCCGCTGTTCATGCGATAGTGGTAGATTCCGCTGTCAACGGCCTGTCCCTGCTGGTCCCTGCCGTCCCATGCGACGGAAGCGTTTCCGGCCTGGTCGGCGGTCAGGGAGAATGTTCTTACCAACTGTCCTTTGACGTTGTAGACCGACAATTCAGCCATAGCTCCTGCCTTGTTCTGGATGCTGAAGGTGGTGCTTCCGGAGAAGGGGTTCGGATAGGCTGTGACGCTGACCTGGACGGGAGCGACTTCATCGTCGTTGTCCACGCCGACGTTGATCGTGACGATATTGGACGGACCTGAAAGCATCATCGGATCGTTGAACAGAGTGCAGATCCAATACTCGTGGACGCCCACGGGGACGTAGGTGTCGGTGAACGTGAGGGTATTGGGGTTGGTGATGGTGGAGATTGTCAGTCCGTTGCGGTAGAGCCTGTAGCCAACCAAACCCTTGGCGGGATAGTGGGCGGGGCGCTCCCATGTCAGAACGACGGTGTCCGGGGGATTGAGTTCGCCCTGGAAGTTCTGCGGGGCGGGGAGCACTTCGATCGGAAGGGTGTAAGCGCTCATCACTGGAGTTCCCTGCAGGCCGTGCTGGTCAACCGGAGTGACCTGGAAAGCCAGAGGCAGTCCGAGATCGGCGTCCACGGCGTTGTAGGTGGCCTCGTCGGCATCTGTGATCGCGACGGGGGTGTTGTTGACGATCCTGAACCACTGGTAGAGCGATGTGCCTTCAGTGTTGCCGTCTCCGTCGTTGAAGGTATAGGTTCCCGTTTGCGGCTGATAGAGCACTGGAGGTCCGGTGACAATCACGTTGGTCGCGGTTGGGGCGACGTTGTTGAAACCTGTTCCGGACAGGGGGATGGTAATGTTTGGATGGTTATAGAGGTTTCCGTTGATGGTCATGGTTCCGGCGTAGTTCTGGGCGGCAGTGGGAGTGAAGGTCACGTTGAAGTTCACGCTCTGCGCGGGGGGGATATTGAAAGTGCTGATGCTGCTCGCGAAGACCGGATTGTCGATGGCGATGGTCCCGGTGGCGGTGGTCGCTGCAAAATTGGTGATGGTGACGGGGATGATGCTGGTGGCATTGACCGACACATCGGGGAAAGCAATGTCGCTGTGGGAAACGGGATAGGCTCCCACCAATGAGGCGAGGGAGTATTTGACGCCTTGCAGGATCTCTTTGGAGGTCATGTTCTGCAGGAAGAACACCACTTCGCAGTTGGCGACGTTCCAGTTGGCGTTGGCAGTCATGGTCAGGTTGACCGTGGTGGTCTCTCCGGTATCCAGGGTGATGAGGGTGCCGTTCTGGTCAGGCGCCATCAGGCGGTTGACGTTTTCCACCGTCGTTTGGTTGAACCAGACTTGGGGAATTGCGGACTCGGTGAGGACGGCGTGCAGCTTGACGTCGGTGTTGGTGTCTGCCTCCGGCTTGGAGACCGTAACCGCGATCTGATACTGGTTGCCAACCTGGTTTCCCAGCGCGCTGAGGCTGTAATGGGAAGCCACTTGCAGACGGGTGTTGACTTTGGGCAGATAATTGCTGTACATGGAACTGGTGCCGCTGCCTCCCACGGTGGGATTGAGGCCGTCAAAGTAGGCGCTCGGATATCCCGTGATCCCGTAGAAGCTGTTGCGGGCGTTGGAATAGGTGTTGGCATAGCTGTCGCCGTTGTGATTTTTAATGATGGCGACCGCGTGCCCGTTCTGGAGCAGGTCGTGGCAACCCATCGCAGCGCCTGGGCAGTAACCGCACCAGGTCCCGGTGCCGACTTCCACCACCACGAGGTTGCGTGGCACGGCAACCAGGGTGGTTATCAGGCCGAGCATCGTTAAGAATAAGAGCAAGGATCTTTTCATGTTGACTCCTTATATTAGTTGATAGATATCATATTATGACGTTAATGCAATTTTCATGCCTTAATCTCTGTAATCATATTGTGTCAAGACTTATTTATCTAGTTCCAAGATAATGCTTTTCCAAGATATTCCAAACATCGTTTGGAGTTTGGGCGATGTGGTCCGGCTTATGGCTTTCCAGGTTTTGGCGGGAATGCAGACCCCAGCAGACGCTGATAACCTTGACCCCGCTTTTGCGGGCAGCCTTGATGTCTCTGGCTTCGTCGCCGATATAGATCACTTGCTCGCGCTTGAGACCGTGCTTGCGCAGGCGGGAAACGATGCTGCGGTGCTTGTGCAGAAGGCCACCGGTTCCCTCGACCCAGTCGAAGTGCCCGATGCCGTGATTGTCCAGAAACGCCTGCACGTTGTCCGCGCGGTTGGAACTCAGGAGCGCCATGGGAATCCGCCGGCTTTTCAGCGTGTCCAGCAATTCCACGATACCCGGGCAGGGATCGAGGTTGGGAATGATCATGCTATATTCGTGCAAAATGATGGGAACCGCCTGTCCGAGCTTGTAGAGGGGGACTTTCAGCATCCGGCACGCTCTGGCCAGCGGATAATCCCTCAATTGCTCGAATCTCTGCCTGGTAATCGGCTGATATCCGTAGCGAGGCGCCAGGCCGTTGACCAGTTCAAAAAGGCCGTCAATGGAGTTCGCCACGGTGCCGTCAAAATCGAAGAGCAGGAAGGGGTTCATTTCTTTGTGCCCCGGAGCTTCAGTGCCATTTCGTAAGCCCTGTTGCGGCTGATGCCGCAACGCCTCGCCGCTTGGTCTGCCGCGTCGCGCAAGCTGCGTGAGTTCTCCAGTTCTTCTTTAATGATGCGGATGATCTCGGCTTCGCTGGTTTTCTCAGCCTGGGGAACGCCATCGATGATAACGACGAACTCCCCTTTCTCGGTGATCTGGTAATCGGCGAGAATCCCGGAAAGTTTTCCGCGGACGAATTCCTCGTAGATCTTGGTCAATTCCCTCGCCACGCAGACTTTCCTGTCCCCGCATGAAGCGTAAAGGTCTTCCAGGGTTTTTCGGACGCGGTGGGGCGCTTCATAGAGGACAGTGGTGAAAGGCGAGGTTCTGATGCGCTCCAGCGCGATGGCTCGGTCTTTGGCTTTGAGGGGGAGAAAGCCGAGAAACAGGAAGCCGCCGGCATCCATGCCCGAAGCTGTGAGCGCGGGGATCAGCGCTGTGGGTCCGGGCAGAGGGATGACCCTGAATCCGGCATCCAGGCAAAAGCGGACCAGCAGCATGGCCGGGTCGGAGACCCCCGGACTGCCGGCATCCGAAACCACCGCGATCGTGCGGCCGGATTCCAGCAGTTCAAGGATCTCCGCAAGCCTTTTCTTTTCGTTATATTTGTGCAGGCTGAGCAGCCTGGCGGGTTGGATCTGATAATGGTCCAGCAGGAAACGGGTTTTCCTGGTGTCCTCGGCTGCGATCAGGTCAGCCTGTTTGAGGGTCTCCAGGGCGCGCAGGGTGATGTCGCCCAGATTCCCGATCGGCACCGGCACCAGATATACGCTACCCGCGGCCAAAACCACCCCTAAATAAGTTGAAGTTCCTTACCGACTTTTTTGAAAGCGGCGATAGCCTTGTCCAGATCCTCGCGGCTGTGGGCGGCGGAAAGCTGGACGCGGATGCGCGCCTTGCCTTTGGGAACGACGGGATAGACGAAGCCGATCACATAGATCCCTTCGTGCAATAGCATATCCGCCATCTTCATCGCCAGAGGCTCGTCATAGAGCATGACCGGCACGATCGCGGTGTTTCCGGGAACTATGTTGAAACCGGCTTTGACCATTTCCTCGCGGAAATAGAGGGCGTTGCTCCAAACTTTGTCGCGAAGCTCAGTGGATCCGGTCAGCATGTCGATAACCTTGATGCTGGCGCCGACAACCGCGGGAGCGACGGTGTTGGAGAACAAATAGGGACGGCTGCGCTGGCGGAGGAGTTCGATGATCTCCTTGCGGCCGGAGGTGAAACCACCGTTGGCACCGCCCATCGCTTTGCCGAGGGTGCTGGTTACGATGTCCACTCTGTCCTGTACTCCGAACTGCTCCGGGGTGCCGCGTCCGTTTGGCCCGATATAGCCTGTGGCGTGGGAATCGTCAACCATCACCAGGGCGTCGTATTTGTCAGCGAGATCGCAGATCTCTGGCAGCTTCGCCATGTCCCCGTCCATGGAGAACACGCCGTCGGTGCAGATCAGGCGATATTTGAGGTTTTGCGATTCCTTGAGCATTTCTTCCAGTTCCTGCATGTTCGAATGCTTGTAGCGGAAGCGTTGGGCCTTGCAGAGACGCACGCCGTCGATGATCGAGGCATGGTTCAGTTCGTCCGAGATAATCGCACATTCGTCGTCGAGCAGGGGCTCAAACACGCCGCCGTTGGCATCGAAGCACGCGGCGTAGAGGATCGTGTCATCGGTGCCCAGAAACTCGGAGATCTTCTTCTCCAGGGTCTTGTGGATCTCCTGGGTGCCGCAGATAAAGCGTACTGACGACAGCCCGTAGCCCCAGTCGTCCATGATGTCCTGGGCGGCTTTGACGACCTCGGGATGATTGCCCAGGCCGAGATAGTTATTGGCGCAGAAGTTCATCACCGACTGCCCGGTGCTGACAGAGATATTCGCCCCTTGCGGACTGGTGATGATGCGTTCTTTTTTGTACAAGCCCTGTTGTTTCAGTTGCTCAAACAGGTTTTGCAGGTCTGATTTCATTTTGCCAAACATGGCAAACCTCCATACATTATTGATTCAATTGTTTGGCACAATTTAGGGAGGCAAGTAATCAGTCAATAAAAAAAACTCCCCGATTTGGGGAGCTTCAATTGGTGCAGAAGGCGGGACTCGAACCCGCACACCCGTTACAGGCACAAGATCCTTAGTCTTGCGTGTCTGCCAAATTCCACCACTTCTGCATGATAAAAGTTATTTCTGGCCGGGATTCTGAGCCGGCTGGCTTTGGGCCGGAGCGGTCTTGCCTGTCTGGCTGGTAAAAGGTTTGGCGAGGGCTTTGGGCGTCGTGGCGCGGTCAAGCGACTTGACCTGAAGCGCCAGAAAGATGCAGGAAACGGCGAATACCGCGCTCAGGATCTGGGTCCACTTGCGCAGGAACTTCGAAGCTCCGCTGCCGCCGAAAACGTTCATCGCCGCGCCGCCGAGATTGGCATCCAAGCCACCCTTGGAGGTCTGCGACAAGATCACCAGCACCAGTGCCACGGAAATGATAACGTGGATTATCAAGCCTATGGTATATAACATGTTTATATCCTTAATCTATTCTTCATATCTCAGAGAGGGAACTATCTTTTCCGGGGGCGTTTTTTGTCAATCAGAAAAAACTTGCCCCGCTCTCCCATGATGCTCACCAGCATCGCCGCGAGCAGCAGCGCCCCGCCAGCCAGAGACGCCATGCCAATCCGCTCCCCCAACAGATCGAGAGCGTCGTGTAGGGAAAGAGTGTAGGATAGGGTGTAGATCTCGGT
>CAZKAA010000047.1:0-19035 GCA_964550575.1 uncultured Candidatus Cloacimonadota bacterium
CACCCTATCCTACACTCTTTCCCTACACGACGCTCTTCCGATCTGTATTTGATCCTAATGGGGATGTTCCATTACATTCAGTATCCTTTTGGCCTAAATTCATTGTATAAGCAAAAGGTTGTATACAAAGGGATCAAGTATGAGCCAGATACTGCGAGTTATTTGTTTAAGTTGGAACGAGTACTGAATGATAGCGGGTTTTTCGAGGAACAGGGTATGATAGTTGAGAGAACACCAGGTATAGTATATCTCATGGGATCATTCCAACCAGGTGGGATCCTGTTCGATAATACATATTTGAACTATTATATGAATAACCTGGGAAAAACAGAACTGCAATACAAACCAGTGATTATCTCGCATACCTGGTACAGGCTGAAAAGCGTGGATGTATCAATGTCTGGCGATAGAGATAATCCGTTTTACCTAGGCTTATCCAATGCTACTGGAATAGACTTTTACGAGGATTATTACTTGGCGTCGAGTGTTTCAAACAGCGAGTTTTACACGAGAATATATGTCCCCAAGGTATTGGAAATTGATTCACAAAAGCCATGATAACAAATGGTTCTGTGAGTGGTCAGATGAATACGGATGTTAACACTAAACCCGCCCGTACGGTTGTATTGCTGATCGCAATAATCCTGATCGTTACATCGGTTATTGTTCTGGCTTGGGGGTTTGACAAAGGGTTTCTGCTCACCGACGGCGGACATTACGTTTTACGCTATCAAGACAAACAGCCGTCAGAAACAAGTACCTGGATATTGGAACACTTGCTTGTGAAAGCCATCGTTCCATCAGATATGAGAGACATAGTGTCCTTGCGTTATATAGGGTTGATCATCAATTTGCTTAGTTCGGCGTTTTTCGGGTTTGCCTTGTCGGTCACCTATCGCAGAATCCACCGTAGAAGCATCAATCTGATTTTTCTGGTTTTAATTGCGCTTGCGGGTTTAGTTGTTTCCTATCCGGGCATGCCTGCCGAGTTATCCTATAACAGCTTGAGCCAGTTTTTTATCCTGCTCGCTGCCGCATTGGTTGTCTTATCGACACTTTTCCATGGGGGAAAATCGCTTGTTCTTGCCGGTCTTGCCGGATTCGCCGGGGCATTTTTGACCTTGGTAAAAATCCCCGCGGGAATGGCATTTTTATGTTTGGCGCTGATTGTATTGTTCATCGCGGGTAAAAAAACAAGTGCTCTGGTTTTTCTTGGCTTGCTGATGTTGACCGTTATTGTGATTATGCAGTGGTTAGACCTGGATCTGAACTGGTTTCAAAACAATCTGCGGCAGATGGTCGGCAACCCGCAAAAGAACCATTTCCTGGTCAGGATCACAGCGCCTTTGGTCTTTGCCTGGACTTGGGTACAAGCTATGATTTTCGCGGGACTGATTGCCTTCACGTGGAAGAAGTTCCAGGATCCTGAAGCCAGGCAGGGAATCAGAACCTCCGCTTTGATTATCTTCACACTTTGTCTGACAGTCTGGATGGGTTATCATGTCCTGCGTCACGCTTTTGGCTACTCCATCACATCTGATTTTCTCGTGTCGGGAGTGTTCATTATCTGCTTTGCCTTGATGTTTAGATCTGGTTCTATCAAGAAATCGTTTCCTTGTTTACTCAAGAAATTCAAGCAGAAGCGAAGCTTTGTCGCTGTGTTTGTTTTGCTGCTTTTAGTTCCCCTGGCAGGAGCAATCGGTTCGTGGGTGGAGTTGAATCTGATCTCCAAGTACTATCTTATCTCTATTTTAGGCTTGCTTGCGTTATTACTCCCGTGGTTTGGAAAGATACGATGCAACCTGCTATTGGCAGGATTGAGCCTGTATCTGGTGTTCATGGGTCTTTGGCAATACGTTTATTATCCCTTTGGTTTGAAACCGCTATTCCGGCAAACGGAGTATTTCAGGGAGATCCGTTTTGAACCGGAGATGGCTGAATTTCTCAGGCACACGGAAAAAGTGCTCTCAGACAACGGATTCATTGAACAGCAGGGTATAATTGCCCCTCTGTCACCCGGCTTGGTCTATTTAATGGGTTCTCATCAGCCGGGGGGTATCATCTGGAGCGAAAACTACCTGGATGATTACTTCGATAATCTGAGAAAAACACATTTACAGATGTTGCCGGTAATCATATCCCAATCCGGCGGCTTGGAAGATGAGTTCATTGAAGGGTTTAATCGTTCCACCGGTCTGGACTTCAACAGAGACTACTGGTTAGCCGACAGCAGCCCAAGCTGCGCGGGAGTCACCAACATTTTCTTCCCCAATGAATCCGATAAAACAAAAATCAACACAGACTGACACGGGCAACCAATACCAGATCTGGATCAAAAAACATCCGGAGGCTACCATAAGTTAAATTCTATAATCCATGGCTTTAGGGTCCACTCTTCGATAATTCTAGATACGGATTAATTGCGCCAGATAGGTAGTTTAACAATAACAAAGCATCATTCTGTGTTGATGGCTCTTGTACAACCGGGGGGGGGGTAGCTCAGGCTAAACCACATATCCAACAGCGAGTTAACGATATTAACCTGGCTTCACTGACGCAGTTATGCATGCGAAATCCTATATCAAGTTGATGAAAATCACAAGAAATTCGTAAAAAAGCAATTTATTGCTTGACAGGATTCACAAGATGTCATAAGAGCGACACAGGATGTCAAAAATAGTCATGGATTGTCAATTCTACTCAGTCAACCCGGCTTTTGGAGCCGCTAACGATCGGAAATCGTTCCGAATGCAAAGATATTCAGGATAAGGTAGAGCGATGTCAGGTCCTTTTTTTGGTTTTTATGAAAACGCCGTGCACAATCAGCGGGTAATAATTCCCGCGATCTTCAAACGCAAGTTCTCTGACGAGTCCCTGCGCACAGTGATCATCACAGCCGGACCCCTGAATTCGATCGCCCTCTTCCCGCTGGACAACTGGGCGGCAACTCTCGCCAGACTGGCTCAGGGAAACGCGGACGAACAGCGGCTTCGCACCAGGTTGATCGATTGCGCGGTAACCGAAGCAGAACTGGAAGGTCCCGGCAGAATTCGCATCCCGGAGCATCAACTCCTGGAATCCGGCATACAGGAAAGCGTGATCGTCAAGGGCGAAGACCACTACATCACACTTTGGAACCCACAATCATTCTACGCCAAACTCAAGCAAGACCGCGAATCAACCAATAAAGAGTATGACACCAACAGCTACCAAGTCTTCAAATAAATACCATACGCCCGTGATGGTTGATGAGTGCGTCCGCTATCTGGACCCGCAGCCGGGAAAAGTTTTTGTGGATGCAACTCTGGGCGGTGGCGGACATACCGGTGCGTTGTTCGCCAAGTGCCCCGAAATCACGGTTTTTGGGTTCGATCAGGATCGCGAAGCTTTGGCGGCAGCGAAAGAAGCTTTGCATGACCATATAGACAATCTCCGATTTATCAAGGCCAACTTCTCGCAAATCAGGACCGAACTGGCTTTGCAAAAGACAAAGGCTATAGATGGAGTGCTTTTTGACCTCGGAGTCTCGTCGCACCAACTGGACGACGGTACGCGAGGTTTCAGCTTCGACCGGAACGCGCCTCTGGATATGAGGATGGATCAAACCCAACGCGACGACGCGCGTAAGGCAGTCAACGATCTAAGCCAGGCAGAACTGGCAAAAATTTTCAAAGAATATGGCGAAGAACTGAACGCGGGTAGAATTGCGAGAGCGGTCGTCGCTGCCAGGGAAAAGAATCCTTTGGAAACTACCGGAGATTTGGCCAGAGCGGTCGAAAGTGTGGCGGGCACGGGCACCAAAGAGTCCCTCAAAGCCAAGGTCAGGATCTTTCAAGCCTTGCGAATCCACGTCAACAGGGAACTCAGAGTTCTCGAACCTGCGTTGAAAGACGCGATTAATATTCTCAAGCCGGGAGGCAGGATAGTCGTGCTTAGCTATCACTCCCTCGAAGATCGAGTCGTCAAGACAGTTTTCCGAATTGCCGCGGAGGGTTGCCAATGCTCTCCCCAGGCAGTCAGTTGTGTGTGCGGCCAGACCAGAAAAATCAGGCTTCTGAACAAGAAACCCCTGCTGGCCAGCGCCGAAGAGACCGAATTCAATACACGGTCAAGAAGCGTGCGTCTGCGCGCGGCAGAAAAGCTCATGGGGGAATCATGAGAGGAAAATTCATCATCTTGCTTGTTTTGATTATCGCGGCAGCGTTTTGCAACTTTTGGAATGCCCATCACATTGTTCGCCAAACCAAACAGCTTGCCAGGCTGGAAACGGAATACTCCGCGGTTAAGAACATCAATACAGAACTTCGGGTCGAACTTGATGAATTGCGCAGCGGAAAAAATATCGCCAGCCTGGTTCGGGTTGAGTTGAGCAATTTTGTCCCCCAGGAAGAACAGGGTAAGATCATTTATGTTCACGAACCGGCCAATCATGAGAATAAGAGCAGTTATTGCATTATCGACCTGTTTGCCAGCAAAGCCCAGGCCAAAGAAGTTCAGGTGATGTTGGACTAAAATGCGGACCAGGTATGCCTTCCTCGTAGTAGTCTTTGGCTTTCTGACCCTGGTGTGGTCAATCTATCTCTTCAGTCTGCAGATATTTGATCCCTTTAACCTGACCAAGACAATCGAGCGGCGATATTCTCCCCGCAAAGAGATGCTTATCCCCACCCGGGGATCGATCTATGATGCCAATGGGAATCTGCTGGTGAGTTCGATCAGCTACTATCAGATAGATATTGATAGAAAATCCGTGGGTATTTGGGCCGAAAAGAAGAAACTGAATCTTGAGGATGCTTTCCGGCAAATCAGCGAAGCAATTGGCAAAAACTGCAGCATAAAACCCGATAAGGTAATGCAACGCCTCAAGATCAACGATAAGCTAACCTCCATCATGATCACCAATAAGGTCAGAGAGATGGAGTTGGACAAAATAATCAAATCATTTGCAGAAAAAGACTTGCCTGGTTTGAATTATGGATTCTCTGCCATGAAGAGGATCTATTCGCAGGATATCCTTGCCGCGCGTCTCTTGGGATCTGTGAGAGCCGACAATAGTGGTTTCGATCCCGAGACTGCCGCCAAGCAGCTTTATTCCTTAAAAGGTATATGCGGTGTTGAATCCACATACAACGACCTTTTAGCAGGGGCTTACGGTTGGCGCGATGTGATTTACGACGCCAACCACGAGCGTGTGCCCTATCCAAACCTGCAGGAGAAACCTTCGCAGGATGGTTACAATCTTCATCTGACAATTGACTCCAATATTCAAGAGGTTGTCGAGAACGCCCTCTACGAAGGTCTGGATAAATACAAGGCGAAGAACGCCGGCGCGATCGTCATGGACCCGAACACAGGCAAGATTCTGGCCATGGCTGGCGTTTCTGACGAAGATAGAACGATCGATCCCGGATTGCTGAGAGTCAAATCCAATATTCCTATCAGCTTCATGTATGAGCCCGGCTCCACAATGAAGCCGCTGACCATGCTTCCGGCTGTTGAAAACCATCTTGTGAGCCCCGCCGAGTTAATCCCATGCGGCGTTTATGTCGTCAATGGCCGACGCATTGGAGACACGCATCATTACGGTGCTTTGACACCATCCGACATCATTGCCAAATCGAGCAACGTGGGCATAGCACGGATCGCTGAGCGAATTGGTTCAAAACGCTTGTATGAAAAATTCATATCGCTTGGCTTCGGACAGAAAACCGCTCTTCGTCTTCAGGGCGAAACAAGTGGTATGTTTGCCAAGTTGGAGAACTGGGATTCATACACTCTGCATTCGATTTCCTTCGGGCAAGGCATTTCCGTCACCGCGCTGCAGGAAGCGACGGCATATTGCGCCATTGCCAACGGCGGGAAGCTGATGAAACCATATCTAGTTGACTCAGTCAAGGACAACTCCGGTAAACTGATAAAGCAGTTCGAGCCGGAGATTCTGCGCGAAGTCGGAACCGCCGCTGCCACCGATACCATACGCAGCTACATGCAGGCAGTGATTGACCGGGGCACCGGTAAGCACATCAAGACAGACTATATAACCATCGGCGGAAAAACAGGCACCGCGCAAAAAGCGAGAGAAGGCGGTGGCGGTTATGCGGGCGATAAATATGTTTCCGTGTTTGTCGGCCTGTTTCCTGTGGAAGCCCCCAAGATGGTTATGGTGGTTTTCTACGACGAGCCCCAGATGGGTTATCATTATGGAAGCACAAGCGCGGCTCCAACCTTCAAGAAGATCGTTGAAGACATCCTTTTCATGCCGAGTAATAACATACTTGCATTTGACGACAGACTGATGCAGAGTTCACTGAAAATGCCCGATCTGAGGGGCAAGCACATACGTTATGCGGAGCAGATCCTCGCACAATACGGTTTTTCATACAAGGTCGAAGGCGCGGACTCATCGTCAGTGGTCATCGATCAGTTCCCCAAACCCAATGTGTCTGTCGAACCTGGTCACCCCATCACCATCAAGGTCGGGAAGAGCACTACCGGACACCAGAACGCGCTCCTGCCAGGCACGATGCCGAATCTGTGCGGCCTCACTTTGAGAAAAGCCTTGCAGGTAGCCGCCCAATACAATGTAGCGGTTAAAGTCGCCGGATCAGGAATCGTCCGACAACAATCTATCCAGCCGGGTTCAAGGTTGACGGTTGACACGACTTGCGTCATTGAGGCCAAGATATGACCATCAGCGAGATTCTCGCAGTTTTTGAAAACCACGGCCTGCTGCTTGCATCTCAAGCTCTGGAGGGTCTGAATCGCATTACCGGCAGGATTTGCGTGGACAACCGACTGCTCAAGGAAGGAGACATCTTCGTTTGCGTAAGGGGTCAGAACGCGGACGGGCACAGCTATATCGGCGACGCCAGGACAAAGAGAGCAGCCCTGGTGGTCTGCGAAAACCAGTTTTCTGACTCACTGCCGGCGATCAGAGTAACTGAATCCCGAAAAGCCGCAGCCTTGCTGGCAAAGATCTATTATCACAATCCAAGCAGCAGGTTCAGATTGGTCGGAGTAACTGGAACCAACGGAAAGACAACAACTTCTACTATATTATTTAAAGCAACGCGTGAACTCGGTTATCGTTGCGGCTTGATCGGCACGCTGGGATACGATATCAATGACAGGCATTACGACACCAGGCATACCACACCAGACATTCTTGAGCTGAATCATATATTTGCCGATATGGCCGATGAGGATCTGCAATACGTATTCATGGAGGTCTCATCCCATGCGCTCGCCCTGGACCGCGTCTATGGAGTGGAGTTCGATCTCTGCCTGTTTACCAACCTCACTCGCGAGCACCTTGATTTCCACCATACCATGGAGGAATACGGAAACGCGAAGAAGCTGTTGTTCCAATCTTCCATTGAGCATCGCTCTGTGGCGGTCATCAACGTGGAAGACAGCTTTGGGGCGGATCTATTTCAGGAGTTGGTTGCCAAGGGCGCATACGCTTTTTCCGTGGGCAGCCAAAACGCGAGTTTTCTGATCAGGCATAACGCCGCTTTCAAAGACGCGGAGTTGCTTCATAGCCGATTTTCGCTCATTTGCGGCGATGGAGTTGTCAACGTCCGCTCACAGCTTGCGGGAAGATTCAATGTTTCCAATCTCGCGCTCAGTGCAGCCGCTATGTCCGTCCTGGGATTTGAGAAACGCCAGATCGAACAGGGCCTGAACTCTGTGAAACCAGTTCGCGGACGCTTCGAGGGCGTTTCCAACCAACTCGGAATTGGAGTGTATGTTGATTATGCCCACACCCCTGACGCCATGGAGAATGTGTTGCGTGCCGCCCGCGAAATTGCGCGGGGACGGGTGATTTGCCTCTTTGGAGCTGGCGGCGAACGTGATCAGGGCAAGAGGCCCCTGATGCTCAAAACAGCCTTGCAATACTCCGAAGCCGTTATTGTAACGGACGACAATCCCAGAAGGGAAAACCCGGACACGATCATCCGGGACATCGTCCGCGACAGTTCGAACTGGCTTCCCTGGTGGATTATCCGCGACCGGCGCGAAGCAATTTTTGCCGCTCTCAGCCTTGCCCGCCCAGGTGACGTTGTCATGCTCTGCGGAAAAGGTCACGAAACTTACCAAGAGATTGGAACAGAACGTTTTCCCTTCAACGATGCCGCAGTCGCGGAAGAATATTTTGACACTCTCTCAACGGAACAAAGCGATCCCGACTACCTCGCACTTCCCGTGGACCGGATCACGGTAGAGATACTCGCAGACGTCCTCCCCAGGACGGATACAGGTTACACGCTACCACGAGTTTATCGGAGGATCTCCACCGATAGCCGGACATTGAGGCCGGGATCGCTTTTCTTTGCTCTCAAGGGCGACAGATTTGACGCGCATGACTATCTTGACTCAGTTCTCAATGATGAGTCCGTCCTTGCCATCGGGGAAAAGCCGATGAAAGGGTTTGACAACTATCTGCAGGCGAAAGCAGCCGTCGCTGTCATGGCGGGCCTGCACCGGAAATATCTGATGATGTTCCCCGCCTACAGGATTGCCCTGACCGGAAGCACGGGAAAAAGCAGCACCAAAGAGATGCTGGCAAAGGTGTTCGGGGCACAAGCGCCGACCCTAAAGACTTTTGCCAATGAGAACAACATAATTGGCCTGTGCAAAACCATCTCGCGTATCCGTCCGGAACACCGTTACGCTATATTCGAACTTGGGACTAACGCCTTCGGTGAGATTGCCCAACTCAGCGACATTTGCGCTCCAAATGCAGGAATCATTTTAAACATCGGCCCATCGCACCTGGAGTTTCTCGAAAACGAGGAGGGCGTGTTTCGTGAAAAGAGCGCGCTCTTTAACCGCCCCCTCGATCATATGCTCTTTGACGCGGATGATCCGCGCTTCGCCCCCTACCTGGCCCTCGGCAAAGGCGTCGGGGTCGGCGGGCAGGCGGATTTTCGCATCCATGACATAGTTTGTAACACCACCACCTGCAAGTTTTTCCTCAACGACTCCGAGTATCGCATACCCTACACGATACCGCATTACATCCGCAACGCCGGTTTCGCTATCGCCATGGGTTTGAGTGTCGGCATTGCTCAGTCAGACATCCAGAAAGCCCTATCAGAACCTATCGCCCTGGACATGCGGATGCAGATCGTGGAAGCGGGAGGCAGGCTGCTCGTGATCGATTGCTACAACGCGAACCCCGTCTCGATGCGCTCCGCCATCGAGCATTGGATGAATCTCGCGCCTGGCCGGGCCCATCTCGCATTTTTGGCTGATATGCTGGAGCTTGGCTCCGCTGCACCTGCCTATCATGATATGATAGCAACCATCCTCGCCGAGAAAGGCGCTGGAGACCTGATCACCGTGGGAGACCTGTCCGCGAGATACCACGGCGGAGACAAAGACTTGTCCGGCAGGCACTTTGCTGATGTTGACACGCTAATTGGCAGCGGGATTTTAAACACTTTGGCAAAAGACGCCGTCGTGCTTGTCAAGGGTTCGCACTCGATGCATCTGGATAAGCTGATCCCAATCCTGACCAAGGAGAAATAGCATGCTGTATCACCTGCTTTATCCGCTTTCCCAATACTCGATCGTTTTCAACGTCATGCGCTACATCTCCTTCCGCTCGATCGGCGCGTTTCTGACCGCCCTGCTGCTGACTCTGTTCCTCGGTCCGGCTTTCATCAAGCTGCTAAAGAAGAAAGCCGCCGTGGAGACTATTGACGCGGACGTTCCTGAAAAGCACAGAGCTAAAGCCGGAACTCCGACCATGGGCGGGTTGATCATCCTCATCGCCCTGTTGGCGACCTCTCTGCTCTGGAACGACCTGACCAATAAATCCATCCTGATGATGTATCTGACCACAGTTTGGCTGGGTCTGCTGGGTTTTTTGGACGACTATCTGAAAAACTTCCGCAAAGTAGCCAAGGGCCTGCTTCCGCGCTATAAGCTCTGGGGGCAGATCAGCATCGGTTTGCTGCTGACGCTGGCGCTGTATTTCGGAAGCAAATCCGACAACATCACTTCGCTGCAGATTCCGTTCCTCAAAAGCACTTTTATCCCGTTGGGGATACTATTTATCCCGGTGATCATAACCTACATAACCGGAACCTCAAACGCCGTGAATCTGACCGACGGTTTGGATGGACTGGCTTCGGGACTGCTAATCGTTTCGGCACTGGGTTTGGGCGTGATGAGCTATCTGAAAGGCAATTTCGTAGCTGCAGGTTATCTCAACCTGGAATTCATCGGCACTGCCGGTGAGTTGGCTGTTTACATTGCCGCCCTGATCGGCACTCTGATCGGTTTTCTATGGTTCAATTCACATCCCGCTCAGGTGTTTATGGGAGACACGGGGTCTCTCGCGCTGGGTGGAATCCTGGCTGTCATTTCCGTGATCCTGAAAGAGCAGATCTTCTTCATCATTATTGGATTTATCTTCTGGGCAGAAACCCTGTCCGTGATCATCCAGCGGTCATGGTTCCGGCACACGAAGCGAAAATTCGGCGAAGGACGCAGGGTGTTCCTCTGCGCGCCGCTGCACCATCACTTTGAGATGAAAGGCTGGCACGAATCCAAGATCGTCATCCGGTTTTGGATCATCGCGCTTTTACTGCTGGCACTTGGTCTTAGCACCATCAAACTGCGCTGAGGCAATGAGTATGTTCGACTTTGGCAAGCCAATAGCAGTTTTGGGCATCGCGCGAAGCGGGATAGCCGCTGCCAGAAAGATCAGGGATATGGGCGGCACCGCATTTCTCAGCGACAGCCAGCCGGCGGATAAATTTCCCAACAGCAAAGAGCTTTTGGCCGAGTTCGCGTGCGAATTCGGCGGACACACAGAGAAGCTGATGGAGTTCGATACATGGATCGTCAGCCCAGGAATCCCGTTGGACAGCCCGATAATCAGAACGGGACTGGATAAAGGGAAAAAGCTCATCAGCGAGATCGAGTTCGGCTACCGGATCAAAGCGCCTGACAGCCGAATAATCGCCGTGACCGGCTCCAATGGAAAAAGCACCACGGTCTCGATCATCCATCACATACTTAAAAACATGGGCTACAACAGCATACTGGCAGGAAACATTGGTTCCGCGATGTGCAGCCACCCGATCGAGAAACCCGGGATCGACTTTCTGGTTTTGGAAGTGAGCAGTTTCCAGTTGGATCTTATTGACCAGTTCAAGCCGGATGTCGCCGTGTTGCTGAATATCACGCCAGACCACCTCAACCGTTATGAGTCATTTGACCACTATGCCGACTCGAAATTCAGAATCTTCATGAACCAGAAGGTGAGCGACACAGCTGTGATCAGCCTGGACTCCGAACCTATAGTTGCCAGGCAGAAAGCGATCAGGTCAACGCTCAAGCGCTTCTCTCTGATACAAACTCCCCCGCAGACAGACGCCTGGCTGAATAAAAACGCCATCCAGATCGGCTTGCGGCACAAGCTCGGCATTGGCGACCTGAAGATCATGGGAGCCCACAATCACGCCAACGCGATGGCGGCACTGCTTTCCGTGGATGCCATGACACGAGACCTCGATCTGGCGATCGAAGTGATCAAGGAGTTTCAACCGCTTGAACACCGTCTCGAGTATGTGGAAACGATCAACGGAGTTCTGTTCTACAACGATTCCAAAGCAACTAACACCGACTCCGTAAAATGCGCGCTCACATCTTTTGAGAAACCGATCAGGGTGATCATGGGCGGATCGGATAAAGGCGAGGATTTCGGCGTGCTGGTGCCTCTGCTTAAAAAATGGGCGAAAAAGGCGTATATCACCGGCGGAACTTTGAATTTGATGAAAAAGGCATGGGAGGGCAGGATCGAAATGGAGTGCATTCCGGATTTCGAGGATGCCGTCCGCGCTGCTTATCAGGAATCCCAGCCGGGGGACGTAATCGTTCTTTCTCCCGCTTGCGCGAGCTTTGACAGATTCCGAAACTACGAACATCGCGGAGAAGTTTTCAAAGAGCTTGTCCGCCGAATGGCAGCCGAACATGAGAAAAAATAGGGCTTCGGCTTATATCGTCTCGTTTGATAAAACTGTGTCTTTCAGTTATCTGATCCTGTGCGTCATCGGAATTCTGGTCATGCTGGACATCACGTCCATGCAGAGTTCGATGATGAATTTCACGCGCCATATGATCAACCTCGTTGTCGCTTGGCTTGCCGTGATCATCATTATCAGGTTTGGCAATTTCCAGAAGCTCCGCGTCCTGAATCCGCTATACGTGCTCATAACCATCGGCCTGCTGGTCGCGGTGCTGGTTATCGGCTCAACCGTCAAAGGCGCGACCCGCCAGATCAATCTGGTGTTCTTCAATCTGCAGCCAAGTTTCCTCGCCCGACTGGCGCTGATTTTCTTCTTCGCCGGATTTCTGGAAAAGAAGCAGGAGCAAATCGGATTGACAAACATCAAGGCTTGGGCGGTCGAGTTTGCCCCGCCGTTGATTTACACGTTTATCATCTTCTTACTCATCATCCTCGAACGCCATATGAGCACGCTTGTCATCGGAGGCGCGACTCTTCTGGGAATGCTTGTTTACGCGGGAATCCGCAAGCGTTTTATCGCCGCCATAGTGATCATCGGCGTCCTTGCCGGCTGGATGATCCTGAAGTTCGGCGAAGACTACCGTTCCAGCAGGATACAAACCTATAAGGTCTACAATCTTTTCACCAAAGACCGCCCTGCACCCTCCAACGCTCCGGAGGAATATCAGGTGCATGAAAGCCTGACCGCCCTGACCAGCGGTTCACTCTTCGGGACAGGAATAGGCCGAGGCAGAGCGAAGCACTATTATCTCCCCGAAGCACGCACGGATTACATCTACACCGTGATCGGAGAGGAGTTCGGCTTCATCGGCGCGATCATCGTCCTCGCGTTGCACGCACTGCTGTTCTTTCGGGCGTTTAAGATCGCCAACTCGCAGGAAAACGTCTATTATAAGTATCTCTGCGCCGGATTGGCGATGAACATTTTTCTGAATACATTGGTCAACACGGGTGTGGCAATGTCCATCCTGCCAGCCACGGGGAACACTCTCCCCTTTATCAGCTACGGAGGAACCGCCTTGCTGACTGATTCGGTGTCGGTGGGCATCATCCTGAACATCAGCGCGAAAAGAAGGCAGGCATGAAACCGATCAACATCGTCATCGCCTGCGGAGGGACCGGCGGACACATCGTCCCGGGGATCGCCATCGCTCAGCGCTTGAAAGACAAAGGATGCGCCGTATCTTTCATCGGACATAAAGGCGGGATGGAGCGCAAGCTGGTGGAAGCCGCCGGCTTCTCCATCAAAGAAATCTCGGTCCAGAAACTGCTGAGGGGCTTCAGTCCGCAGAATCTGACAGTTATACCCTTGCTCGTCGGAGCGGCATTCCGTTCCGCGTTCTTTTTGAGAAGTGGCAAATGCGATGGCGTAGTCTGTACCGGCAGCTTTGTCTCCGCCCCGGTGGCGTTGGCGGCGATTCTGCTCAGGATTCCCCTGTTTTTCCACGAAAGCAACAGCTATCCGGGGTTGACGACCCGCTGGCTGGGCAGATACACCAGTTGCACTTTCACCGCTTTCGATTCCAGCGCAACGTATTTGAAGAGAGTGAAAACCCTCAAAATCGGAATTCCTTTAATGAGCAAAGATCCTCTGAAAGCAAATGTTCAAGCGGAAGATCTGGGTTTGGAAAGCGACAAGCCGGTCATTCTGATTACCGGCGGCAGCCAGGGCTCCCAGGCGATCAACAGAGCTGTCAGCGTAGCGTTGCCTCAATTGGTCAATCAAGGCTACCAAATCATCTGGCAAACAGGACAATCAGGCTACGCTGAGTTTTCCGCCGCTCATAGCCAAATGAGGGGGGTCCATATCTTCGATTTTTCGCCCGCTCTGGGCTCATACTATAAACTTGCCAGATTCGCTGTGACCAGGGCTGGCGCGCTGACTATCGCGGAGCTTGAAGAAAACAGGCTGCCCGCTATCTTGATCCCATTGCCCACCGCGGCGGAAAACCACCAGTATTATAACGCCTCCGAGCAGAAAAAGCACGGACGAGCTCTGTTGCTGGAGCAAAAGGACCTCTCTCCAGCCAGCCTGATCAGCAAGGTCTCAGAACTCGAAAACAACTACCGGGAAATGAAGGCAAGTTTGGAACTGCCGCCCAATACTGCGGCGGAAGATATCGCCAAAGTCATCCTCGACACCATATCCAGGGAGGATATCCATGCTGGGAAAAACTAAAAAAATACATTTCATCGGAATCGGCGGCATAGGCATGAGCGGCATCGCCGAGTTCCTGCACAACCAGGGGTTGGAGATCAGCGGATCGGATATGAAGAAATCCGACCTTACCAAACATCTGGAACAGATCGGAATTAAAGTCGTGGAAGGGCACAATCCTAATCTGGTGAGAGATGTGGACGTTGTGGTCAAATCCTCCGCCGTGCAGGACGACAATCCCGAAATCCAGGCTGCCAAAGCCTTGAAGATACCTGTGATCAGGCGCGCGGAAATGCTCGCCGAGATCACCCGCATGAGTTTCAGCATTGGGATCTCCGGAACCCACGGAAAAACCACGACCACTTCCATGGCGGGAATGGTTTTGGAAGCGGCGGGGCTGGATCCCACCATCATTGTCGGCGGAAAGGTCAAGAACTACGGTTCCAACAATGTGATGGGCTCCGGTAAATACATTGTGGTCGAAGCCGACGAATACGACCATTCGTTCCTCTCCCTCACTCCCTGCATCGCCGGGATCACCAATATCGACACCGACCACCTCGATTGCTACCGCAACCTCGACGATATCAAAGGCGCGTTCATCGAATACGCCAACAAGGTTCCCTTTTTCGGGAGCGTCATCGCCTGCCTCGACGATCCGGGAGTTCAGGCGATCCTGCCCAGCGTCAACAAAAAAGTCATAACCTATGGATTTTCCCGCCAGTCGGACATTCTGGCGCAGAACGTAGCCATGAAGGATTTTGCGGCGTCATACGACGTTTCTTACAAAGGCTACAACCTTGGCCGCATTTCCATGCAGGTGACCGGGCGCCACAATATCCAGAACTCCCTGCTCGCGGTCGGGATCGGCCTGGAACTGGACATCCCTTTCACTTCGATCAAGGAGGGTCTTGCCCAATACAGCGGAGTGTACCGCCGTTTCGAATTGAAGGGCGAGGCGGGAGACATCACAGTCTACGACGATTACGCACACCATCCCACAGAAATAATCGCCACCCTCGAAGGCTTCAAGGACAGTTCGCAGAGGCGAATCGTCACGCTTTTTCAACCTCATCTGTTTTCCCGTACGAGAGACCTGTACCAGCAGTTCGGCAAAGCCTTTTTTTCCTGCGACTGCCTGATCCTCGCCCCCATCTATCCAGCGAGGGAACAAGCCTTGCCGGGAGTCACCTCAAAGCTGATCGCCGACGAAGCAATCCAATCCGGCCACCACAATGTCGTTCTGCTGGAAAACAACAGCGAAATCACCACCCAAACTCTTTCCCTGCTTAGACCAGGAGACATTCTGATCACAATGGGCGCCGGCAATATCTGGCAGTACGGCGAAGAAATATTGGCTGAACTGCAGAAACAAGTTGACAAAAACAATAAAGTGAAAAATCGTAGTAACTTAGAGACTTGAAGAGTGAATCATGTAAACGCAGCGCAAACGGATAATGATATTAAAACACAATAAGGTATGCAAATGAAACCTAACGCAAGGAAGAGAAGAGGAAACAGCCGCTACTATCTGTTTTTCGTTCTTTTACTTATCGCTTTGGGTGGTTTGGGTGCCGGAGTGTACTATCTGTTGTTGAATGTTCCCTGGTTCAATCTCAAGCAGGTGCGAGTAGAGGGAAATTCCTATGTTCCAGATTCCCTTGTCGCCAAAGCCGCGACGCCGTATCTGGGCCAAAACCTCCTCTCGATCCGGGGAGAAGCCGTTACCGGGGAAGTCATGAAACTGGCGCGCGTCAAGTCCGCCAAAGTGCAGCGCAGGTTTTTGAACACCCTGCGCATCAAAATCGAAGAAAGGAAGAGCATTATCTACGTGCGAACCCTCGACGGCGAGCTGTTTCCGGTCAGCGAGGAAGGCATGGTGCTTGAGCAGTATGGCAGAATCTACAACGAGAACCTCCCCATCGCCAGCCTGCTGGTCGAAAGCTCGAAGCTGAAACCAGGAAGCATCATCAGCAACTCCTCCCTCAACCGCATTCTCTCCATGCACAGACAACTGTGCAAGGATACTCCCGAGTTTGTGCACAACATATCCGAATATTACACGGTTGACGACCTGATTTACATCGTGGACGCGCGCAACGGCGTCCGCCTGATCCCTGGAAGGGATGACCTCGCGAAACAGATATCCCGCTACCAGTTTGTGCAGGATAACGGCAATGTCGCCCCAAACGCGGTGCTTGACCTGCGCTTCGAAAACCAGGTTGTCGTAAAGGCAGGCGGCTGATGCAGAAACAGCGCTTGATCACAGCTCTGGACGTCGGATCGTCCACCATCCGCTGCATTATGGCGCAGCAGAAGAGCGAAGCCCCCCTGGAGATTCTTGCGGTCAGCGAAGTGCCCTCCAGCGGGATAGAAAAGGGCATCGTAAAGGACATTCAAGCAGTTTCGGACTGCATCAAGAAAGCGCTCGCGGAGATCGAGAACCAGTCAGGGAAAAAACCTGTCAACATCTTTGCCAATATCACCGGCGTGCACATCAAGACGCATGTCGGCGACGGACGCATCTCTATTCCGACCTCGAGCCCCAACGAACCGGGCGAGATCGACCAGGAACACGTCGATCAGGTCATCAACGACGCCAAGAACAGCGTCAAGATCCAGAAAGGCTTCGAACGCTCCAAGATACTTCACGGCATACCGCAGAGTTATGTCATCGACGGGCAGGATGACATCCACAATCCCCTGCGCATGAACGGCTTCCACCTGATCACCAAGGTTTACACGATCTTTTCGGATCTGACGCCGCTCAGAAATCTCGCCAAGTGCGTCGAACTCGCGGGCTATGAGGTCGATCAGGACTGCTTCGCGCTCAACCACATCGCAATCGCGGAAGCGGTTCTCAGCGAGGACGAACGCCGCCTGGGGACGATTCTCGTCGATATCGGCGGTGGAACCTGCGACATCAGCCTCTACCGCCGCGACACGCTGGATAATGTTTTTGTGGTGCCCATGGCCGGCTCAGCCATCACGGAAGACCTCGCCATCGGGCTCAAAACCACCCTCGCCAATGCCGAATACATCAAGACCCAATACGGCGTAGCTCTCGCCAGCAGCGTCGATCCTAACACAGAGATCGTCGTGGAGGGCATCAGCGGAAGAGACAGCCAGATCAAGAGCCAGGCCCTTGTCAGCCACGTCATCCAGCATCGCGTGGAAGAGATCCTTGCCAACTGCTACAACCGGCTGAAAAACACATACACGCCGGAGCTCGTCACCGCCGGCATCGTGATCACCGGAGGCACCTCCAAGCTGCAGGAGATCGCTCCCCTGGTGCGCAGCGCTTTCAACATGCCCGTCAAGATCGCCCTGCCCGACCAGAGCCGGCTGGCTCGCCATGACGACCGGCTGCGGGACCCCGCCTTTGCTACCTGCCTCGGCCTGCTCTATCTCGCCGCCCAGCAGGAACGCGATTGGAAAAGCGGTTCCTTCAAGCTGCCTCAGTTCAAGACCACATCCAAACTTTTCGACAATATAAAAAGAATATTCAAGGAATTTATCAGTTCCTAGGGGGAAAACATGATCGAATTTGACGAAAAACCTGCCCAGATCGGCACCAACATCAAAATCGTCGGAGTCGGCGGAGGAGGCGGCAACGCGGTCAACACCATGATCGCCAACGGGCTCACCGGGGTTGAATTCATCGCCGCCAACACAGATATGAGCGACCTTGTGAAGAGCAAGGCTCC
The DNA here is from genome assembly GCA_964550575.1 of uncultured Candidatus Cloacimonadota bacterium. GTDB lineage: Bacteria > Cloacimonadota > Cloacimonadia > Cloacimonadales > Cloacimonadaceae > Syntrophosphaera. The sequence goes on from CAZKAA010000047.1 coordinate 17,909, forward strand.
GATGAAGATCCAATTGGGCAAAAAGCTAACCCGCGGACTGGGAACCGGCGCCAATCCCGAACTTGGTGAACGCAGCGCGGAAGAATCCAAGGACGACATCAAATCCAATCTGGACGGGGCGGACATGGTCTTCATCGCCGCCGGCATGGGCGGTGGCACAGGCACCGGAGCCGCGCCGATCGTGGCAAAGATCGCCCGCGACATGGGCATCCTCACCCTCGGCATCGTCACCACTCCTTTCGGGTTCGAAGGCACCAAGCGCGCCAGCAACGCCGATTCCGGCATCCGCGCCCTGGCGGAGTATGTGGACACCCTGATCGTGATCCCCAACGCCAAACTCTGCGAGATCTTTTCGGACCTGACCCTCATCGAGGCTTTCAACAAAGCGGACACCGTGCTCTTCGAAGCCGCCAAAGCCGTATCCGACATCATCAACGTCAGCGGCTTCGTCAATGTAGATTTCGCCGACGTCAAAGCCGTCATGCAAAACATGGGCTACGCCCTGATGGGCACCGGAGTCAGCGAGGGTGAAAACCGGGCTGTCATGGCCGCCAAAGCCGCAATCAACAACCCGCTGCTTTCCGATATCAGCCTCCACGGCTGCCAGTCTCTGCTGATTAACATCACCTCCGGTCCAGATCTCAAGATGAACGAATACGAGGAAGTCTCCCGCGTGATCGTCAACGAGACCGGCTCCGACGCCAACATCATCATGGGCAACATCATAGACCCGGATATGATCGGTAAAGTCTCGGTCACGATCATCGCCACCGGGCTCAAGAGCACCAGCGACAAGATCGTCGATTTCCCCAAGATCAATCCAGCCAAGGTCATCAATCCCGCTGCGCCCAAAACCGCGGCTCCCAAACCCAACAAAGTGGATGAGGACATTGAAGACATATTCCGTGTTTTGAACATAAACCAACCAGGCAACAAGGATAAAGATTCCACGGACAGCGAGGATCAGATCAAGGCCCCGAGCATGCGCACGGACCTGCCCTCCTTCCTCAAAGCTCTGGATTAGAGTTTTCTCCTTCCCTGCTTAGGTCTCTCAACGGACAGCTCTGTCCGCCCCAAAACCAGATCGGAAGAGCACACGTCTGAACTCCAGTCACCGCTCATTATCT
>CAZKAA010000048.1:0-6930 GCA_964550575.1 uncultured Candidatus Cloacimonadota bacterium
ATACTGGATTCCCGGTCAATTCACCCCACCTAATCGCAAGCGATTGTGCGGGGACGACGGACGCCGGAATGACAACCGCTCGGAACGCTTTGAACGACAACGCTTAGCCCTAATTCCAGGCTTGATGCCCGGCAAGCAAGCACCCGGTATCCTCCCGGTCTGCAACCGGGTGGCCACCGCGTGGCAACCAGGAGGAAACAGACTCTGGATCTGGATTGGAGAAGGTTCTGCCTGATATCCAAAAACTCAGATAAGAATCCATCCGATAATAAAAAAACCCCGGCGAACCGGGGTTTATGATCGGATGGCGGAGGATATCCCTCCGGCGGTAATCAGTTGACCTTGTAGGTCTTGTCCCCTTTTTCGAAGAAAGCGACGATTTGCTTCGCGGCGGCGACGCCGGCGTTGACGTTGGCTTCCTCGGTTTGGGCGCCCATCTTTTTGGGGGTCCAGTAGGAGCGGTCGGCATAGAGTTCAGCCAGTTTGGCGGAGCATTCCGGTTCGACATCGCTGACGTAGCGGAACTTCTTCTTTTCCTCAAACGCTTTGAGCAGTGCTTCCTCGTCGATGACTTCCTTGCGGGCGGTGTTGACCAGCACGCAGTTGGGCTTCACGAGACTGAGCAGGTCCCAGTTGATGGACTTTTTGGTCTCCGCGGTGGCGGGGATGTGCAGGGAGATGAAGTCGCCGGTGGAGAAGATGTCCTCGACCTTGTGGAGGGCGGTGACGCCTTCCTTGGTCATGATCTCGGCGCTCAGGTAGGGGTCGTAGGCAAAGACTTCCATGCCGATGCCCTTCGCCATCTTGGCGAGGTAGCGGGCGACGAAGCCGAAACCGTAGAGCACCAGTTTCTTGCCGGCAAGTTCGGTGCCGCTTTTACCGTTGAATTTGCCGCGCACCATGTAGATCATCATGGCGAGGGCGAGTTCGGCGACGGCGTTGGAGTTTTGGCCGGGGGTGTTCATGGCGACGACGTTGCGCGCGGTGGCGGCTTTGAGGTCGATGTTGTCATAACCCGCGCCGGCGCGGACGACGATCTTGAGGTTCGGCGCGGCGTTGAGCACCGCTTCGTCCACGATGTCGCTGCGGATGATGAGAGCTTCGGCGTCGGAGACGGCTTTGTGGAAGTCCGCGACGTCGGTGTAGTTTTCCAGCCAGGCGTGGGGATATCCGGCGGCATCCAGTTCGGCTTTGATCTTCTGGACCGCTTCGGCGGCGAAAGCCTTTTCGGTGGCGATCAGTACTTTGGGCATCTGAGTCTCCTTGTGTGCGTTTTTTTATTTAGTTTTGTGTAATCATTTACGCGTTGGCAGCCATTATTTGACCAGCAGCATGCGCCGGGTCAGAACGTCGGCTCCGGCTTTGAGGCGATAGAGATAGAGCCCGCTGGAGACAGTCCTGCCGGAGTTGTCTTTGCCGTCCCAGACGAGGCTGTGGCTGCCTTTGGCGAGTTCGCCTGAATGCAGCGCGCGGACAAGCTGGCCTTTAAGGTTATAGACGCTGAGGTCGGCATCGCCGTCCTTCGCGGTCTGGAAGCTGATGGTGGTGGTGGGGTTGAAGGGATTGGGATAGTTCTGGTTCAACTTGTTCGCCAGGACCGGGGTTGCGGGGTCGTCGGCATCCACGTAGCCCGTGGAGGCGAAAGAACCCTGGCGCCGGAGCGAGCCGCGATAGGTGACCCAAGGCATCACGGAGGTTTCCGCGCGGCGCAGGTTGAGCATCAAAACGCCGGTGGAATAGCCACTGACGAGCTTGAGCATGCCGTTGTCGTCAAAGTCGCAAAGCGTGGCGGGGGTGCTGCCGTTGTAAGAGGTCACGAAGGGGAATCCGGAAACGACGGTGCCGTCGTGGTTGTAGGCATAGACGGAGTTGATGTAGCAGGCGAGCAGGATCTCGGGGTTGGGGTCGGCATCGAGGTTGGCAAGGAGGGGCGGAGTGTTGAAGATGGCTCCCACTTCCTGGGGAAATCCCGCCAGATCATCGCCTTGCTGGTCAACGGCATAGAGGTTTCCGCCAAGGGTGACGAACACAATGTCCAGGCTACCGTCGCGGTCAATATCCGCCAAAACGGGGCTCGAAGCCATGGCGGCGGTGATCGGCTTGGTGAAGAGGATCTCGCCTTCCGGAGAGACCAACACGAGGCTGGAATTGGTGCCGAGGGCGATGCGGTTGTTGTCCAGAATTGTAGGAGCGCCGGTGATGGGGCCGCCGCAAGCCACGGGGAAGTTGGTGACGCGTTCGGCGTCCAGCCCGATCGCGTGGAGCAGGCCGTTCTGGGTGCCGGCGAGGATTTCCTGCACCCCGTCGTTGTCGAGGTCAGCCGCGGCAAGCTCTGTGTAGAAAGGCGAGCCGAGGTCCGCCGGGAATCCGCAGAGGTAGCTGCCGTTGCCGTCCCAGGCGTGGACGAGCCCGTCCAGGGACTGCGCCACGACGCGGTCGATGCCGGAGGAATCCAGCTTCGCAAGCACAGGGGTGAAGAGGAAGGGGCTGGTGCCGTTGTGCGCCATCACGAGGTCTCCGTCCGCATCCACGGCGGTGACGCGATTGGTGCGGCTGGTGAAGACGATCTCGGGTTCGCCGTCGCCGGTGATGTCGCCCAGCGCTGCGCTGCGCATGACGTCCTGCTGCGGTTCGTGGTAGAAAGTATCGTATTCTTCGCCCTGAGAGTCGATCAGATGCCCTGCGCCGTGGACGTCCAGATAAAGGATGTCCAGGCTGCCGTCTGAGTCAAGGTCATAGACGATGGGGGCGGATTTGGTTTGCACCTGGCAGTCCCAGGGGAAGCGGTTGTCGATCATGGTGAGTTCGTATCCGACGGTGAACTTGCGCACGCCGGTGCTGAGATTGGTGACGGGGTGGACGGAATCCACGGCTAGCTTCATGGAATAAGCTCCGTAGCTGAGCGTGGGGGGAAGCTGGACGCGGAGATAGTAGCTGTCGCCGCTGGTCTGCCCGGGCAGGATCTGCGGGATGACGAGGTTGTTGTTCAGCACCTGCACTCCGTTAGGCACATCCTGCAGGGTGAGGGTCACGTTGTGGGCGGCTGCCCAGCCGGCTTCGTTGCGGATCACGGGATAGAGGCGCAGGATTTCGCCGGGGTTGATGCTGCCGTCGCCGTCGCCTTCGATGTCCGAAACGCTGAAACCATCAAGGCTGAGCAGAGGAAGCGAGGGATCGGGATACTTGATCTCGATGGAGGGATCGCCGAAGAGCACCACCTCATAGTAGCACCAGCGCATCACGTCGCTGGTAAGGGCGGCGTTGAGGTTTTGCTGCCGGGAATAGGTGAGCGCTTTGCCGAATTGGGTGTTTAAGGTTTCGAAGAGGCCGATGAAGTATTCGCGGTCATAGAACTGGGACGCGCCGTTGATGCTGCCGGGGGCATACCAGCCGAAGCGGGTGTTGCCGATGAAGGCGAAGAGCCCGCCGTCGGTGGTGACCATGTGTTCGGCGATCGATTCGCCGTCGCCGCTGGTGCGCTGGTCAAAAGCGGCGGGATAGCAGCCCTGGGTGTAGAGGAATCCGTATTCGGTATTCTCTAGCTGCTCGATGGTGTTGTTGCCCTGGCCCATGAGGAAAGTCTCGTTGGCATGGCCCATGTGGTTCATCACGTGGGCGCCGTTGTTGATGGCGTTCCAGACGGTGGATTCGCTGTAGGTGCCGTCGCGCTGGTACTGGGTGGTGAGATAGTATGATTCCGGGATGTGGGTGGCGACGTCGTCCTTATAGTCTCCGCCCCAGGTGACGGGGTTCCAGTTCAGGTTTTCGCCGAACATGACCGCCATGTTGTTGCTGAAGGTGTTGTAGTCCACATAGTATTGGGTTTTGCGGAAGATGTTGGCAAACTCGGCGGCTGTCTCAGCGGGGAAGCGCCCGATATGGACTTCCGGGAGCATGTCCACCTGATCGGAAGGCTCGCCCCAGTTGTTGTCGCCGTCGGCATTCCAGGTGCCGTCGAGGTTGCTGAAATAGATATCCGTCGGCATGCGCAGGTCAACTGTGTTGCCAACCTGGCCATAACAGCCGCGCTCCGGCACGATCTCGTCGTCGCCGCCCAGGATGACGTATTGCAGTGGGGTGGCGGAAGCCGACCAGGTCTGGTAGGCATCGGTGATGAAAGCGCGGACCTTGGCGGCATTGTCCGCTCCGTCATAGGTGCTGTAGATATCCGCGGTGTTATAGACGGCGGTGCTCACGCTTTCGGCGTTGCGCCACTGGATGTAATTCTGGAAAAGCGGCTCGCTGGCGGAGTTGGTGATGATGATCATCTGCTTGGGCACGCTGAGGTCGATCAGGCGGCTCTGGGGAACATGGCTGCGGAACTGCGCTGACTGGCGGTAGGAAGCCGCTTGTTCCGGATTCAGGACGAAAGCCCTGATGTCCGCGTCGTCCAGCAGGGGCGTGTGGAAATTGGCGGAGGAGTTTCTGGTCTCAGCGTCTGGCGCGGTCTGGATCTCGATGGTAAGTTCGCCGCTGGCCCAGAGTTCGCTTCTGGCGGGATTGTATTTCCATGGATAAAGGTTAAGAACGGCGATCTGATAACCGCGCTGGGTTTGCACTCCCAGATAGTCGTAATCGCGGGAAGGCCAAAGGGCGTCGGCGTTCCAGATGGCGGGCTGGGGAAGCGTGTCGTCCGGACGCGGCTGCGAAGTCGGCTGCTGGGCGCGGACATAGTCCAAAGCCAGATCCGAGCGCTGCAGAACGGCTTCGGAGGAAGCGACGCCCACGGACACGACTTTCTCGCCGAAAGGCAATAGAACCCTCACGGGCAGGTAGTTCAGCGCGGGAACGCCGGGCTCCAGAAAGGGAGCGGTCTCGGTGCCGCGGGTCTGACCCTGCCAGGCGGCGGGGTTCACTTCCAGATTTAGGGTCAGCGCGGTAAGCGCTCCCAGACAGGTTAGCAGAGTTGCCAGAACAAGCGTTTTCTTCATTTATCACATTCCTATATCGATTCTTGCGAGTTTATTGCATGAAATAGCATTTACGATGGAATGCCAAGTTTAGTCAAGCACAATTTTGCCAGGCATGGATTAAGCGATCAGCTTACTGAAAGAATGATGGCGCTGTTGTTTAATGATAGTAAAAAGGGACCCGGGCAGGGTCCCTTTGATGCTTGCGAGAGTATCAGGGCAGTATTGCTGTCACTTTGTAGAAGTAATTCCGGCCAGGAACCACTTCAGTCCAGAAAACGGAAGTCGTGTTGGCGCGCAGGGTGAACACGCCTTCCGGATCGTTGCTGCGGTATATCTTGTAGGAAACCGCGCCATAGGGATAGATCCAATCCAGCCGGATGCGGTTGGTGTCAGACACATAGCTGATCAGCAGGTCTTTGATGACCGGCTCTTGATCGCCCTGCCAGAAAACTCGGGCGTAGGGATCAAGTTCATTGGCGTGTCCTCCGTATGCGCCGCTCCAGTTAGTGAAGTAGATGCCGCCGCTGTCCAGCGCCTTATACACGTTGCAGAAGCCGCTCCAGGTATTGGGCGGAAACACGGCATAGGGTATGTTCAGAAACTGGTTGTTTCTGATGTAGAGCAGACATCCTCCCGCAGATCCGTTGCGGAAAGTGCAATGGTCGAGAGGATAGGTCGGGTTGATGGTCGATCCGGCCATCAGATTGATCCCATTGGCGTTCATATACTCAAAGATGCCGTAGGTTCCGCCAAGGCTGCCGCCAGAGCGCACAGTCAGGCCATAGTAACCAGCCCCGCCGCGGGTCAGGGTGGCTGGCGAGGTGGAATTGCCTGCCAGCAGCAGGTTAGCTCCGCCATATACGTTGATGGTGCGACCGCTGCCCATATACATTATGGAGCCTGGGTTAACGGTCAAAGATCCATAGAGCGTCAGGTTGCCGGCGCAGTTCAGATCGTAGCCATCAAGGCGATACTCTCCCGCCTGGATCACGTGCAGAGCTTCGGTGTTGCTGAAATTGACATCTCCATTCTGAAGCACGATGTTTGCCGCTGTCTGGGTATAGGTTCCGGTCACGTTGCAGGCATAGATGCTCAGATTACTGGTCCGGGTAATGGGCAGGATACTGCCGTCGCGCTCCAGAAAATACTCCGGCTCCGACTGGGATTTGCCTGCAGCCTTGTTGACGGTCAGATTGTAGAAATAGCTGGTAGGCTGGATCAGGATCAGCGCGTCGGCGTTTCCTGCCATCTCCACAGTGCCGCCCGAAGGATCGAAGTTACCGCGGTAATCTTGCCAGTAGCCAGTTAACCTAATCACTCCACCTGAAACGCTGAACTCACTGCCGGGACCGCTGGAAGGAATATTCAGGCCACTTGTCAGGACGTTCAATTCGCCAGCATCCATGGCCAGGGAGGCATAGGCGCTATAACCAACGTAGGTGGCGCCATTGCCGCCGAGGATATCGACTCGCCCATTGCTGGTAATGGTGAGGGCGCAGTTCAGGTCGGGCCAGCCCGCGGCATCCTGATGCAGTTCCAGATAGCCGGCGCTCGCCAGAAGGGTTCCGTAGAATCCGTTTTGCGTCACATCGGAGATAACCACATGGTTCCCGGCATAGTATGAGCGCAGATGACCCCCGCCCGCGTAGGAGCCGATGGTAGACGTGTAGTTGTAATAGAAGGCCAGGATCGCGCCGCCTGACAAATTGATGGCAGTCCCGATCGTATTGCTTGAATGGAAGGAAACGATGTTGTTCACGGTAAGCGAATCGATCACGGTGGCGTCGTTGAAGGTCAGCGCGCCGCCCGTGTGGTTATCGATCACAACATTGAAGATATTGGGTCCCCAGACGTTCTGAATATCCCCGGCCTGGCTGAAATAGACCTTTCCGATGCCCGCATTGAAGGCAAGCGAACTCGGCGCGCTGTTTGTCCAATCGCCGCCTACAGCCAGGTCATAGCCATAGGCGTCAAAGCCTCCGGTGATCAGCCAGAAGTCGTTGAGAATCACCAGGTC
>CAZKAA010000048.1:6940-18948 GCA_964550575.1 uncultured Candidatus Cloacimonadota bacterium
CTGAATACGCAAAAGCAGTATTACTTCGTGTTTGGGGCAGGGGGGTGCCATCACGCTCCCGCAGAGCGTAGTCGTGGTCCAGGGCGGCGTCCTGCTTAACCGGGTTTTTGTTGATGGCAAGGTTCCAGAGATTGCTGCCAGCCACCATATAAACCGTTGCATCGCTGTTGCCGTATAGCTCCAGTGTGCCTCCGCTGGGAGTGAAATCCCCCCTGGCGCAGTTGAAATAACCGCTTGTGCGGATCGTTCCTCCCGTGATGTTTTCCACCGTCGTGTAGGCAGCGGGCATATAGATGGATTGGATGATGTTCAGGGTGCCGCCGGATAGATTGAGGGTCGCCGGACTGAGCCAGCCGAAAAATGATGTACTGTAGCCCCCATAAATATTGAAGGTTCCGTTGCTCATGGTGAGACTGCAGCAAAAGTCCACAAAGGAACCGGTGGCACTGTCCTGCGTGTAGTTCACTGTTCCGGAAGTGATCGTTATGGTGCCCAGAATGCCCGGATCGGCCAGATCGGAAACATTGAAAGTCCCGCCCGTAACGATATATTCTCCTGCCATCCAATCATAACTGGCACAGTTTACCGTGTTGCCTGTGGTGATGTACATTGCACCAGAAGCTTTGTTCATCCTCAAAACATTGAATGTCTCTGTGTATAGATATTGCGCACCGGTGCCGTTCAGTTCTACCGCGCCTGTGCTTTCCAGGAAGTTAGCAGCGGACAGGTTGTTATCCCAGTTGCCGCCAAGATAGATGTCGAAGGTGTTGGAGTTCAGACTGCCGGAGTTTATCGTCAGATTGCTCTTCACCTCGAGATGGTTCAGCAGCGAAACGCTGTAGGCACTGCCCTTGTTTATCGTCAGTCTGTTTAGATGATTGCCAATGCCGGTTTCATAGAAGCGGATGTTGCTGGAACTGGTTCCCTCCATGCTGATGGTTCCGGCGTCAAACTGGCAAATAGCGCCGGTATAGACCCACATCCCGCCTTTGAGGATGGTGGTGCCGCTGTCATAATGGTAGAAGGTGCTTCCGGCGTTCACATAGAGATTGCCGCCAATGGTCAGCGTTTCAGTGGATGCGGCGCTGATTGCGGATATCTGTCCGTCCGCTTTGTCTGAAACAAGGTTGTGAACCGTTGCCGGAGCGTATATGCGAACCATTGTGGAGCCTGTGCCATAAAGGTAAAGGTAGCTGTTTGCCATGCTCACGCTGCTGCCTTCGCGGAACTCCAGATTCCCCTCCACCCAGATGTCGGTGAGGGCTGTGATGCTGGTGGTGGCGCCGCTTTCAAAGATCAGGTCGCCAGACACATAGAAGTTTCCGTCCGCGTGATTCATCACCAGCGAACCGTGGGTCACAAAATCGCCGTATGCGATCAGATAACCGGTGCTGATGGTGACGCTTCCCGGAGATTCAACCATCACGCTATGGCAATATTGGGTGGTGCTCACAACGGGGTAGCGAATCAGCAGAGTGGGGATCAGTACATCCTGTGTGCTGATGGGAACCATGTTCAGGCTCCAATTGGAGGCAGTGTTCCAGGCTGAACTTGTGCTGCCGTCCCACACGTTCACGAGAGCACGGTCGGCGTTCACCAGGCCGTAGCCTGTATAGCGGTCCCAGCCTGCTCCGCCATCCACAGTCATGTCCGTCGCGGTAGCCGTGAGGATGCTGCGCACCTGGGCATTGGTCAGACTGGGGCTTTTGGACAGCAGCAAAGCGGCGACGCCTGCCACATAGGGCGTGGCGCAGGAGGTGCCGTTGAACCACATGTAATAGTCCGTTGTTGAGTATCCTGTCGCTCCCGCGATATCAGTTGAAGGAAGGATGGTCGGCCCCATAAGGTCAACCGCTTTCAGATTGTCCTGGATATTGACGCCGTAGTTCGATCCCCACCAGTACTCGCCATCTGAAGATGTGGTGCTTTTTCTCTGTCCGGTGGGACTGGCAGCGCCAACTCCATTCACCTTATTGTGATTGGCGGGATAGCCGATGGAGCTTGCATTGCCGTTACCGGTGGCGGCAAACATCACGCAGCCGGCAGTGTAGGCGTATTCCAAAGCAGCGTCCGTGGCAGGGATATCACCCTCTTCCGTGCCGCCGGAAGTGGCACTGAAACTCATGCTGATAACCTCCGCGCCATTGTCCGCAGCGTGGGTCAGCGCGTTGTCCACGTAGGTAAAATAAAGGTTTTCGGCAGAATCTATCACTTTGAGAGGCATAACGCTGCAGCCTCCCGCGATGCCCGCCACGCCGATCGTGTTGTTGCCCCGGGCAGCCGCAACGCCGGCGCAGTTGGTTCCATGCGGACCGTCATCGATCGCGTCAGGATTGGGGTTTGTGTCGCCGTTGCCGTAATCGTAGCCTGTCACAACCCTTAGATCTGGATGGTCTGTATCCACTCCCGAGTCGATGATAGCAATCACAATGCTGCTCGAACCCCAAACTTGGGAACGGTCCCAAGCCAGCTCCGCATCCGAATCGAAGCCAACCGTCCCAACTCCCGAACCGGTATGGCCTCCAGCTGCGCTGCCTGGCGGATACCATGCCGGCAACTGGGCAGTGTTGTTATGCCCCCAGTTGTTTGCATAGAAAGCATCATTGGGCGTGGCTGCCAAACGTGCCATGTATTCCGGTTGCGCAAGCTCCAGCCAAATGTTGCCTTTTGCGGCAGCCAAAGCTTCCGGCACGCCAAGCCGCCCGTCCAGCTTGATCAGGAACCAGCGGTCAAAGCCGGTTCTCTGTTCCCATTCCTCATCCTTCACCCGCCTGTGTGCTCGAATGATCTTCACTCCCCCGATGCTTTCCATCAACTGGTCAAGTTCCGGGATGCCAAAGGATTCCGCCTCGGCATACAAGCCTTCGGGCAGTTCCGCCCGGATTGCAGCCTGGGAAGTGAGTTTGACCTTGATCAGGTCTGCCGCGTATTCTGGTTGTTCCCCAGACTGCGCATCGATCAGGGCTATTCCTGCCAGTTCGGTGAAGAAGCAAAACGCTGCCAAGACCACAACCGCAAACATCAAGGTTTTCATAAGATCTCCTTAGCCTGACTCCCGACCCGCTCTCCAAAGCCAAAACATAGTTCGCATTGTGCTGTTACTTTTTTAATGTTATGTTGATATATTGTCAAGAAATAATTGTATTATCCGATACTGGATTGTACATAACTCCATCCACTGCACGCTGAGAAAGTCCATCTGACAGTCTTTATTACGGCTCTCTTTCAAATCGAGTGGGCAAGTTGATCGAATGTAGGTGAAATAGCCAAAATCTATCTCAAATAGTCTATACTCATTGTTTTCCTATATGGCTCCTGTTTCTATCCTTGGTGCGACCAAGGAATTAAATAAGAGCGAAGTAGGAGACACAAATCAAAACAGTGATGCTGTTATGTGTCCTTATCTACCAACTTGATTTGAAAGAGAGCCTTTATTACATAAACTGAGTTTCAACGTTAGAGCGGTGATTTTTGCCGCCTGCCTTTGTTGTCACTTTGGAAGAGGATTTGCAACTAAAAGAAAGTTAAGATAAGGAGCAAGACATGAAGTTTTTCTGTTGTGCGATACTGTTTTTATCTATCGGAGTTGCCAGTGTGGCTGCGCCTGTCACCCCTGAGCTCTCTACCGAAGCGGCGCTGGCGCTGCTGGAGAGGCTGGACCCAAACCATGAAGCGACATTGGGCACATGCGTGAACGACGCCAATGCGTTGGCATTGGTCACCACACTCCTGCCAACCGGTTATGTGGTTACCGCTTTGGATGACGAACTGCCTCCGGTGATCGCCTATTCCCTGGAAGCATCGTTCGCAGGTCCGGAAGGCAACCTGCTGGGCGATCTGATCCAGGCCGACCTTTTGGCAAGGCTTGAACACCAATCGACCTTAGCGCGGGAAGCGAACCGGCTTGCCTGGCAGAACATCGGCAATCAGCGCGACCCCTTCCAGCAATGGCCACCGGAAGGAACCACCCAGACCGGAGGCTGGCTGAAAACCAACTGGACCCAGTCCGCGCCCTACAACACCATGTGCCCCATGGACAATGTAACCGATCTGCGCAGCCTGGCCGGCTGTCCTGCTGTGGCAATGGCTCAGATCGTCAACTACCACCAGACCATCAATGGCACCACCTTCTCCGACGCTGACGACTACCATCATATCTATGCCGGTAGAATCTATTGGATCGACAACGACGCCGCGATACTGGACTTCCCCACCTGGACAGAATTGAACGGCTATCTGGCAACCATGATGACCCACTACAAATACCACCAGGAGCAGACACCGGACGATATGGCTGCCCTGGTTTGGGCTTGCGGCGCGGCAATGGAACAGGTCTATACCTCCGAGGGCAGCGGCACTTTCGCGGTGGCGCAGGCATTCCAGGGCTACCAGAAATTTGGCTTTCCCGAAGCGGATCTTCTGACCGACGCCGCAGGGGATTTCTATCAGAGGATGGCGCAAAACATCAAGGACGCCGAACCGGTACATCTCGCGGTGGTGACTCCCGCCTGGGACGCAGGGCACAACGTTGTCGTGGACGGCTACAACACCGATAACTTCTTCCACCTCAACTTCGGCTGGGGAGGCTCATACAACGGCTGGTATCTACTTCCCTCGCAGATCCCCTACAACCTCACCGTAATCGAAGGCGCGGTGCTGGACATCCGTCCCAGGGAGTACCTGTTTTCCGTGCCGGACACACTTAAATGGCTGTCACACGCGGACATGATGGGATCGGACGATAATCTGGAACTGATCAATATCAGCGACGCGCCGATCGTAATTGAGGCCATCAACGGCTTTCCCCAGTATTTCGGCGAGGGCGTTCTCTCAGTGGACACGTACCCCGTGACGCTACCCCACACTCTGCAACCCGGGATGAGCCTGCTGGTGTCCGTCGGATGGATTTTTGTGGACGGCATGCCCCGCGAAGTTTTCTCCGGCTCTCTCGAAATTGTCCACCAAAACGGCGTTCACGCTGTCCCCATGCTGATGGACCCCCAGTACTTCTACTCAGGAGCAGACGACGAGATCCAAACTCCCGCCGCGGAACTCACTGCCTGGCCGAATCCCTTCCGCGCGGAACTGCAACTCAAGAGCGGAGCCGACAAGCCTCTGATGGTTAGCGTGTACAATCTGAAAGGGCAGAAGATAAGATCGCTTTCCGGAAAAGGAATATTGGTCTGGGACGGAACCGACGAGCAGGGAAGGATGGTGTCCAGCGGAATATATCTGCTCAAGGGTTCCGGACCCGGCAACGCAGTCTTGGGCAAGGTCCTGAAGATTCGATAAACTCTGGAGCCGGGCAGATATTGCTTGACACCCCTGTTGGTTGAAGCAAACATGTTCGCAACCAACAAGGATAAGCAACGGTAAGCGAACTAAGTTCATAGCACTTTCACCGCGCACTCAAGTCAAAGCGCGGATCCCTGCTTGCCGCGGGAGAGGATATGAACAGGATCATAAGCCTGTGCCTGATGCTATGGTTCTTTACGCTCCTGAGCGGGAACGAATCTGATTTGATGAGGGAATCCGGGAATATAGGCTGCACGCTGGTGAGTCCCGGAACCCACAGGATAGAGCTGTTCCTCGGATCATACGGCTGTGACGATAAGGGGACGCTATCCCTTGATCCCGCGCTGGAGAAATATGTCGTCACAGAGAGGGGGCTGCCGGTTTTACTGCTGCATCTTGCCATTGGTTCGGACGCCGAGTTGACCCTAAGCGCTCAATATGAACACACTCCCACATCTCTCGATCCCTCGCGCTACGGGACCCTTCCGGAGTTCCACGCCTGGTTGGGCAAACCATATATTCTCAGGGATTTGCGTGGCATTGAAGTTTTCCTGAACCCATTTTGTTTGATTGGGGGCAGCATCGTTGCCGCGCGAAGGATGACTGTGACCATCAGCGAACTGCCCGGCCCGAATCAGGCACTTCATCCGCAAATGCCAGCAGTCAGCCTGAATCCATACTTCAACGATATCTACCGCCTGCATTTTTTCAACTACCCGCTGCTGAAGAGCCAGCTTGGCGAGTTCGGCTCGCTGGCGGTGATTTCTCCCCCGGAGTTCATCGATCTGGTAACCCCCTCGGTGGAGTGGAAAAACCAGAAAGGAATCCCTGCCACGATCTACAGCACCGCGCAGACTGGCAATAGCTATGAGTCGATCAAAACTTTCATCCAGACCCTCTACGATGCGGACGAGAATCTTACCTTCGTGCAGATCGCCGGCGATTATGCCCAGGTGCCCTGCCTGGTCAGCGGACAGGGCAACCACCATACAGGCAGGGATGCCGATTACTCATTGCTGGATGGCGAAGACTACTATCCGGATATCTTTGTGGGCAGGTTTTCGGCAGAAACTCCGGAGGAACTTTACACCCAGATCAAGAGATCGATCGAGTATGAGCGGGATCTGTATGGGGGCGACTGGCTGGACGAAGCAACGGTCTCGTGCTCAAACAATCCGCCTATTCCCGGCGATGACGATGAATACAACTGGACCCATCTGGACAAGATCCGCGGCCAGCTTATGGACTTCACTTATGAAGCGGTCGACAGGGTGTTTGCCAATGAAGGCGCCACTACTGCTGACCTCGTGGCTTCCCTGAACGGAGGAAAATCCCTGCTGATGTATTGCGGGGAAGGTTATCCCGACCACTGGCTGGCTCCTGAGTTTGATGTCTCCGACGCGTCCAGCCTGGTCAACGACGGCATGCTGCCCTTTGTCCATTCAGTTTCTTGCTATGTTGGCTCATTCTGGAACACGACCTGCCTTGCGGAGGCGTTCATGCGTGCCCGCGACTCAAGCGGAGAGCAGGCCAGAGGAGCGATAGCAGTCTACGCGTCCGCCCCGCCGCAGGATGTCGACGCCTCGATGGAAGGACAGGACGGCATGATCGAAATGCTCATCACTGGCTCCAGCAATACGATCGGCGGTTTGTGCTACAACGGTTGCCACAGCATGATCGACGAGTATGGCCTGACCGGCTTTGGCAGGTTTCACGGCTGGAATCTCTTTGGAGACGCGTCTCTTGTCTTGCGGACAAAGCCCGCTGATGAGATCAGTGCGGAATTCAGCCAGCAAATCCTGCCTGGGAGCACGCAACTATCCATCCAAGCGGGGAAACCAAACGCGCTGGCCTGCCTGTCCCGAGAAAATCAGGTCCTGTCCAGCGGCTTCACCGACGCAAGCGGCGACATTACCCTGGAATGGGATGACCCGGCTGTATCCGGCGAGCGTTATCTGCTGACTCTCAGCGGTTTCAATCTGAAAACCGTCCAACGCTTCCTCTATTGCTTTCCCGAGGATGGGATCGGCATGGAGTTGCTCGTCGGAGAAACCGCGGAGCCGGTCCAGAGCGGACAACTGGTGGAGAAGAGCATCACGGTCCGAAACATCGGCTCACATCCCGCGCTGGATTGCCAGTTAAACCTGGTCGCAACAGAGGGCGAACTCATCCCCGTCACCGCGAACCAGAGCCTGGGAACGCTGCTTCCCGGAGCGCAGGGATCCGCCTCTCTTTCCTTTCAGATATCCAAACTGGTTCCCGATCTCGCGCTGGCGGATTATCAGATTGTCCTCTCCGCCGGGAGTTACGCAATGTCAATCAACTGCTGGGAACAAGTCCACGCCCCGCTGGTGGCGCTAACCGGCTGCGCAAGCTATCCCCAAAACAACTGGCACAAGCCCGGTGACGATTTTAAGCTTCGCTACCGGGTTGAAAACCGCGGCAGCGGAATCCTGAGGATCCAGTCCAACTCCTTGAGCACCAGTTCTCCTATGCTGGAAATTGATGTTCCGGTTTTGGGGGAGATGAATGTCCCCAGCGGGCAAAGCGCGGAGCTTGAGTTTTCCCTGCGTCTCGACCCCGCCTGCCAGCCGGGAACCTTGATCCCCGTAACTCTAAATATGGCTTGCCACAACGCTCCGGACAACCTGCTGACCCTCCAATGGCTGGTCGTAGCCCCCGACGGAGCGATGGAGAGTTTTGAAACATCCCCCGCCAGTTCCTTTCCCTGGCAGGGCAACCCCAATTTGTGGCAGAATTCCCAAATTGCCTGGGACGGATACCACAGCCTGGAGCCCGCCCCGAGCGCGGAAAGCGACTCGATCTGCCTTGAGTTGGAAATGCTAAATCTTGAACCCGGCTATCTTTCATTCGCGTGGCAAAACCCTCCCGCGAATGATCCCGACCTTTGGTATTGCTTTCTCAACGGAGCCTTGCTTTGCGGTCCGGAAACCTCATCCCACTGGCAGCAAAAAACGATCCCGCTCAACGCGGGGCGCAACGACATCGCCTTCTCGGTCAAGCCCGGTGGATTTGATCCTGGATTCAGGCTGGACGCGATTCAGTTCCCCGCCAGAACTGTCTTTGACAACGCTGAACTGCAGCCCGATCTCGCCGAATTATCCCTGCGGATCGGCCCCGGAGAGATCCTCAGGCTGCCGGTTGAACTTGTCTCCCGAGACGGCAAATTCGCCGCGTATGCCGCTGTGCTGCAAAACGCGGACCTGAAAGCAGACCAGATATCCCTCGCGTGCGCCAACGCCTCCTTCACCCCAGGCAGCAGCGAGTCCTATCTGTTCTCGCTGAGCAACTGCGAGCCGGCTGGCATGATCACCGGCCTGAGCATCGGCTTGCCCGGCGGCGCGGTCCCTACTGTCGCGGGCGCGTTTGGCATGCCGGGAGCAAGCGGTCTGCCTTTCACCGGATATATGGGCGGCGTTGCCAACCTCAAGTGGGAAAACCCGGCAGGAACCTACGCCCCTGAGTTGCGCACCGTCGTCAGGATCCAAACCGATGCCGGCCTGAGGGATCTTGATCTCCCCTACGCGGTGGATGTTGTCGACGCGTGGGGCGAGCCAGCCCAGATCAGCGGAACCATCACGATCGGCAGCGGGGAAGCGGAGGATGAATTCCTGACGCTTGAGAACAGCCGCGGAGAGATCTGCGATATAATGCCGGGGGAACTCGTCCTCGTCGCCAACCAGAACCTGATGGCAGACCCGCAGGCTTCCTATCTGCTCAAGGTTTTTTACAACGAAAGCGGAGTCCTCAGCATTCCGGTGCAGGTCGCCTACGACCCTGATCCTCCCGGCTTCTGGGACACCCTCAAACTGGCGGGTTATCCCAATCCAGCGTCAACTTCGGCGAAGGTGGCTTTCAGCGTTCCCGCCAAAACGGAGGTTGACCTCAGCGTTTACAACCTGCGCGGTCAGCTTATCCGGACCCTGGCGCGCGGCGGGATGGAAAAAGGATATTACAGGCTGGGCTGGGACCTCCGGGACGAATCCGGAACCGCGGCAGCCAGCGGCATCTATCTCCTCCGGCTGAAAGCGGGAGGGATGCAGAAGCGGATCAAACTGACGATCCTGAAATAGAAAATCTCTCCGGTTGCCTGGACGCCGGATCGGGTTAATGTTTCTGAAGCAAGCAATATGGAGCGGAATATGTTAACAGACCTCGATATAGCCCGTCAGATAAAGATGCAGCCCATTGGGGCGATCGCCGGAAAGGTTGGGCTCGGCCCCCAGGACCTTGACCACTACGGAGAATACAAGGCAAAAATCAAGTTTTCAACTTTGGAGCGGATCAAGGACAACCCCATCGGCAAGCTGATCCTTGTTTCCGCCATCACCCCCACCCCCGCCGGGGAAGGCAAAACCACGGTCTCCATCGGCCTTTCCCAAGCACTGAACCAACTGGGCAAGAAAAGCATCGTCGCGATTCGCGAACCTTCGCTGGGCCCGGTATTCGGCATCAAGGGCGGAGCGGCAGGCGGAGGCTGGAGCCAGGTGTTGCCCATGGAGGACATCAACCTCCATTTCACAGGCGACTTCCACGCCGTCACCACCGCCAACAACACCCTCGCCGCGCTGGTGGACAACCATATCTACTACGACAACGCCCTCAACCTCGATCCCCGGCGCATGACCTGGAAGCGCGTGCTGGACGTCAACGACCGCATGCTGCGCAAGATCGTGATCGGCCTCGGAGGCAGCAAACAGGGCTTCCCCCGCGAGGACGGATTTGACATCACCCCCGCCAGCGAGATCATGGCCATCCTCTGTCTCGCCAACGACATGGACGAACTCAAGGAACGCATCGGCAACATCACCGTCGGCTTCACCTACGACGGCGAACCTGTGCACGTGAAGCAACTCGGCTATGAAGGTGCGATCGCCGCCCTGCTCAAGGACGCGCTCAAGCCGAATATCGTCCAGACCACGGAAAACACCGTCGCCTTTGTGCACGGCGGACCCTTTGCCAACATCGCCCAGGGCGCCAACAGCATCATTGCCACCAAGGCAGCCCTGCGCCTCTCCGACTATGTCGTGACGGAGGCGGGCTTCGGATTCGACCTCGGCGCGGAAAAGTTCTTCGACCTCGTCTGCAAATACGGCAAGTTCTGCACAGACGCCGTGGTCCTCGTCGCCACCGTGCGCGCCCTCAAAGTCCACGGCGGCGCCAGGTTGAAGGATATCTCCAACCCCGATCCCAAGACACTTGAAGCTGGATTGGAGAACCTCGGCAAGCATCTGGAAAACATCAACAAATTCGGCATGAAGTCCATCGTGGCGATCAACCGCTTCCCCACGGATACGGACGAGGAGATTTCCCTCATCCGCGACTTCGCAAACTCGCACGGCTTCGAATCCTCCGTTGTCGAGTATCACAGCCAGGGCGGCAAGGGCGGACTGGAACTGGCAGAGCAGGTCGTCGGCATGGTGGACAAGGAAGTCTGCCAGTATCGCGGACTCTACGACTGGAACAGCCCTGTGGAGGACAAGATCTTCACCATCGCCCGCGAGATCTACGGCGCGGAGAAGGTGGACTACACCGCGGACGCCAGGGCGGACCTCAAAAAGATCAACAAATATGGCTATGACAAGCTGCCCATCTGCATCGCCAAGACCCAGAAGTCTCTGTCCGACAATCCGGACCTGATCGGCCGTCCCAAGGACTTCCTCGTCACTGTCCGCGAGATCGTGATCGCCAGCGGCGCGGGATTTCTGGTGCCCATCACCGGCGAGATCATGCGCATGCCCGGCCTGCCCAAACACCCTTCCGCGGAAAGCATAGACGTGGAGGGCGACGGCAATATCAGCGGACTATTTTAGGCTGGCAACCCCAAGCTAAGGCAGGGTGCGGCAAACCCGAAACCCCATCATCATCAGTCCGCTGCCCTGTTCCGCCCCTGTTTCTATCCTTGGTCGCACCAAGGATAGAAACAGGAGCCGTCCCAAGCGCTGGAGGGCGGAGAGTAAAAAAACAGGCGCGAATATCTTCGCGCCTACGTTGCGTCATAAAGCGTTGATCAGTCGATCATGAAGCCCAGATTGACCATCAGGTTGGTGTTTCTATAGCCGTCGCGGTTGAAGTCCTCAAGGAAAGCGTCGGTCTGGCCGAGGTTGTAGCGGACTCCGAGCATGACCGAGCGGTTGAGGGCGAGGTCGAGCCCCGCTTCCAGCCCCAGGGTCAGGTCGGTCATCTCGTCGCGGAGGTCATTCACGATGTCCGGCACGAGGTTGTCCACGTTGTCCGACCAGGTGTATTCGCCGTCGATGGGATAGGACAGCGACACGCCGAGGCAGGGCTGCAGGCTGACGCCGCGGAAGGCTTTGAGTTTGAGGTCAAACTTGAGCGCGAGGGGCAGTTCCACATAGTTCAGGGCAAAATATTCGGTCGTGTCCAGCAGCCCTGGGTCCTGAAACCCTTTCTGGGTATAGATCAGGTCGCCCTGGAGGATGAAGCCGGAACCGAGGTCGAGTTGGGAGATCAAACCCACGTTGAAGCCGGTTTCGCCGTCCTGAACCTGCCCGTCGCCGTAGCTGACGTTCGCGAGGTTCGCTCCGCCGCGGAGCCCGAAGGCGAATTCCGCGTGGGCGGCCGCCAGCGCCAGGATGAACATAGCCGCCAGAATAAGTCCCTTTTTCATGGTTTTCTCCTTATAAGATCGGAAGAGCACACGTCTGAACTCCAGTCACCGCTCATTATCT
>CAZKAA010000049.1:0-18561 GCA_964550575.1 uncultured Candidatus Cloacimonadota bacterium
GGCTTATAAGATCACAATCGCGCAAGACAATCAGTTGCAAAGCGCCATTGACCTTTTCAACCGCTTCCGCACGATGGACGAGATCTTCGCCTACGCGGACCAGGAGAAAAAAAAGTAATGCGGGGTTTATACGCGCAATCCGTATATATTATTAGAGTGTTCATGCTGACACAATCAGGGTCAGGTGCGCACAGATCAAACAAAAAAGGAGCAGGATCATGAGTAAAATAGTCGTTTTAACCTTTCTGCTGGCATTCGCGCTTAGCGCCTGGGCTCATCCGGCATCAGAGATCTATGCCAAATATTCTGCCGAAACCAAAACACTGACTGTCAGCTTCGACCACGTCGTGAAAAGCGCTTCGGATCACTATATTGAAGGGATACAGGTCCGCTTGAACGGCGTTACCATTATCTCTCAGGTTTGCAGCGCGCAGGACACCGTCAATGGGGGTGAGTTCCTCTACCGCATACCCAATCTTAAAAAAGGCAACACCCTGGAGATCATTCTCGACTGCAACAAAGGCGGACGTAAAACCACCAAGATGATTCTTAACTAACTGTCTGAAGTCATCTTGACAATCCATTTCGGGGCTGAGCTTGGGCTCGGCCCTTTTTTCCAGGGTCTGTACAGCATCCTGATGCTTTCCCGGATTCATTTCTCCAGCATGCGATCGCAGGATTCATAAGAATCCAATCCCGTTGATATGCCAATCCGCATTTGGTTCAGGCTTACCAGCTTGCTTGTATCCACCCGGTATCCTCCCTCTTTATAGCAAGGTGGTGACAAGGTGGTTAATTGGAGGTTGCCATTCCAGGCTTGGGAGCAACTTTGCCAGCATACAATGGGGTGTTGATCTCCGGTTGCTACCTCACAAAAACCTGTCCTTGCATCAGTGCGATTAGCCGCTTCTGGGAGCAAAGAACTTGACGAGGCAACGATTGGCGGTTATCATTTTGTAAAAGGGAAAACTGATTAAGGGAAGGATTTATGCTGGCATCGTTTACCGAACACATGGTGATCACTGAACACAACCTGTTGCTGTTTCTCATTCAGTTCGCGTTGCTGCTTGGTCTTTGCCGGCTTGCGGGATACCTGTTTGCCAGGTTTAAGCAATCGAGCGTTACGGCGGAACTACTGGTCGGCATCGTCCTGGGCCCCGCCATTCTGGGAAAGATCGCCCCAGACATACAAGCGGCGATCTTTCCTGACAATCCCGTCCAGAGATCAATGCTGGAAACCGTCGCCTGGTTCGGAAACCTGTTTTTGCTTATGGAAACTGGATTGGAGATCAATTTTTCCCGGGTTTGGAAACAGGGCATGGAGGCGGTGAAGATTACAGTTGCAGATCTTGTCATCCCTGTTTTGATCGCGTTCCTGCCCATCTATCTGCTGCCAGACCGTTATTTGATCGATCCCGCTCAACGAGTGATCTTTGCGTTGTTTATCGCGGTGATCATGACTATCAGCGCTCTGCCGGTTGCCATAAGGGGATTGCGGGATCTCAACATACTAAAAACGGATATGGGCCTATTGGTAGTATCCGCCCTGACCATGAATGATATCGTAGGCTGGGTGGTGTTCACGATCATCATGGGGCTCTTCGCCCATGGATCGCTGGAAATTGGATTCGTGGGCAAGCTGTTCGCATTTACACTGATGTTTACGGGACTGAGCCTTACGGTGGGGCGCAAACTTTTGGACAAGGCTGTCAATCTGATCCACGACCGCGCCAAAGACAGCCAGGGCCTCAAAGTAACTTTGATCGTGATCGTGGGCGCAATCTTCGGGACCCTGACGCTGGGAATCGGCATTCATGCCTTGTTTGGTTTCTTCATTGCCGGGATAGTGATGGGCGAAGCGAGGCATGTCAACGAAAAAGACCGCTTCGTGATCAATCGGTTGGTTTATTCAATTTTTGTGCCGATATTCTTTGCGAATATTGGGCTGCGCTTGGACTTCATCGCCAATTTCGACTGGTTTCTGGTGCTGCTGCTATCCGTGATCGGGATTGCCGGACGGTTTTTGGGCGCGTATTTCGGCGCGATTTGGGCAAAACAACCGCGCGATAACCTGTTGCCGATTGCTATCAGCCACACGCCCGGAGGCGAGATGCATATAGTTGTCGCGATGCTTGCCTATACCACGGGACTTATCAACGAAACAGTATTGGTGGCAATAATCGTCGCATCGTTGATCTCGACAATGTTCTTCGGAACCTGGCTTTCCTTGGTTGTGAACAAACTGCGGCGCACAGCCTACGTAATTGCCATGGGCGATCAGGACGTCCATATCGACGGAATGAGTTCGTCTCAAGCTGAGATGCTGGATTATCTCAGCGTTCTTGCTTCACAGCGCACAGGACTGCCAGTTCAGGAGATCCTGCAGGAACTGACCTCGCGGGAAGAGCAGCTCAGCACAGCAACAGGTCGCTCGATTGCGCTTCCCCATGCGCGGCTGGCAGGATTGGAGAAGTCGCATCTGATCGTTGTGAGAAACAAAAACGGTATCGAATGGGACAGCCCAGATGGCTTGCCTGTGCATCTGTTTATCCTGATCCTTACCCCAAGGGGACAGCAGAACGCCCAAATCCAGATACTGCGAAGCATGGCATCCATGCTTCAGGATAAAAGGCTGGTTGAGGAACTCACGCGCAGCGAGGAACCAGGCTTTCTCTTAAGAACCGTCCGCAGGGAAATAGAGACTTGCAGCCGCTGTAAGTTAAGTTAAACTGAGATTCTGGCAGCAAGGAACTGGGTACTATACGTGATTTCTTAGAGCCAGTTCCATGGGATGAGGATTCAGATAGAACTGGTCGGCGAGATAGGGTTTGCCGTATTTGCGAACATAGTGGTTGATCATGGTCAGGGGAACGATCAGGGGTATCAGACGGCCTCTGTAGTTTTGGATAAGTTCCAGCATCTCGCTTTTTTCCTCCCCGGTTAGATCAGTTTTGAAGTAACCGAGGATATGCTGCATAACATTCTGGTGTTTTGCGTGTGTCGCTGCTTTGGAAGTTGCCTGCATGAGCAGGCCAAGATAAATGCTCTCGAACTCATCGAGTTTGAACGTTTTTACGTTTGCAACCAACTTTCCCATCTCGCGGTAATGCTGTGGACTGTGCGCCATCAAAAGAAGCTTGTGCTTGGAATGGAAATCGACCAGGCTGCCAGGGCTGACCCCTTCTTGTTGAAGTTTTCGCCAACGATGCATGATAAATATGCGCTCAATGAAATTCTCACGCAGGACCGGATCGTGGAGCCTTCCCTCCTCCTCTACTGGTAAAAGCGGAAAGGCACGCATGAACTCTCTGGCAAAGATACCCACGCCTGTCTTTTGTGCTGCGCCGCCTTTCTCCGGATAGACCTTAACCCTCTCCATCCCGCTGGAAGGGGATTTGCTCTTGAAGACAAAGCCGCAGAGACCCCTTTCTGCAAGGTCTTTAAGCCTTCTGGCAGACCACTCCAGCATACGGGGCGTATGATCTATCCCAGTCTGAATTGTGAGTAGTTTCGGATTTTCGGAATCTCCAACCAGCCGCATGGCCTCTCTGGGCACCGGCAACCCACATTCAACCTCCGGGCAGACCGGAACGTAAGTCACATATCTGCCCAGGGTTTCCACCAACCAATTGTCATACTTGTGCTGTCCGTCGTAGCGAACCTTGTTGCCAAGCAAGCATGAACTAATACCCAACTTCAAGTCACTTTCCACGATCTCCCTCTTCCAGAATGTTAAAATTGGCAGCCTTCGGTCCCGCCAAATGCTGCCATAATTATTTCTACGAGTTTAGGTTAGGTGTCCTGGTATGATCAGATCAGCTTCAGTGGCCTTAATCACGTCCGAGACGGTGAAGCCTTCGCTGACTTCCTTGAGCACCAAACCCTGAGGAGTGAATTCCAGCACTGCCATATCAGTCACGATAAGACTGACAACTCCTTTGGCTGTCAAGGGCAAGGTGCATTTTTTCAGTATTTTGGAATTACCATTTTTATCGCAATGCTCCATCGCGACGATTACTTTTTTTGCACCAGTAACCAGGTCCATGGCTCCGCCCATGCCTGGGATCAGTTTGCCGGGAATCATCCAGTTTGCCAGATTGCCTTCCTGGTCAACCTGCAAAGCGCCAAGGACGGTAACGTCGATATGTCCTCCCCTGATAATGGCAAAACTGGTTGCAGAGTCGAAGAATGAAGCTCCGGGTAGGGCTGTAACGAAACCCCCGCCTGCATTGATCATGTCCTGATCTTCCTCTCCCTCGGCCGGTTTGGGACCGACACCCATGATACCGTTTTCGGACTGGAAGATCACACGAACTCCCGGAGGTATATGGTTAGCAGCCTCAGTAGGCAGACCTATTCCCAGATTTACATAGTCTCCGTCTTTAAGTTCCTGAGCGATGCGCGCTCCGATTTGTGCTCGTTTATCCAAGGCCATCTCAACTCTCCTTGCTTAAAACTATGTAATTCACGAATACGCCAGGGCTTACTATCTGCTCCGGATCTAGTTCGCCTGTCTCAACGATTTCGTCGACTTCCGCAATGGTGATCTTTCCAGCCATGGCGAAAATGGGGTTGCTGTTACGAGCGGTTTTGCGATAAATCAGGTTGCCTGATTTATCAGCCTTCCAAGCTCGGATCAAGGCAAAATCGCTGGGAATGGCCGTTTCCAGGATGTAATCCTTGGCGCCAACAGCAATGATTTGCTTTCCGTCTGCCACTACAGTACCTATTCCGGTAGGAGTCAGTATCCCACCTAATCCGGCTCCAAAAGCACGGCACCGTTCCATCAGGGTTCCCTGGGGAACCAGTTCCATCTGGATCTCCCCTGCGTTGAACTGGTTCTGGATCTCCTTGTTTGTGCCCATGTGAGAAACCTGAGCGCTTTTCACCTGATGATTGACCACCAGTTTTCCGATGCCCCTGTTTTCCCAGTCCGAAGCGATGCAGATAACGTGGAGATCCTTTGTGCCGGCTTCAACCAGAGCGTCGATAACGCTTTCAGGTGCTCCGACCGCCAGGAAGCCTCCGATTGCCAATCTGTCTCCCGGCTGGATCATGTTTGCGGCTTCAGCCGCAGTGACGAGTTTGAACATTTGTTCTCCTTGAGTATCGAATATTATTATATTTCCAGATTCCAGAGCCGTCAGATTATGTCAATACATAGTCCTGTATTTGATGCATATCCTCTTGGTTGATCAATATCTCCAGGTAAATCCCGTCTGCGCGGTACTCTTCAAACTTGATTATCGCAATCTCGTGGAGCAGGGATGCCAGCGCTCCCTTGTCATAAGGGAGGAACACTTTGCAGTGGCGGTTTTGGAGAAGCAGGGTTTCGATCTTGTCGAGCAGATCGCTGATATGATCATTTCTGAGAGCGGAGATGAATACCGCTTCCTTTCTGCTCTTTTGAATCAGGCTGAGCATGATCGGATCGACCGCATCGGTTTTGTTGAAAACCAGCAATTGGGGGATGTCTTGTGCCTTAATCTCGCTCAGCACTTTGTTCACTTGGTCTATGTAATACATGAATCTCTCGTCAGATACATCCACCAGATGCAGCAACAGGTCAGCGTCCTGAACCTCCATCAGCGTGGCGCGGAAAGACGCGACCAGATGATGCGGCAGGTTTGAGATAAAACCAACCGTGTCAGACAGGACAACCGGCGAGGATGTTGAGAGCTTCAGCTGGCGAGATGTAGAATCCAAGGTTGCGAATAGCTTGTCCTCCACCAATACGTCCGCCGAGGTCAGAGCATTGAATAAGGTAGATTTCCCTGCATTGGTATACCCCACCAAACAGATTCGTTTGGTGCGCTCTCTCTGTTTTCGCTGGGTTTCCTTATGCCGGGTGACTGCCTCGATACCCCGGTTGATCTTGCGTATTTGCTCTCTAATCAGCCTCTTGTCTATCTCAATTTGTTTCTCTCCCATACCCCTGGTAGCAGAACCTCCGGAAGACCGGACTGAACCCCGCTCCTTGTCAAAGTGCCCCCAAAGCCTTCTCAGCCGGGGAAGCTGGTATTGCAATTCAGCCAATCTTACCTGCAGCTTGGCTTCCCGGGTTCGGGCATGGTCATGGAATATGGCCAGTATCACTTCTGTGCGATCGATAACCCTAATCCCGAAATCGTTTTCGATATTGCGGGCTTGGATCGGATTCAGTTCTTCGTTGATGATCAGAAGCTCAGCTTGCGCCTGCTTCATTTTTTGACCCATTTCTTCCAGGAAACCCTTGCCGAAATATGTGCCACGCTCAGGTTGATTGCGTTTCTGAGTATATTTCCCCAGAACCTCAATACCGGCTGTGTCTGCCAGGCGCTCCAACTCGGCGAGGGAGGCGTTGCTGTCGTCGATGCTTTCGCCCTGGCGTACAATCGCGGCGATAAATGCCGTCCTCTCCGCCCGTTCCAGTTCCTCCCAATTATCCTGCTCGAGGTCGTATTCCTCGATCAAAAATTCTTTTTCTTCGTATTGCATAGCTCCCCTCCAGGGGAGTTCGTGACGCCTCAGTTGCTGATCTTCGTTCCCCTGGCATCAGATCTGCCGGGGGAGCTGTCATAGATCTCCACGCTGTAATATACCGCGGCAATATAGTCCCGCGGGAATTCGCCGTGAAAGAAACTGTGCATCAGGTTAACGTAGCGAACGCACTGGCGTTCATATTCAGTCAGTCCCGGATCCAGCGGATGCAGAAGCCTGACAATTTGCTTGATCTTATAAGTAGGGATGTCCAGCCAGACCGTCACGCAGGCGGGATTAACCATCTGGTTGATAAAAGTCTGCGTGTTATAACCTGGTTCCGAATAGAGTTCCAGGGAAACTAGCCGGTCCGCGCTAAAGTTCTCTTCGGCGGATATGTAAAGGCTGTCCAGCAAGTTCAGCTTAATGTCCAGCGTGGCATCCATGTTCTTCTCCAGCAACGCGATCAGATCGTCGATTTTTTCCTCGTCGGGAAGAAAACCCATGCCCTTGACTGCATTGTTCAGTTTGAACCGCGAGTCTTTTCTTGCTGAACCGTAAGTTGCAATGATGCCATTGTGCGGTCCTGAGAGTTCCGGATTGCGAGTTGCATCGCGACCCTTTTCCAGCATCTCACGGAAGATATCAAGATATTCTTTGCGCCTGGCCTTATTCCAATCCCAAAAAGTTTGTGGAAACTCAACCAGGTTATAATCCTGCCAACGCCCCTCAACCATCGCGCGAATGGAAACCGCTCCCTGAGCGGGTGTTTTCGCTGTTTTCTGAACACAGTATCCATCCTGCCAGAACTCACTTGGGTCCAAGGTTGCTTTGGCAAGCAGCACACTGGATCCAAGTAACAGCCAAATCAGTGATAGCAGCATCATTTTGTCCATGTTCATCTCCTTTGCTCTTCAATTGCCTTTTTCGCTTCTGGTACGGCTTGATAGAGAAACTCGTTGATCTTGCAAGGGAAAGCGGCGCATTCTGCGCATGTCCGATAGCCCTTGTCCTGCGCGCATGCCCGTATTGGGCACAATCCGCACCAATTGAAGCGCGGTCCGTCACTCAGGCACCCGTTACAATTAATATCTTCGGCTGTCAGCTCGGCGTTATAGTTCTTGCTCCATCTAACAGCGATATCAGTTTTGGTTTCCATGTTGCCGGATTTGGTGGCAAGGTAGCATTCGCAACCGGGACAGTCCAGGCCGCATGCTGATGTTAGCTCAGTCATCTTCTTCTCCCAGATATTCTTGGAGCGATTCCAGGCCTCGCCTGGAAAGGCTGGATTTTTTCAGTTTTTTATCCCGCGGCGCTCTTTCCAGCGCGGGCAGGATGCCGAAGTTGGCGTTAATAGGTCTAAACTCAGTATCCGTGGTTTGGATAAGGCGGCGCCATAACTGTCCCAGCATCGTTTCCGGGGGCAGCATGCTGATCCCTTCAGAAACGATCTTCGCCACTAACAGACCGCTTGCGATACACTCCATATATCCCTCGACTCCGCTAAGCTGGCCAGCAACAAACACATGCCGCGTCGCACGGAGGCTGAGATTGGGAGCAAGCGCCCGCGGCGCGTCCAAATAGCTGTTGCGGTGAATCGAGCCATATCGCAGAAACTCAGCTTTCCCCAGCCCAGGTATCAGTCGAAACACCTTTTTCTGTTCGCGCTGGCGCAACATCGTTTGGCAGCCAACCAGATTATACGCGGTAAAGTCTTTGTTCTCGGTCCTCAGTTGCAACACCGCGAAAGGCTTCCTGCCCTCAAACTCAAGACCCATGGGTCGCATCACACCATGCCTTAGTGTTTCATTGCCACGCCTTGCCAATTCTTCAATTGGCGTGCAATTCTCATAATATGAAAATTTAAGGTCTTTAAAAATGTCGTTCTCAAACTCGTGAGCTTGATACTGCTCGCCCTCAAGCAGAGCTTGCACGAAAGCGTAATATTCGTCACTTGTGAAGGGGCAGTTGAGATAATCTGGTTCGCCCTTGTCATAGCGGTCTTTGCGGTAGATCCGTTCCATGTCGAGGCTATCCGCGTCAACAATCGGAGCGATGGCGTCAAAGAAGTACAGATGCCGTTCGCCGATAAGTTCGCCCAGCGAAAGCATCAGTGCGTCTGAGGTCAATGGCCCGCTGCTTAAGATGCATACGCTGGCTGGCAACTCAGTCACTTCACCCCGCCTGATAGTGATCAGAGGATGGTTTTCCAACAACTGGGTCACCCTTTTGGCAAATCGGTCCCGATCCACCGCCAAAGCGTGGCCGGCTGGCACGGAGCACTCCTCCGCCACAGAAAGCAGCTTGGAACCGAGCAAGCGGAGTTCTTCCTTGAGCATACCTGCCGCGGTATCGGGAAGTGTTGATTTTAAGGAGTTACTGCACACAAGCTCTGCCGCGAGCCCCGTTTCATGCGCCGGGGTCATTTTCTCCGGACGCATCTCATACAGGATAACCTTCAATCCCTTGTCTGCCAGATAGAGCGCGGCTTCGCTCCCTGCCAAGCCTGCGCCGATAATGCTGATTTCCGCCATCAGTCCCCTAACTGCCCACCACGAAACAGGCATGCGCCAGAGCTCTTTCGATCATCTCGCGCGGCGGTTCGGAAATGCTTCCGTCATTCATCAAGCGGTGGCAAAGCGCGCGCGAGTCGGAGATGTCCTTTGAAGCCTTTGCCAGAACTTCCTTTTGAGACCAAATCTCCCTTGCAACTCCATCCGCAACCGCTTGCATAGCCACATCCGCGGCGACCCGCGGAAACACATCCGCTTCATCCATGCGGGGGATGATACTGCTGGGGCCAATTCCGCGGGCTTCCGCAAAATCCGCCAATGAATGCGCCGCCCGGATCGCCATGGAGTCCGTAATCTTGCTGGCCCGTGCCAGCAGCGCGCCTTTGAGGATTCCCGGAAATCCACAGGAGTTGTTCACCTGGTTGGGAAAGTCTCCCCTACCCGTTGCTACGATAAACGCCCCCGCTTCCTTCGCAGCCTGCGGATAAATCTCGGGTACCGGATTGGCGCAGGCGAAAACGATAGACTTTGGCGCCATAAGCCTGATCCAGTCCTGCTTAATCGTGTGCGGCCCTGGCGTGGAAAGCGAGATAAGCACATCCGCACCACGCATGGCTTGTTCCATTGTGTCGAATCTTTTGGGGTTCGAATGCTGCGCAAAATCCCACTGCCTGTACTTTTCAGGATTATCTGCCAGGTCTTTCCTGCCTGCATGAAGCGCTCCCCGGCTGTCAAACATGACCAGGTTATCCGGATCCAGCCCAGATTGAAGCAGGAAGCTTGCGATCGTAGTGTTCGAAGCTCCAGCGCCATATAACACGGCGCGAACGTTCTGGATCTCTTTGTCGGCCAGCTTAAGGGCGTTGAGCAATCCCGCCAGCGTCACGCACGCGGTTCCCTGCGCGTCGTCGTGCCAGACCGGGATTTGGCAGTTCTCGCGCAAGTCGTCCAAAACCCGATAGCAATTAGGTTGCGAAATATCTTCCAGGTTCACCGCTCCAACGCTCGGTTCCAGCATTTTTACAAACTCGATAAGCCTTGCAGGATCAGGTTTGCCGTCCGAACCACGATTATTCACGCACAGTGCTATGGCATCAAAACCCCCGAGATATTTCATCAGCATCGCTTTGCCTTCCATCACGCCCAATCCGCCTGCCGGACCGCAATCTCCGTCTCCCAGAACCCTGGTGCTGTCACTGACCACTGCCACCAGATTACCTCTGTTGCTAAGCGCGAATGAGCGTGCTTCTTCGTCCCGGATACTGGTGGATACAGAGGATACTCCCGGCGTGTACCAGACGTTGAACCAGTTGAACCCCCACACCCCGGCTTTTGGCGCGGTCTGCATCTTGCCCTGATAATGCTCGTGAGCCAGTTCCGAGAGCTTTTTTAAAAAAACGGTCTGAGCTTCCGCTCTTCTTTCTGCGGGAAACTTGGCTGTGAAAAATTCGCTCAGGTTGGACAGGTCGCTGCGTAGCTCTTGCATCAGGTCTTCCTCTGTGTTCGATAGTTCCACTCTCTGCGAACGCCCATTATTGTCAATCTACTTTCCCGATCTGCCGGCATGAACCTATTACGCCGGTTTGCAATCCGATTGGAGAAGGCTTTGGGGAATTGACTGAGATTGATTCCCGCTTATGCTTGGCTCCCTGGCCCCTGACTGTCTTCCAAGTACCCTCCCGATCGCGTAGCCAGAGGCAACAGAGAGGATAGGGGATGGTCACCCAGCCAGGCCCAAGAAGGTGAGAAGTAATGATACACATAAACAAATCCGTCGGTTCGGCTCCATTCTTGCTTTAATAGTATGGCAGCTAATCGAATTTGCAAGAAAAACATATAGAATAACTTAACAGGAGAGGACATGAAGAAATGCTTCGTCATGCTCATGGTCCTGGGACTTGTCGGATTACTCGCCGCAAACCAAGGATCGATCACACTGGGTACCAGCCCCACAGCGGTGGAACTCATCCGCAGTGGAGAATCTGGACTCAGCGTTCGCTACAATATTGAGAAACTGGATTATCAGGAAATACAAACGAAGGAAGGCGTGTTTACCGACCTATACGTGGCTCAGTATGGAACCACCAATAAAACCGGGCTGCCGAAGCTTCCCCTGATGCGCCAGATCATTAGCGTGCCGGTGGGCGCGCAGGTTGTCCCCAGCATCAGCAGCGCTTTGCGCAAGACCCTTACGCTCACCGAGTCAGGTGTTCGCTATCCCCTCTTTCCGCGCCAGGAATCGGTTTCAAAAAGCGCTGACCTGAGCAACCTGCCCTTCGAGGTCAACCGCGAGTTTTACAATAGCTCAGCCTGGACGGAAGACTCCCCCGTCAGCGTCACGGAACTCGGCTATATGAGAGGTTATCGCCTGTTCGCGCTGGATTTCGTGCCTGTGCGCTACAATCCCGCCAACGCTACCGTGGAAGTGATATACAGCGCCGAGATCAAAGTTGATTTTGTGGGTTCAGATTTGATCGCGACCCAGGAACTGATGGAACGCACCTATTCCCCGGCTTTTGCTTCAATGCTTAGCGGCACAATTCTCAATCCCCCGGATACCCGCGTGTCCCTCAATCGCTATCCGATGAGTTATTTGATCATCACCCCTCCGAGTTTTGTGAATGCGATGCAGCCTTTTGTGAACTGGAAAAAGCAGGAAGGCTTCAACGTGATAGTTGCCACTACGACCGAAACCGGCACGACCGCCAACGCGATCAAGACCTACATGCAAAACCTCTGGAACGCGGCGACAACGGAAAACCCAGCCCCCTCATATCTGCTGATCGTGGGTGACGTTGCACAGGTGCCCTCCAATAACGGCACCACTGGCAGCCATGTTACCGATTTGCCATATGTCAGGCTGCAGGGAACCGACTTCGTGCCTGAGATGTATTTTGGCCGTTTCTCCGCCACAACGGAAGCTGAAGTAACCAACCAGGTCAACAAGACTTTGATGCACGAAATGTACACCATGCCCAGCGACGCCTATCTGAGCCAGGTGGTAATGATTGCCGGCGCGGACGCCTCCTGGGCGCCAACCCACGCCAACGGGCAGATCAACTACGGCACCAACAACTATTTCAACGCGGCGCATGGCATCACTTCCAACACCTATTTGTATCCAGCTTCCCAATCTTCGGATGCCGCCATTGTGGCAAACGTCTCCGAAGGCCGCGGCTACGTGAACTACACCGCCCACGGCAGCGAAACCAGTTGGGCCGACCCCACCTTCACGATTGCCAACATCAACAGCTTGCAGAACGTGAATGAAAGCTCTGTGGTGGTAGGCAACTGCTGCCTGACCAGCGCATTCAACACAGGGATCTGTTTCGCGGAAGCATGGCTTCGCGCCCCCAACAAAGGCGGCGTGGTCTACATCGGCGGAACCAACAGCACCTACTGGGACGAAGACTACTGGTGGGGCGTGGGTTGGAAGCCGCCCGTGGTCGGAACCGGATCGCCTTTTGTCGCCGGACGCACCGGCGCGTATGACGCGATGTTCCATGATCACAACGAAGCTTTCGCGGATTGGGCGACCAACGTCGGCGCTGCGACTTTCATGGGCAACATGGCTGTGGTTCAGTCCAACAGCAGCCGCATCAACTATTATTGGGAAATATACTCTGTGATGGGCGACCCGAGCCTTATTCCCTACCTCGGCATACCTGCTCAGAACAGCTATCAGGCACCCGACACAATGTTCCTGGGCATTGGCTCATTGGAGATCGTCGCTGATCCATACAGCTATGTGGCAATCTCCATGAACAACGAGCTGCACGGTGTCGGCCTGGCTGACGCCAACGGCAATTTGACCCTGAACTTCACTCCCTTCACCGAGCCGGGAACTGCCCAGATCGTGATGACCCGCTCCCTGCGCAGACCCCTGATCGCCAACGTGCAGGTAGTCCCCAACGTCGGTCCCTATGTGACTGTCAGCCCGATCACCGTCATCGATCCAAACACCAACGGCATCGCGGAAGCTGGAGAAACTATCAGCATGGGTTTGACCTTCAACAACGTCGGCATTCAGGACGCGACCAACCTGACTGCGTCAATCAGCACCGATTGCCAGTATGTGACCCTGCTTTCCAATACGGCAAATCTTCCAAATATCCCAGCCGGACAGACGATCAACCAGAACAACCTGTTCAGCATTCTGATCCATCCCGCGATTCCCGACCAAACGGTGGTCAACTTTGACATCGCCGTCAGCGATGGCACCAACCAGTGGACTTCAACCCGCAGCATAACGGTGAACGCGCCCCATGTCGAGTTTGGCAATGTGATGCTGATGGACACCAACGGCAACGGCTTCCTCGAGCCCGGCGAAAATGTCTCTGTCACCGTAAACATAACCAATACAGGCCACATGGCAGCAGAAAGCGGCAGCCTTCAACTGGTTGAAAACCATGACGGCGTGACGTTGGACAACACATACTTCATGCTGCCTTCCCTGGGCTTGGGAGTCAACATCCCGATCAGCTTCGTGGCAAGCCTGAGCACAGACATTCCCAACGGCGAGGTCATTCCGATCGGCATGGCTGTCAGCGCCGGACTGCAGAACGTTAACCACTGTCTTCTGCTTCCCATCGGAATTATCGGCGAAGGCTTTGAAA
This sequence comes from uncultured Candidatus Cloacimonadota bacterium, assembly GCA_964550575.1. Taxonomy (GTDB): domain Bacteria; phylum Cloacimonadota; class Cloacimonadia; order Cloacimonadales; family Cloacimonadaceae; genus Syntrophosphaera. The sequence continues at coordinate 13,589 of CAZKAA010000049.1, forward strand.
GCGGCGGATTCACCCAGTTCCCCTGGCAGAATAACTCCCCGATCCCATGGTCCATCCAGAGCGGATCGACAAACGCCTATTCGGGAACCTATGGCGCCAAGTCCGGCACCATTACCCACAACGGAACCACGGAGCTGTCAGTGACCCTGAACGTAGGTGCGGCGGGAAACATCAGCTTCTGGCGCAAAGTATCCTCAGAGACCAACTACGACTGGCTGCGCTTCAGCATCGACGGAGTGGAAATGGGCTCCTGGAGCGGAAACCAAGCCTGGGCACAGGTCACTTATCCTGTGACTCCGGGAACCAGGATCTTCAAATGGGCATATTCAAAAGATGTCTCCTACAGTTCGGGCAGCGATTGCGCCTGGATCGACGACATCATTTTCCCCATGTCTGGCAGCGGCAACGCCGCATTGATCTATGTACCCCAGACTGAATACAGCTTCGCAGATGTTCATCCCAACGACGAGCTTTCTGCCGATCTGACCCTTCGCAATTTGGGTAACGTCGATCTCAGCGGCATGATTTCCGTTCCGGCATTCATGAACCTGAATCTGAACGGCAGCCTGCTCCCGGACGATTATAACTACAGCATCCCCGTCGGGGAGACCAGGGTCTTTACCCTGAGCTACACCGCTCCTGATCCGGCTGTTAACCTGGATGGTGACATCACTATCACTTCCAACGATCCGTCCAATCCCGCCGTCGTGATCCCAGTAGAGATCACCGCTTACGTCTCAAACGACGATCCTGGAGTCGCTCCGCTGGTCACCAGGCTTGAAGGCAATTATCCCAACCCCTTCAATCCGGAGACCGCGATACGCTTCTCGCTCAAGGACTCCGGCAAAGTACGGCTCAACATCTTTAATATCAAGGGTCAGCTTGTTCGCACGATGCTGAACTCCGATCTGAACGCCGGTTACCATAACCTGGTTTGGAACGGTAAAGATGATGCCGGGCGATCTGTTTCCAGCGGAATCTATATGTACCGTCTGGAAGCCCCTGGCTATACCAAAACACTCAAGATGATGTTAATGAAATAAGGAATCTGGAAGGCGGCGTGAGTATTCGCGTCGCCTTCCCTATCTTTGATGGAGTGTGAATATGAAGATTTTTCTTGACAGGGAATTGCTTATCCCTGATAGTTTTATGAAATCGAAATATAATGACCTGGCTGATGGAAGCATATTCCTCAGCTTGGATAAATTCTGTTAACTGATCTATGGAGGAACCCATGAGACGTTTGTTTCTCATTATAGCCCTGCTCGCGGCGCTGGGAATCGCTTTAAGCGCAGAACAGGTGAACGTCAGCGACAAAGCCAACGAGATACGCTTGTTGGAAAGCACACCAAACCACATGGTTATGGAACTCACTCTGGGTCGTTTCGAAAGCCAGCCGGTGCAGATCGATGGCAACACCTGGTATGACCTGAGCCTGAAGAAAGAGGGACTGACCCTGGAAGCAGGATTGCCACAACTGCCGATCCTCGCCCGCAGCGTGATCATTCCCAACACCGCGAGGATGGAACTCAGCGTCGTCGGCAGCGAATACGTCGACCTTGCCATGCCAGTCGCGCCCTCCAAAGGCAATCTCACCAGAGACGTCGATCCCAAAACCGTTCCATACAGCTTTGCAGACTTCTACGACGGAACAGGTAACTGGCCTGAAACGACATCATATCTGACCGAACCTTTCATCCTCCGCGACTACCGCGGGATCACTGTTCGCTTTCAGCCTTTTGTCTATTATCCGGCATCAAAAACCCTGCGCGTCTATACCAGGCTGACAGTCGCTCTGGATAATACCGGAACAGACCTGACCAACTCTCTTTCCGTTCCCAAGAATTCATACGCGGAAGCCTTTTCCGGCATCTATGAGAATATGTTCCTCAATTTCGGCGAAGCCAAATATCCTTCCCTGGCGGAAGAAGGCCGCATTCTCGCGATCAAGCATTCCATGTTCGACGGCATCATCGACCCCTGGGTAAACTGGAAGCGCCAAAACGGCTACACCGTCGATGTGGTGGACGTCACAGTAGCCGGTCCCACTGCCAGCCAGATCGATACCTATATTCAAAACCAGTATGACCTGAATAATGGCTTGATGTTTGTGCAGTTGTTCGGCGACGCGCCGCAGATTCCGACCCTGACATCCGGAGGCGGCGGTTCCGATCCGACCTTTGCCCTTTGCGCCGGAACTGACAGCTATCCGGACATCTATGTGGGCAGATTCTCCGCGCAGACAGTAGCGGAGATGCAAACCCAGCTTGACCGTTCCATCTATTACGAGCGTGACATCCAAACAGGAGCCACCTGGCTGCAACGCGGCATGGGCATCGCTTCCAACGAAGGCGGCGGCTCCCAAGGCGATATGGGTGAAAGCGATCAGACCCACATTGAGAATATCCGCACCGACCTGCTAAACTACGGATATACCAGCGTAGATCAGATGTACCAAACCATGGGCGCCACAGCAACCCAGGTCGGCACCAATGTCAATGCCGGACGCGGTGTCATCACTTATTGCGGCCATGGATCCGCAACAACGTGGGTCACCACAGGGTTCAGCAATACCAACGTCAACGCTCTGACCAACGACTGGATGCTTCCTTTTATCGTCAGTGTCGCTTGCGTGAACGGCAATTTTGTGAGCATGACCTGCTTCGCGGAAGCCTGGCTGCGCTCTGTCAACGAGACGACGAACGCTCCTGCCGGCGCGATCGCAATGTATGCCAGCACGATCAACCAGGGCTGGAATCCTCCCATGCGCGGCCAAGATGAAGTCATCGATCTGCTGGTCGGTGAGCAGAAGCATACCGTTGGCGGATTGCTTTATAACGGCTCATCCAAAATGATCGAGGTTTACGGCACATCCGGCATCAACGAATACAAATGCTGGACGATCTTCGGCGACGCCTCTCTGGCTGTGCGAAGCAAAGATCCCGAAGCACTCAGCGCAACCTACAATCCAGTGCTCTTCCTCGGCATGAACACCTTCCAGGTGGAAACGGTCCCCGGAGCCCGGGTCACCCTTTCTGCCGCCGGCACAGTATACTCCACCGCGATTGCCGATCCTTCCGGCGTGGTCATCCTGCAGATGGCGAATCCGCCCCTTCAGCCGATGGATCTGGTGCTTACCATCACCGCCAAGAACAAGGTCACCCATCTCGGCACCGTGCAGGTTCTGCCCAGCACCGGCCCCTATATTGTGGTCGACGAGATGATCGTTACCGATGATAACAACAATCTTCCAGAATTTGGCGAAACGATCACCGTGAACTTCGCCCTCGATAACGTCGGCAGCGATGCCGCAACTGGTATCACCGCCACATTGACCTCCGCCGACCCGTACCTTAATATCCTCAACGGCACGGTATCGGTTGCAGATATCGCTGCCAACGGCAGCGGCGGCACGACCAACGGATTCAACATCCAGATTGCCGGCAACATCCCGGACCAGTATGCCGCCCCCATCCATATCGCGATCCAATGCGGTGCGAATCTTTACGAATACAACCGCAGCATCATGGTCAGCGCTCCTGCTTTCACTTGGGGCGGGATAGATATCCAGGATTATCTTGGCAACAACAACGGCATGATCGATCCCGGTGAAAGCGTTACCCTCAAGATACCATTCTCAAACACCGGCCACGCGCAGGCAAGCGATCTGGTTACCGCCCTTGTGATCAACAACGCCGTCCATGTTGCGGATCCCATAACAACTTCATTCGCGGCGATCCCTGTCGGCGGTGAATGCGAAATTGAATACTTCGTGACCTTCAGTTCCCAGATTCCCGCTGGGTCCCAGATCGGCATCAGCGCGATGCTGTTCAGTGGGGAATACAGTTCAACCCACACTTACAACGTGAGTTTGGGAATCGTGGCGGAGAACTTCGAAACAAGCTTCGCCGGTTTCCCCTGGCAGTTCACCGGAGGCAACTGGACTGTCGATCAAAGCAGTTATAACGGGTCAAACGCCGCCAAGTCGGCGACTATCACCCACAACCAGTCCACCTCCATGAGCGTAACCCTGATCTGCCCAGAGGCCGGAACCATCTCCTTCTGGAAAAAGGTCTCCAGCGAACAGAACTATGACTATCTGAAGTTCTACATCAACAGCCAGGTCCGCAACCAATGGTCCGGCACCGCTGATATCTGGAGCCAGGTCAGCTACGACGTCCAGCCCGGCACAAATGTCTTCACCTGGGAATACGTCAAAGACAGCATGGTTTCCAGCGGCAGCGACTGCGCCTGGGTCGACGACATCGTCTTCCCCTCCACCGGTGGTGTAAACGGAGCACCCGTGGTCTCCATCCCGATCGTCGACCTGAACTTTGGCGACGTCTTGATTGGCGAAACCCAGACCATGGAGTTCACAATAAACAACGAAGGCGACCAGGTGCTCATCGGCAGCGTTGCGGTTGAATCCCCCTTCAGCATCTATCAGGGCAACGCGCAACCCAACAACATAATCAATATCGTGATTCCCGCTCAGTCGTTCCTTACCTTCAATGTGCTCTTTGCTCCGACAGAGAACATTGATTACACTGGAACGATGAGCATCAGCACGGATGATCCCGTCAATCCGCTGCTCACAGTGTCGCTGCTTGGTGCGGGCAACATTGTCGCCAACAACGATCCCGTGATTCCCGTCGTGACTGAACTGAAAGGAAATTATCCCAATCCGTTCAATCCCAGCACGAAGATCGCTTTCAACGTCAAAGAAAACGCACCCGTCCTGCTCGAGATATACAACATCAAGGGACAGCTTGTGCGCACCCTGGTCAAAGAGACCAAAGGCGCGGGTAACTATGAAGCCATCTTCGACGGCATGGACGACAACCATCAACCACTTTCCAGCGGAGTCTATTTCTACAAGATGCTGGCGGGCAAATACTCCAATACCCGTAAGATGATCCTGATGAAATAGTATCAAATGACTATAGGATGTCTTAAGGCCTTGTAAAATATGG
>CAZKAA010000050.1:0-18225 GCA_964550575.1 uncultured Candidatus Cloacimonadota bacterium
ATCACTTCTTAATTGTTAAGGCTTGATTAAGAAGTGATAAAGAAGTGATTAAGAGTTGTTAAAGGGGGCGAAGCACCCAGCGGCTTGATTGGGATGAAGTCTGAAAGAACTCAATCCGCTACATTCAATATTAGGGTTGACAAATAAGGCAGGGTTTGAAACTTGATTCAAAAGTCAAATAGATACTGGAGTAACAGATGAGCGACCAGTTACAAGAGCTTTTACAGCGTGTTTACGACGAGGGTGTGAACAAGGCGAAAACCGAAGCGGAGCAAATCCTGGCAGCCGCAAAATCCGAAGCGGACGGCATCCTCTCCAAAGCGAAGCAGGAAGCAGATTCCCTGCTCAAGGCAGCCCAAAGCAAAGCCGAGGACCTTTCCCGCAATACGGACGCCGACCTCAAAACAGCCGCCCAGCACACGATGAGCGCGGTCAAGCAAAAACTAACCGACGTCTTCCTGGAAAACGCCTTTGATGAAAAAGTCAGAGCAGCCACCGCGGATCCGGAGTTCTTGAAGAAAGTGATCCTGGACATCGTAGGTTCCTGGCGGGAGTCCGGCGGCAAGATCACCATCGCCCAAAGCATGGAAGGCAAGCTCGACGAGTTTTTCCTCAAGTCGCTTCAGGAAAAGGCTGGACAGGGCATGGCAGTGGAGTTTTCGCCCCAGATGAAGAACGGATTCTCCATCGCCCCGGCGGACGGCAGCTTCAAGCTGAGCTTCAGCGACGAGGACTTCGCCAACCTCTTCAAATCTTACCTGCGTCCCCGCACCAACAATATCCTCTTCAACAATTAAGCCGAGCATGCGCAATCAGTATTACTACTTTGTGACAGGCTTGCCGGCGTTGAGCGTCGACGACACCAAGCGCTCGATCACGCTGCAGCAGTTCATGAATGAGGCGAAGTCGCAGCTCAGCGCGGGAGATTTCAGGCTGCTCCTGCTCCTCTGCCTGCCGGACGACATCTCCGACCTGCTGTCCCTGATCTACAAAACAGGAAGCGAAGGACGCCCGGTTCAGGAATGCTCGAGGGTTTTCTGGCAGGGCTATATCGACGCCATGAAGCTGAAAGCCTCCGATCCGGGAATCCCAATCCCCAGGGATTATAAAGACTATCCGGATTTTCTGCACCAGATCGTGCTGGAGATGTTCACCGGCGAGGAACTGCCTTCATTTCTGGACAGCCAGCACCGGCTACTGGAAGCGGTCTACGCCTATTGCGAGAAGCTGGGGAACGCTTTCCTGAAGAGATGGTATGCCTTCAACCGTGATGTGCAGAACATTCTGACCGCGATCAACGGAAGGCAGCACAAGATCGAGTTTGCCAGATATCTGGTCGGCGGCGGGGAACTGGTCGGCAATCTCGCCCGCAGCCATGCGGCGGACTTCAATCTGGGCAAGAACCACGAGCTCTTTGAAAGCCTGCTGCGTATCTGGGAGCAAAACAACATCCTCTACCGCGAGCGCGGCTACGACGTCCTGCGCTGGAAATGGATCGAGAAGCAGAACTTTTTCAACTACTTCAATATTGACCGCATTCTGGGCTATTACGCCCAACTGCGCATCATAGACCGCTGGCTGGGTTTGGACGCCGACTATGGCAAAGAGGTGTTTCACGACACGATGGACAATCTGGCCAACAGTTTTTCCTTCCCCGAACAATTCAACGTTAAATCAGTAAGCAAATAGAAGGTAATTGCGTATGACCACAGGCATTGTGAAAGGCATAATCAGCAATCTGGTGCACGTCCAGGTGGATGGGCCGGTCTCCCAGAACGAGATCTGCTACATCGATATGCAGGGCGTGAAACTGATGGCTGAAGTGATCAAAGTTTCCGGCAATATAGCTTACACTCAGGTGTTTGAAAGCACTCGCGGCCTGGCTCCCGGATGCCCGGTCGAATTCACCCAGCGCATGCTGGAAGTGAAGCTGGGACCGGGAATGCTGTCCAAGAACTACGACGGCTTGCAGGACGACCTGAACAAGATGGAAGGGTTGTTCCTCTCGCGGGGCGACTACACCGATCCCCTGGACGCGGACAGCGTATGGAATTTCGCGCCCCTTGCCAAAGCCGGCGATCAAGTCATGGCAGGCGACTGGCTGGGCTCGGTTCCCGAGAACTGGATCGATCACAAGATCATGGTTCCCTTCCAGATGGAAGGCAAATACACGATCAAAAGCATAGCAGAGGCTGGAGAATACAAGATCGAAGATACGATCGCCGTACTGGCGGATCAGGAAGGAAACGAGCACAAGGTCACCATGGTCCAGTACTGGCCGGTGAAGCTGCCGATCCGAGCCTATGCCTCCAAGCCGAGACCGTTCAAGATGATGGAGACCGGCGTGCGCACGATCGATACGCTCAACCCCATCGCGGAAGGCGGTACGGGATTTACGCCCGGGCCTTTTGGAACCGGCAAGACAGTGTTGCAGCACAGCATTTCGCAAAACGCGGAAGCGGACTTGATCATCGTCGCCGCCTGCGGAGAGCGCGCCAACGAAGTCGTGGAGCTGTTCGTGGAGTTTCCCGAACTGGACGATCCGCGCACCGGGCGCAAGCTGATGGAGCGCACGATCATTATCTGCAACACCTCAAACATGCCTGTGGCAGCCCGCGAAGCCTCTGTCTATACCGCGATGTCCATCGCCGAGTATTACCGCTCCATGGGACTGAAAGTCCTCCTGCTGGCAGACTCGACCTCTCGCTGGGCGCAAGCGCTGCGTGAGATGAGCAACCGCATGGAAGAACTTCCCGGACCGGATGCTTTCCCGATGGACTTGCCGGCGATCATCTCAAACTTCTATTCACGCGCCGGATATGTCTATCTGAACAACGGACAGCCCGGCTCGATCACTTTTATCGGGGCAGTATCCCCGGCAGGCGGAAACCTGAAGGAACCGGTGACGGAATCGACCAAAAAGGCTGCCCGCTGCTTCTATTCACTGTCCCAGGAACGCGCGGACAGCAAACGCTATCCTGCCGTGGATCCGATAGACTCCTATTCCAAGTATCTGGAGTATGAGGAAGTTCAGGAATATCTGGATAAAAACATCGCCCCCGGCTGGGTGAGCGACGTCCTGGAAGCCAAAGACATCCTGTTGCGAGGCAAAGAAGCCAAAGACCAGATCAACATCCTCGGCGACGACGGCGTGCCGCTGGACTACCATCTGCGGTTCTGGAAAAGCGAACTCGTGGACCGCATCGTGCTGGTTCAGGACGGATTCGACGCGGTGGACAAATCCACCCCCATGAAGCGCCAGGCATATATGCTCCGGCTTGTGCTCAAAGTATGCCGCACGGAACTGGTCTTTGAATCCTATGAAGAACTGCAGCCCTATTTCACCAAAACCATAAATGTCCTGCGCCAGATGAACTACCAACCTTTCCAGAATGAGGACTTCAACAAGTATGAAGCTCAACTGGAAACGATCATGGGCGAAAGGAGGGTGAAATAATGGCAGGCACCGCATTTCAAAAGAGATACACCAAGCTGAATCAGATCACCAAAGCCACCTGCACGGTGAACGCGACAGGCGTCGGCTATGAAGAGCTGGCAACCGTCGGCGGCCGCCTGGCGCAGGTTGTGAAGATCATGGACAACCAGGTAACGTTGCAGATCTTTTCCGGCACGGAAGGCATCGGGACCGACGCGGAAGTCGTGTTTTTCGGCAAGCCTCCCACGCTGAAGGTCAGCGACCAGCTTTCCGGAAGGTTCTTCAACGCCTATGGCGATCCGATCGACGGCGGGCCGCAAATTGAAGGCGAGGAAGTGGAGATCGGCGGACCGTCCGTGAACCCCGTACGCCGCAAGGATCCATCCGAACTCATCGCCACAGGCATCGCCGGCATCGACCTCAACAACACACTGGTCACCGGGCAGAAGATTCCCTTCTTCGCGGACCCCGATCAGCCTTACAATCAGGTCATGGCGACAGTCGCCCTGCGCACCAAGGCGGACAAGATCATCCTCGGCGGCATGGGGCTATCCAACGATGACTTCCTGTATTATAAAAACACATTTGAAAACGCAGGCGTGATCGACAAGATCATCTCTTTCGTCAACACCACCGACGATCCGCCAGTGGAAAGATTGCTCGTGCCGAACATGGCTCTGTCAGCGGCGGAGTACTTTGCCATCCAGAAGAACGAAGCCGTGCTGGTTCTGCTGACGGACCTCACGCTTTATTGCGACGCGCTGAGCATCGTGTCCAACCGCATGGACCAGATCCCATCCAAGGACTCCATGCCTGGATCCCTATATTCAGACCTGGCAAAGATCTATGAGAAGGCGGTGCAATTCCCGGACGGCGGTTCGATCACCATCATCGCCGTGACGACGATCTCCGGCGGCGACATTACCCACGCCATTCCCGACAACACGGGTTACATCACGGAAGGCCAGCTCTATTTGCGCCGCGACACGGACATCGGCAAGGTCGTCATCGACCCCGCCCGTTCGCTGTCACGACTCAAAACCAAAGTTATGGGGAAAAAGACCCGAGCAGACCACCCGCAAGTGATGTCCGCCTCCGTGCGCTTGAATTCCGATGCTGCCAACGCCAAAACCAAGATGGAAAACGGCTTTGACCTCTCCGACTATGACGAGCGGACCCTGAAGTTTGCCCGCGACTACGCGGAGCAGATCCTCGCCATCGACGTTAATATCAGCACGGACGAGATGCTGGACACGACCTGGTCTCTGTTCCGCAAGCATTTCACGCGCGAAGAAGTGGCGATCAAAGACGAATTCATGCAATTATACTGGAAATAGGCATGGTGCTCAAGTTCCAATACAACAAGATCTCCCAGCTCGCTCTGGAAAAACAGCTCAAGATCAGGCTCAAGGCTCTTCCCACCCTGAAAAACAAGGAATCCGCCCTGCGCCTCGAGGTTAAGCGCGCCAGAGACAAGGCGCACGAACTGGAAGCGAAAATATCTGCCGGGACCTCTGAACTTGAGCAGTTCATGAAGCTCTGGGCGGAGTTCGATCCTTCCCTCGTGCAGGTGAAGAACGTGGAGATCCTGACTCGCAAAATCGCCGGCGTGCAGACACCTGTTCTGGGCCAGATCGATTATGAGATCAGGGACTACGACCTGTTCAGCGCTCCCTCCTGGTATCTCGACGGGATCGAACTGGTCAAGAACCTGTCGTCCCTGCAGATCGAAAGGGATTTCTTCGTCCGCAAGATGCATATCCTGGAGCGCGTGCGCAAGAAAACGACCCAGAAAGTCAATCTCTATGAGAAGGTCCAGATTCCTGCATACGAGGACTCAATCCTCAAGATCAAGCGTTTTCTCGAAGACGAGGAAAATCTCTCCAAAGCGGGGCAGAAGATCCTGAAAAACCGTCTCGGACAGGAGGTTTACGCATGATAGAGAAGATGCGGAAATACTCATTTGTCCTATATCATATGGACTATGAAGGCTTCCTGCGGGAACTGCAGAACCTCGGCGTCGTGCATCTGATCCGCAATTCGGACGCGAAAACAGAATCCCTGCTGAAGAATATGGAACTGATCGAGGACTATGCCGAAGCAGTCAGATTCCTCGCCAGGCTCAGTTCCGAAGCTCCCAAAACCCAGACCAATCTCACAGCCAAGATGCTTTTCAACAGGATCAAAGAAGCGCGCGACGAGCGGGACCAGCTGACCCGCAAGGCGGATGTTCTGAAAAAGCAAATCCGAGACCTGCTTCCCTGGGGTCATTTTGACTACTCGATGGAAACCAAAATCGAAAACCAGGGCGTGATGATCGATTTTCATACTTGCCTGAAGAACCACTTCAAACCTGAGTGGCAGGAGCAGCACTGCATCGAGATCATCAATGAAGTGGGCGGGATCCTGTATTTCGTGGTGCTCTATACCGGGGAGAAACCCGTAATCGAAGCCGACACCTTCAGCTTCCATCATCATACCTTGCAGGAACTGGAAGGCCAACTGCGGGAAACGGAAAGCCAGATCAAGGACATCGACGAATATCTGGCCGGTATTGCCCCAACAGCCATGGAGATGTTCTCCGGCGAGATCAGAAACCTCTCCAGCACTTGCGAGTTTGAGGAAGCAACCCTGCAGGGCGTCAGCGAAGCCGACGATCACGTGCGCGTCCTCAGCGGCTGGATACCCCAGCGCTTGGAAGTCGGCTTGAAGGATTTCCTCGAGAGTAAGGGGGTGATCCATTTTTCCGCGGACGGGGTTCTGGACGACAATCCTCCCATCAGCCTGACCAATAATTGGTTTTCACGGCTCTTCGAACCGATCAGCCGGATGTATATGCTCCCCTATTACAACGAGTTTGACCTCACGCCGCTGTTTGCTCCGTTTTTCATGCTTTTCTTCGGCTTCTGCAATGCCGACATGGCATACGGCCTTGCTTTCATCGCGATCGGCATCTTCCTGCGCCGCAAGGCAAAAACTCCCGCCATGAAAAACACCATGATGCTGGTCATCCTCTTCGGCCTCTCGTCAATTGTCATGGGCTGGGTCATGGGCTCTGCGCTGGGCTTCGACCTGAAGACAACCGTCCTGGACGATTCCATCATTATCCGCAATAATGACCAGATCTTCAATTTTGCCCTCTTGCTGGGCGTGATCCAAATCCTTTTCGGCGTGATGGTCAACGGGATCAAGCAAGCGCGCCAGTCCGGACTCAACCATTTTCTCGCGCCCTTCGGCACCTTCCTCTTCCTGTTGGCTCTGTCTGTGATGGGAGCCGGGCTGCTCAAAGCTGACATTTCCAGCCTGCAGCCGTATGTCAAATACCCGCTCTGGGCAGGATTGGCGCTGATCCTTTTGTTCAATTCCCCCGGGAAAAACCCCGTAAAGAACGTTTTGGCGGGCCTGTGGCTCCTCTACAACATCGTAACGGGATTCTTCGGCGACATCCTGTCCTATATCCGCCTGTTCGCACTCGGAGTTTCAAGCGCCATCCTCGGCTTCGTGATAAACTCCATCGGACAGCAGATGCTGGGCATCAAGATCCTCGGTCCGGTGATCTTCTTCGTGTTCATGCTCTTTGGGCACTCGCTGAACATCGCCCTTGGCGCTCTGAGCGGATTCGTCCATTCCCTGCGCCTGACCTTCGTCGAGTTCTATAAAAACGCCGGGTTCAACGGCCCCGGCATTGAATACAAACCCTTTGGAAACAAAAAGCAACAACAATAAACTGGAGGTATAATGCCTTACGTCCTATTAGAAGCAAGCAACGCGGTAGCCGGCGGAAACGCGGCCTATATCCTGGCCTGGGTGGGAATCTTCTTCATGGTCGCCCTCTCCGGCGTAGGATCAGCCTGGGGCACGGTTATCGGCGGAAGCGCCACAGTGGCTGCGATGAAGAAACGCGACGATATCTTTGCCAACTGCATGATCCTGTCCGCTATGCCCGGAACCCAGGGCCTTTATGGCTTTGGCGCGTTTTTCATCCTCAAAGAGCACATCCATCCCGAGATGGCGATGATCACCGCCGCCGCGATCTTCGGCGCTGGACTGATCTCGGGCGTCGTTAACCTGGTTTCCGCCTATTTCCAGGCCCGTATCGTCGCCAACGGCATCGAGAGCATCGGCAACGGCAACAACGTGTTCTCCAACACCCTGATCCTCGGCGTTTATCCCGAGCTTTACGCGATTATTTCCTTCGCTGCCTGCTTCCTGATCAGCGGAGCTTTATAATTCTGGCTTTTTGACCGACCGGCGGGGGGATCCGTCTCCCTGCCGGCATCAATTGGGAGAAGGTTATGGACAACAACGAGCAGTATCAGCCTTATCAGCAATACGCGCCGCAAACCCCGCATCATCCGATGATGCAGCCCCACCGGGCGACCCTGGTGTTGATTTTCGGGATCGTGGGATTGGTCTCCTGCGGGATTTTTGGCCTTCTGGCATGGCTCTTCGGCAACGAAGACCTCAAGAAGATGGATGTGGGGATGATGGATCCCAGCGGCCGGGAAATGACCAACACCGGCAGGATCCTGGGCATCGTCAGCGTCTGCCTGAACGCCCTCGGAATCCTGGCGGGCATCGTCTACGCGGTGTTTGTCATGGGCATCATGGGAGCGGCTGCATCCAGCGCTTTTTGATCTTCCCGGGTGCCCGCTGCCTCCGGGCGGCATGAACCTGTGATGCGTTTCTCTCTTGAGAATACCGGCAGCAGATTTCCGGCAGGCAAACTGCCGGTTTTTCTTTTTCTGGGAACACTTGGCGGATATCTGCTGCTACATGTTATTGGCGGATGGGGGTTCTGCTGGTTCAAGGCTCTGACAGGCGTCAATTGCCCCACCTGCGGGCTATCCCGGTCTTTCTTGGCCCTGCTGGGCGGAAACCCTGTCGCGGCGCTGAGTTACAATCCCTTCATGCTGCTGCTGACGATTGCTGTTCTAATCCAGATTCTCTCCACCCTTGTTTTTCGAAAGAGGCTGGTTCTGTCGTTGCCGCCTGCGGGGAAGAAAGCGGGCCTTGTTCTGCTGGCTGCTTTGTTTCTGGCAAACTGGCTGTATGTGATCCTCGCGGTCTAACCTGCTTCCGCGTGGTTTTGCCCGCAATCTTGACTTGATCTGTTTCTCCCCGTTTGATGAGCGTTTCCCGCTTCTCCCTTAATGTCATCTCTTAATCACTTCTTTATCACTTCTTAATCAAGCCTTAACAATTAAGAAGTGATTAACTAGTGATAAAGAAGTGATTAAGAGATGATAAAAGGAGAGGCATGGGTGGAGAACAAAGTCTGCCAGGGCACGCGGCTTGAAGGACGCGTGCCCGTAACAGGCATAAAGACATAGGATTAAGTCTTTCTATCAGGCTCTGATCGCAGAGACTTTGAAGAACTTGCGGGTGGCAAGCAGGGGATCTATCCGCCAAATGTTGGGCTGACCGGGGTCGAACTCGCCTGAACCGCTGATTTCTGTGTATGTGCCATAAGGATCGCCAGAAGCGAAAATCCTGTAGCTGACCGCGCCAGAAACAGGAACAACGGTCAGGCGGACCAGACCGCCATCCAGAGCGATCGAAGCCAATCCCTCCACATGGGCTGTGATGGCAACCGGGGTACTTGCCACGTTATAGGCGGCAGTGATCTCGGCGTCCGCCACAGTAACAGAGAAAGCGGGATAATTGTCGTCGAAATCCGTCTGGTTAAAAGCGAGAGTGAGAAGCGCGGTTGTCGCATTAACATAAGCGACCCCGCTTACACTCAGGCCCACGGGAGCACCGCCAAGCGTGAAGCTGGAGGCAAGAAGGGAGGCGTCAGTGAAAGCAGTGTTGGCCAGCGTCAGGGTCAAAACCGAGCCTTGCAGGTTGATCTCTTCCAGGGCCTGGGAAGGAGTGATGGTTGCGGTGGCGATCGCAGGATTGGCAAGTGTCACAGCCAGATAGGGTGACCACATTCCGTATCCCTGTTCAAAAAAGGAACGGAGCCTGTAATAGTAGGTGCCGCCCGCCGCCAGTCCTGTGACGCTCATGCTAGCGGCAAGGTTGACATCGAGATTGGCATAGGCTGGCACGAGGTTCGTGAATAAACTGTCTGTAGCGACTTGAAGAAAAAAGTCCGTTGCCTGCAGGGGAACGCTCCAGTTCCCGGTGAAGCCGGTGGTGCTGACATCAGTGCTGTAGAGAGGGCAGGGAGCCCAGATCCGCGCCGCGTAGCCGGGGATGTCGATGAAGGGATTGCGGTTGCCCTGACGCTCGCCGATGCGGTTGTTTCTTCTGGCCTCCCAAGCGTCAGGCGGATCTTCCTGATGCCAGCGGAGCAGGGTCGAAATCACTCCATAATAAGGCAGATTCTCACTCTCATCGGAATAATCGTGGTCAACAAGTTCGAGGTCGACAGCATAGTTGGGGTCGTCGCCATCATAGCGCACTGCCATATACATAATCATGCGGGCGACGTCGCCTTTATCCTCGTCTCTGGGTTCCCAGGTATTGTAGGTCAGCGAGCATCCAGTGCTGCCGGTATATCCGGAGGGAGGGGAGTTGTCGGTGTATGGAGTACCGCCTTCGTCGAAGTCCTTGTTGCTCTTTGCCATATTTACGGTAGAGTCGCAAGGCCGCAGATGGTGCAGATCCGTTCCCGCGGGAGCGACATCGCCGAAATCGCCGTGGCTTTTGCTCCATGTGTGTTCGCGGTTCCAGTCGGTGACTTCGTTGCCGAAGTCGCTTTTCGGCACGCTCCAGCCTGTGTAGATTTCGATCAGGTTGTCCGTATTGGAGGGATCTTCGTCGGTGTATTGCAATTGGTTGATAAGCGCGGTATAGGAGAACTGGGTTGTGTGGGTGTTTTTGAGCAGAGTGTGCAGCAACCCCTTCAGGGTCGATCCGTATCCGTATATTCCGGAATAATATCCGGTTCCGGGAGAACTTGTGGTGGTGAGTGCACGGGGGTTGTTGGCGGCTGCGCTGGAGAGATATCTGGAGTCCAGGCCGGTGCCGTTGTATTCGTAGACCCTGAACCAGTAAGTGGTGCTTGGAGTCAGGTTGGTCACCGTGCAGCCGTTGAAAGGCGATCCTTCGATGTATTGGGTGGCTCCGTTGTAGATTACCTGCTCGCCAGCACCTGTGTAGAAAGTGTTCGCGGCGGGGCTGGTTCCGTCCGAAGGTGGCGAAAAGCTATTGCTGGTGTTGATTTTTACCACGCGATACGCACCGTTTCCAGGCGACCATTCCAGCGACATAGATGTGTAGGCGGGGTAGCCGGTGATGTTGTAAGCCTGGATGGTCGGAGCGGTGATGTTTTCGCTGGTCACGACCCCGTTGGCGGAAAGGCTTACGCTGCCGGCTCCGCTGCTTGCATGGGTGATGTTTCCGCTGTAGGTCCCGCTTGCTGAGCCGCTCAACCTAACCAGCACGGAGCCGGCAAATGAAGGCGAAACGCTCGTCGACCCGGCGGCGTAGTTGTTTCCTCCATCCGTCGAGATCTCGAATCCGGAAGGTATGGTGATCAGGATATTCTCCGTCAGGTTTGCCGAGGACAGGGTGTAATCCTGAGCCGCGGAGGGAGTTCCTTCCGAGGTTGAAAACGGGTTCAGCGAACCGCTGACATATATCGCCGGGGCAGTGCTGGACGTTGTTGTGACCTCTATTTCATTGGAGTTAACGCTGGTGCCGTAGATGTTGGCGGCTCGCACCACATACTTGTATTGAGTGCTTTCTTCCAGCCCGGTCACAGGATAACTGGTCACATTGCCGACGCTGAGGTTTTGATAACCGGGAACATACACTATCTCACGGCTGCCAAACACATGTGAGCCCAGATACGAACTTGTGTCCATGGGATAACTTTCCCATTCCGTGGAGAGGGTGGGGAAGCCAGAGGCGGGATTCGTCGAGATGCCAGCGCCGACGGTGCTTTTTCTGACCAAGGTCTTGTCCTTGGTGACCAGGGGGTCGGTGCCCCAGAAATCGCCGGGATCCTCTCCAATCCTGCCAAAGATGTCAACATAGCTCGCGGTGGATTCCTTCCAAAGTCCCAGCGCGTCATCTCCGTTATGGTTCGCCACGCCGCTTGTGACATCCGCTGCTGCGAGAATCTGCGCGTTAGCGGAAGAATGCGCGATAACGTAAACTGCGTTGTTTGCCAGAAAACCCTCGAGCGCTAACGTCGTGTTTGGTGTTGTACCACCGTTGGAATAAAGATAAAGGGTATAATCGCTGAGGTCGACGGAAGCGCCGGTGCCGTTGAAGATCTCGATCGCTTTGTTATAGCTCGAGCCTTCGATGTACTCGGAGAAGAACAGGTCCTCGACAGGGGAGCCGGAAAATACGTCCAGCCTGTAACCGCCTGCATTATCAGATGCTGTCCAGTTTGCCGTAAAACCTGTCGGCGCTATGGTTGTGGCAGGAAGGGCCGTTGGCGCTAAGGGCGCTGCTCCGGAGATAACTTCCCCGCTGCAGGTGATTGTCTGGTTTGCCGCTCCTGAACTTGAAACCACAATCTGTTCGTTCGTATAAAACCCAACGCTTAGATCTGACTTCAGCCGGGCGTGAACATCGGTGGCAGGCAGATTCGATCCAGAAGGCGTGAGAATGAGCGTGGAGCCAAACCCCGAGCCTGAGGTTGCGGAGATTTCAAAGTGGGCGGGAGCGCTCAGGCTGACATCGGCATAGATGTTCTGTCCGCTGACAGTGATAACCTGTTCCTGGGAAGGCCCCAAGCCGGACATGTAGGTAAATCCAGACAGCGTTGCAGGATTTACATTGATCCCGGGCAACAGCACGGAGCCGGAGCAGATCACTGTCTGTTCCTCAGTACCGGCGGTCGAGACGCTCAATGCTTCGTTCAGATAATTCCCGGCTGCCAGACCGGCCTTTAAACGGACGAAGATCGTGGTGGGAGGCACTGAACCCGAAGCCGGCACGAGTTCGATCGGATCTGTCGCGATGAAAGACACTCCGCTTGCAGTGGAGACCTCGTAATAATCGGTAGGAGCGATCAGTATGTTTGACGCCAGGTCTGATCCGCTGACAGTGAAGGACTGCTCATCGGAAGGGCCGTTGTTCAGAATATATTCGAAGCCGTTCAGTTCCAGCGGTTCGACGTTAAGAAACGAAACCTGGTAGGGTGTGACCTGGATCGACACATTGTCGAAGAAAGCTGTTTGGCCCGCGGAAGTCGAACCTTGCCAGAAGCAGCCCGCATAAGCGAGCGACGAAGATGTGTAGGTGGCGTCAACCGCGGTTCCCTGCAGGGTCAATGAACCGCTTTGCGGGTCCGAAAAAGAAGATGATCCGTCGTTGCGAACGTACAGCGCCCAGTCATTTGTTTCAGGGTCGTAGTTCACACGCACGCTGAGATATTCAGTGCCAAAGTCAGTCAATCCCGTGGTATTGCTTGATATGATGTTGGTCAGCCCGCTCGAAAGGCCGCCCGAGAATCTGGCAAGCCTCAAGGGGTCTGTGGATCCCGACTGGCCAAGCACTACGGCGTATCCGGAGCCGGTATTGCTCACGCTTTGGCTTGAAGAGGCGAGGATAAATGCCACGCCGTAGTTGCCGCTGCCGAACCCGGCTGGGTCAGTGCGTATCTGGCGCAGATTGAAGGACCAGGTTACCAGACCGGTGTTTGAGGCAAGGATCGCGCTATAGGGAGCGCCAAATCCAGAAACCGGTGAGTTCGCATAGATCCAGCCAGCAGCATTGGCCATTGATCCTGCATCGTTTGTAAGTTCCAACTGCTGAGTTGAACTGCTTCTCCGCGCTGCCCAGTCATCACCGGAACGGTTGACCGTAAATCCGCTGGAACCGATTTGGCCCCCGCTCGTCCATGAATCGCTCAGGTTTTGCGAAAAATCGTCACTGAACACAGTTATCTGCGCCGGCAGTAAACTTGCTCCCAGTAATATGATCATAGCGATAAGCGCTTGTTTCATTCAGGCATTCTCCATTGATTGGCCGATTTGTTTCCGGCAGCAGCCGAAAATGACTATGGACCTAGAAACAAATATAAGCGGGATAGGTTATTATGCCAGACACAATAACATGCTGGCAATCATGTGATTTTTGAACGCAAGTAAGCATTGCAATAAATTTTCCAAAGCGTTGCCAAATGTTTATGGACATCGCCAAAGCATAGAGTCGCTGGCTTACGATTAAGGCCAATCCTGCAAAACTGACGCTTTATGGATGTACGGTATGACGTGTTACAGAAAATATCTGTCCGTGTGGAAAAAAATCCCTAAACATACCCAAATAAAACCTTGTCAAAAAAAAAGGTTTTGATTATCTTGTGTATAAGTTAGGTAATACGAGGTGTAACCATGAAAAAAGTATCCAGAAATCTTGTAATTACGCTGGTGCTGTTATTTCTGGCGCAATTTATTTTTGCGCAAGAAGAAGGCACCCTGACCTTTCAGGGCGGGGTAAGTCTCGCGGAGTCTGACATGGAAGGAAACAGGGTGATCAAGGGAGCTTGGGGTCTGTCATATGACGCATGGCTGCTGAATGATCTGGCACTGGGTATCAATCCTTATTTTACAAATTTGAACAGTGAAGACGGAGTTAACGAATTCGACTCATCGATCGAAGGCGTAGACCTCTATCTGAAATTCCGCCCCACCAAGATCGGCGCCTTGAATTTCAGCGAGAATTCCTTCATTAACAGGATATCGCCATTCGTAGCGCTGGGCATTGGCGCGGCCCACCATGGAAGCCGCGGGCAATATGACGCGGACAATAATCCAGCTACGGACAATTTCTTCCGCCGCAATAAATACATGATGGTCATGCCCCATGTGGCAGCCGGAATCTCGATGAGAACCAAATGGCGCTTCAATATCGATCTTGGAGTCCGTTACAACCACACCAACACTGACCTGATCGACAATTATAGCCCCGACAGCATGAACGACGGTTACTATCTGCCATACATCGGCATCGGGCTGCACACGGCTTTTGGAGGCTTGAAAGACAGCGACGGAGACGGAATCCCCGACAAGGAGGACAAAGCTCCGAACAATCCTGAGGACTTCGACGGCTTCATGGATGAAGACGGAGCACCTGACCCAGATAACGACGGCGACGGAATTCTGGACGTCAACGATGGAGCGCCCAACCAGGCTGAAGATTTTGACGGCTTCCAAGACCAGGATGGAATACCCGATCCTGACAACGACAAGGACGGCATCCTTGATATCTACGACCAGGCACCGAACGATGCTGAAGATATTGACGGTTACAAGGACAACGATGGAATACCCGATCCGGATAACGACGGCGACGGCATACCAGATATCCGCGATCTGGCTCCTGGAACTGATGTGACGGCAAGACAGGGCACAGACACCAAAGAAACCTACAACGGCTTCCAGGATGACGACGGCATGCCGGACAAGATCGATGATAAAGCAATCGACAAGGATAAAGACGGCATCTTGGACAACGTTGACAAGGACCCTAGTAATCCTGAAGATTTCGACGGGTTTGAGGACTGGGACGGTGTGCCTGAGCCAGATAACGATCAGGATGGCATCCCCGACACGAGCGACAAGGCTCCGGGCAACGATGAAACTGTCCGCCAGGGAATTAACACCAAAGAGACATACAACAACTATATGGACGACGACGGAGTTCCGGACGTATTGCAGGAAGAGCCGAAAGACACCGACGGCGATGGTATCCCAGACAATCTGGACCAGGATCCCGCCAACCCAGAGGACATTGACGGCTATCTTGACAATGACGGAAAGCCAGATCCTGACAACGATCAGGACGGCATACTGGATAAAAACGACAAAGCCCCCGGCAACGACGAAACAGTCAGGCTGGGGATAAACACCAAGGAAACTTATAATAACTATCAGGATGAAGACGGAGTACCGGACGAAGCCCCCAAGATCGAAAACGATAAAGACGGCGACGGCATACCAGATGATAAGGACGGCGCACCCAACCAGGCTGAGGACTTCG
Source organism: uncultured Candidatus Cloacimonadota bacterium (assembly GCA_964550575.1). Lineage (GTDB taxonomy): Bacteria > Cloacimonadota > Cloacimonadia > Cloacimonadales > Cloacimonadaceae > Syntrophosphaera. The sequence continues at coordinate 15,386 of CAZKAA010000050.1, forward strand.
ACGGCTATATGGACGGTGACGGCATACCCGATCCGGATAACGACGGCGACGGCATCCTTGACGCTAATGACGGCGCACCCAACCAGGCTGAGGACTTCGACGGCTATATGGACGGCGACGGCATACCCGATCCGGATAACGACGGCGACGGCATCCTAGACTCCAAAGACGGTGCTCCCAACCAGGCAGAAGACATGGACGGATTCCAGGATGAAGACGGAGTACCCGATCCGGACAACGACCGCGACGGCATTCTGGACAAGGACGATGGCGCGCCCAACGACCCGGAAGACTTCGACGGTTATATGGACAAAGATGGAATTCCTGACTTGGATAATGACGGCGACGGCATTCTGGACAAGGACGACGGAGCTCCCATGGATCCAGAAGACATTGATTTATTTATGGATTTGGATGGTGTTCCCGATCCCGACAATGATCAGGATCTTATTCCGGATGTCCGCGACCAGGCTCCCGGAACTGACCAGACGGTTGCTCAAAACATCGATACCAAGGAAACCTACAACAGCTATCAGGATGAAGACGGCGTTCCCGATGCCCTTCCTCCGGAAATGGTCGCCGCAGAAACGACGGCTCTCGAAGAAGATCTCTTCACGCACGTCGTTCACTTCGACATCAATAAATTCAATCTGACAGCAGAGGAGGACGCTTTCCTCGATCGCGTCGCGGAATCCCTGAAGAAGCTTCCCAACATCCGGCTTCAGATTCAAGGCCATACCGACAACACAGGTACGGACGCGATCAACGATCCCCTGTCAGTCAACCGCGCCAAGATCGTGCGCGACTACCTGATCGAAAGGGGCGTGGCCTCCGACCGCCTGGAAATCAAAGGCTTTGGTTCGAAGCAGCCGGTGGCTTCCAACACCACGATTGAAGGACGCAAGGCAAACCGCAGGGCGGATATGGTCGTGATCAAGTAACGCTGATACCTGTCCCTAGCATAGAAATGAGGCTTGGTTTTCCAAGCCTCTTTTTTTCTCGCATATTTTGGTTGAATGTAAAAAAAACCATCAGTCTGCTTGACAAAAAAAGGGGGTGGGAAATTTTTGCACTTACTTGGTTTTTTTCAAGTCGCATAGAGTGTAGTCAAGAAAGATATTGACAAATAAACGGTGTTGAAATTGGTTGTGAAAACTTGACGCCGATGTAGCTCAATGGCAGAGCAATTGATTTGTAATCAATAGGTTGGGGGTTCAACTCCCTTCATCGGCTCCAATAATTGTGGACAGGTGGTCGAGTGGTTAATGGCACCGGGCTGTAAACCCGGCGGTGAAAGCCTGCGGAGGTTCGAATCCTTCCCTGTCCACCACTTTTTTAAAACGCCAGCGGGAGTAGCTCAGTTGGCTAGAGCATCAGCCTTCCAAGCTGAGGGTCGCGGGTTCGAACCCCGTTTCCCGCTCCATTTTCGCCCGACACCAGAAGTTAAAGCTCAAGTAGCTCAGCAGGTAGAGCACCTCCTTGGTAAGGAGGAGGTCATCGGTTCGAGTCCGATCTTGAGCTCCACTTTCTTTCAAAAACAAAAAAAACACGACAAGGAACCCGCAGAGAGTTCCTGGAGGAAAAATGGCAAAAGAAAAATTCGTACGTAACAAGCCACACGTCAACGTTGGTACGATCGGTCACATCGACCACGGCAAGACGACGCTCACCGCAGCGATTACTTTGTATTTAAGTAAAAAGGGCGGCGCCAAATTCCGCTCCTTTGACAGTATTGACAACGCACCGGAAGAAAAAGCCCGCGGTATAACCATTGCCACCGCACACGTGGAATATGAGTCCGACAAACGTCACTACGCGCATGTTGACTGCCCTGGCCACGCCGACTACATTAAAAACATGATCACCGGCGCAGCCCAAATGGACGGAGCCATCCTCGTCGTGAGCGCCTATGACGGCCCCATGCCCCAGACCCGTGAGCACATCCTGCTTGCCCGCCAGGTTGGCGTGCCAGCGGTCGTTGTGTTTATGAACAAGTGCGACTTGGTCGAAGATCCTGAATTGCTCGACCTGGTGGAAATGGAAGTTCGCGAGCTTCTCGAGAAATACGAGTTTCCGGGAAGCGAACTGCCCGTGATCCGCGGATCCGCCTTAAAAGCCCTTAACGGCGAACCGGAAGGCGAAGCTTCGATCCAGGAACTGGTCGACGCGATCGACTCCTACATCCCGCAACCCGACCGCGCCACCGACAAACCCTTCCTGCTTCCAGTGGAAGACGTTTTCTCCATTCCCGGACGCGGAACCGTGGCCACTGGCCGTGTCGAACGCGGCGTGATCAAGGTTGGAGACAAGGTCGAGCGCGTTGGTATCCGCGAGACCGTGGAAACCACTTGCACAGGCGTGGAAATGTTCCGCAAGCTTCTTGACGAAGCCCAGGCTGGCGACAATATCGGCGTGCTGCTTCGCGGCTTTGCCAAAGACGACGTGGAGCGCGGCATGGTTCTCGCCAAACCGAAATCCATCACCCCGCACACCAAGTTCGTTGGCCAGACCTACGTCTTGACCGCCGACGAAGGCGGACGCCAGAAGCCTTTCCGCACAGGCTACCGCCCGCAATTCTACTTCCGCACCACAGACGTGACCGGAACCCTCTCCCTGCCCGAAGGCGTGCTGATGGTTATGCCCGGCGACAACGTCGAGATCAAAGCTGAACTCATCACCCCGATCGCCATGGAGCAGGGTCTGCGCTTCGCCATCCGCGAAGGCGGCCGCACCATCGGTAGCGGAGTTGTTTCCAGCGTGATCGAGTAATCACGGGAAGAACAAATGAGAGATATCATCATCCTGGCTTGCGAGGAATGCAAAAACCGTAATTATACGAC
>CAZKAA010000051.1:0-18002 GCA_964550575.1 uncultured Candidatus Cloacimonadota bacterium
CGATAATGAGCGGTGACTGGAGTTCAGACGTGTGCTCTTCCGATCTGAATAGAATCATGAGGACATTATGCAACCATTGATAATCACCGCCGCCATCACCGGCGCGGAAACGACGAGAAAAGACCAGCCCAACCTTCCCCTCACCCCGGAAGAGCAGGCCGCGGACGCTTTGGCATGCTACCAAGCCGGAGCGAGGGTCATTCATTTGCACGTCAGGGACGACTCCGGATTCCCGACGCAGAGCATTGACAGGTTTGCCGCAGCCATAAAGTCAATAAGGGCGGCAGTGCCCGAAGTGGTCATCCAGATAAGCACAGGAGGCGCTGTGGGCGAAGCATTCGACAAACGTCTTGCCCCCCTCAGCCTCAAGCCAGATATGGGAACTTTGAATGCCGGCTCTCTGAATTTCGGAGAAGACATATTCATCAACCATCCCAAAGACATTGTCCGGCTGGCCGAAGTTTTCAAGCAATACGGCGTGGTTCCGGAGGTCGAAGTGTACGAATCCGGCATGATAGACATCGTAGCCAAGCTGGTCAAGCAGGGAGTTATCACCCACAGCCCGCTGCACGTGCAATTTGTGCTGGGAGTTCCAGGCGGAATGAGCGGGACACCGCGCAACGTGCTTTATATGGCTGATCATCTGAAAAACCTGATCCCGTCGGCAACGTGGGCTGTGGCGGGCATCGGCCGCTGGCATATTCCGGCATCTCTGACTGCCATGGTAAATGATGGTCACATCAGGGTTGGGTTCGAGGATAACATATACTACCACAAAGGGATAGTTGCCGATTCCAACGCCCAATTGGTGGCACGGATCGCCAGAATCGCGGAAGAGGTCGGCAGGCCTTTGGCGACTCCGCAGGAAACCAGACAAATATTGGCATTGAGGGACTAAGGCTATGCAGATCAGCGAAAACGCGCTTAAGATATTGGAAAGAAGATATTTCAAAAAGAACGAAGCAGGCGAGACAGTGGAAGACTGGCAAGCTCTGATTGATCGCGTGGCGACGGATATCGCCGGCGGTGATTCAGACAAGACGAAGCTTTACTTGGATCTGCTCGATTCCGGCTACTTTCTGCCAAACTCCCCCACTCTGATGAACGCCGGGAACGATCTGCAGCAGCTTTCCGCATGTTTCGTGCTTCCCATTGACGACAGCATGGACAGCATCTTCGAAACCGTCAAGAACGCCGCGCTCATCCATAAAAGTGGCGGCGGTACCGGATTCTCATTCAGCAGGTTGCGTGAAGCCAACGCCCGGGTGAGGTCCACCAACGGGGTTTCCAGCGGTCCGCTCTCCTTCATGAAAGTTTTCAACGCCGCCACAGACGCGGTCAAGCAAGGCGGAACAAGGCGTGGCGCCAATATGGCGATCCTCAACGTGGACCATCCGCAGATCCTCGATTTTATCACCTGCAAAGAGGATACCAGCGAACTCACCAACTTCAATATCAGCGTCGGAATCACGGAAGCGTTCATGCAGGCTGTTTATAACGACGAAGAATATGATCTTGTCTCTCCCCGCAACCAGGCGACGATCGACCGCAAAAAAGCTCGAGACGTTTTCAGCCTGATCGTGGAAATGGCGCACAAGAACGGAGAACCGGGCATTGTGTTTCTGGACCGCATCAACGCCGCCAACCCCACTCCCCTGATCGGGAGCATCGAGTCCACCAACCCCTGCGGGGAACAGCCTTTGCTTCCCAACGAAGCCTGCAACCTCGGCTCGATCAACCTCGCTGTTCTGATCACCGATGGCAGGGTCGATTGGGAGAAGCTGCGCCAGATAATCAGGTTGAGCGTGGATTTTCTGGATGACGTGATTGACCGGTCCAAGTTCCCCCTTCCCCAGATCGATGAGATGGTCAAAGCCAACCGCAAGATCGGACTCGGCGTGATGGGATGGGCGGATCTGCTTTACCAGCTTGAGATCCCCTATACGTCAGACGAAGCGGTGGCGCTGGCAGAAGAGCTGATGGAATTCATCGACTTTGAATCCAAGCAGCGTTCCATGGAACTCGCGGCGCAAAAAGGCAGTTTTCCGAATTTTCAGGGCAGTGTCTATGACACCGGCGAGATGCACCGCGATAAAAAAGCGAAGGATTGGGCGTCATTGCATGCCCAGATCAGAATAACCGGCTTGCGCAACGCCACTCTCACGACGATCGCCCCCACCGGAACGATCAGTATGATCCTGGATACCTCGAGCGGGATCGAGCCACAGTTCTCTCTGGTTTACGTTAAAAACGTGATGGACGGTGAGAAACTCCTCTATGTGAACAAGTGGTTTCAGGCTGCCTTGGAAAAAGAGGGTCTGCTCAACCAGGAATTGCTGGAAAAAGTATCCCAGTCTGGCACAATCGCCGAAATGGAAGAGATACCGGAACGCTTAAGGATGATATTCCAGACTGCCCACGACATCAGCCCCGAATGGCATATCAGGATGCAGGCGGCGTTTCAAAAATATACGGACAACGCGGTCAGCAAAACTATAAACTTCCCCCACGACGCTTCGGTGGAAGACATCCGCATCGCCTACGAAATGGCTTACCAGCTTGGCTGCAAGGGCATAACCGTTTATCGCGACGGCAGCCGCGAGAACCAGGTCTTGCAGAGCGGTTCCAAAGCCCCCGCCGGAGAAGGAAAAGTTGCGCCCCGCACCAGGCCGGAGGTCACGCAAGGCATCACCAAACGCCTGGAAACCGGCTGCGGTCACATGTATGTGACCATGAACAGCGACGAGCATGGACCCTGTGAAGTGTTTGTCCAGATGGGCAAAGTCGGCGGATGCGCCTCTGCGCAGTTGGAAGCCATCGCCCGCTTGTCCTCGCTTGCCTTGCGTTCGGATGTCAAGCTCGAGTCCATAATCCGCCAGCTCAAGGGCATCCGATGCCAGTCGCCGATGTGGCACAAGGGCAAAATGATCACCTCCTGCGGCGACGCGGTCGGACAGGCTTTGGAGTCTTTTCTGAAGTATGCCTCACAAGGTGATCTGCGAGCGCTTCAGATTAACGCTGGCGACGAAGAGATCCTTGTCAGCCGGACTGGGTCCGGATCAGCGCTGTGTCCGGATTGCGGCTCTACCATCGAACACCTGGAAGGCTGTCTGAAATGTCCGTCCTGCGGGTGGTCCAAATGCTGAGTGAATTATCTAGGAGTAATAATGCGTTGTAAACATTGCAATTCCCGCCTGGCGGTGCATGACCTGTGGTGCGCGAACTGCGGAAAGCAGACGCAGGTGGTGACAGAGCAGCTTTCTGCCCTTGCAAGCCTAAAGCGGACCTGGACTGAGATCAAAGCGCACAGAGGTATGAACGTTCCCGGCGCGGCATTCACCATAGTCGCGGGGATAATTCCCTTGATCGCTTTTCTGATCGCCATGACCCTGCTGGGAATATTTGATCTTGCTGATATACAAAGCACTGGCAAGTTATTGTTAAACCTGTTTATCATATCATTTGGAGTATTCATCATCACTCCAATATTATTGATACCGTTCGATCCTGTCACGGAAAGCCCCAGCCGGGTGGTCAGCCTCAAGCAGTTAACCGCTTCCCTGCGCTCCTATCCCCGCTACGCGGTTCTCAGCTTATTCGGTGCGGCCTATTATATGGCAATCTATCTGATCTGTTTCGGGCTGCCCAGTTTTGGCAGCGATCCCATACTTCGATTGGTCTGGATTGTTCTGGTCAACTACTTCGCGGCGGTTATCCTGCCGGTCCCGGTCTTGATGAACCGGCTGAAGCTCAATGCCTTTAAGGCTTTCGTGGTTTCCTACAGGCACTTTCACGTTGCCCGCTGGCAGATCTATCTCCTGTTTCTGGTATTGGCAATCCTGAACACGATAGCAGCCGGACTGCTTCTTATTCCTTTGGTGATAACGCTTCCGCTCTCGTGGTTCGCGATCCGCGACTATACTGATTTGCTTCTGGAATACGAGCTAATCAGGGATTCAAGCGCTGGAAAAAAGAATGCGTAGGAAAGAAATCGTCTCCCTGATCATCCTTTGCCTTGTGATCGGTTATGGAGCCTGGAGATACATCACGCGGTCGTTTTCGGCAGAACGCATCAATACAAACCTGCTCGACACTAAAGTCACAATCATTGGCGAGTCGAAAAGCAAGAATGTTGGCGCGAAGATCGATTCCGTCTTTGCATATATAAAAGGATTCGAAGCCAAGTTCAACGACTACGATCCCGGCTCTTGGGTCTCGAAGCTGAACAGCAGCGGCGGAAAGCCCTTCCCTATGGACCCGGACGCCTATGAGCTGCTTTGCCTCGCGGACAGTTTATACAGGCTTACTGACGGCAAATTCGACATAACGATAAAGCCCCTTTACGATTTGTGGGGATTCAGTTCGCTGGCTGACACCGACTCCCTCTATGCCCAGCGGGTTCCTCCGGATTCGCTGGAGATCCAGAAAACACTCGCTCTGATCGGATTTGACAGAGTAAGGTTCAACCGCGAGAGAGTGATTCTGCCCGCAGGAATGGAGCTCAGCTTTGGTGCGCTGGCAAAAGGATACGCCTTGGAGCGGGCAAAAGAATACATGCAAAGGCATGGCTTTATCAGCGGGATTCTGGACTGCACGAGCAGCATGTCGTTCTTCGGGCACAAGATCGCCCGCGTTGTCGGCATTCAGCACCCCCGTCCCACGGAAACGCAGGCCACTATTGGCAGCTTCAAGCTTCGCAACGGAGCCATCAGCACCTCCGGTGACTATCAGTTGGGTTTTGATTACGCCAATCGCCGCTACCACCACATCATTGATCCCCAAACAGGTTATCCGGTGGAGAATGTCTTCTCGGTGACGGTCATACATCCCAACGCAGCTTGGGCTGACGGGCTTTCCACCGCGCTGTTCCTGTTGCAGCCCAACCGTGCGATCGAAGTTCTGGACAAATATCCCGGCAGCAACGCCGTTATCTATTATCAGGATAACAGCGGCATCGTTGAGTTGATGAGCAAAGGCATGAAAGACCTGGACTGGCACGCTGAATGAAAAAAATGCCCGACCTCCAGTCCCAAAGCGATACCCGACGCATCGGCATAGACAAAGTCGGAGTCAAGGGCATACGATATCCGATCCTGGTGGAGGATCGCACCAATAAGCTCCAACAGACGATCGCCGATCTGAACATCTATGTCGAACTCCACCACAGCAAGCGCGGAACCCACATGTCCCGTTTCCTGGAAGTATTGAACCGCTATCATCAGGACAGCATCATCGGGCATTTGGACAAGCTTCTGCTGGAACTCAAAACAATCCTCAAAGCAGATTCAGCCTATGTGGACATGGATTTCCCCTATTTTATGACGAAGCACGCGCCAGTCTCCAAGATAGCCTCCTTGATGGACTACCAGTGCTTTTTCAACGCATCCTACCGGGATGAGTATGAACTCTGGATCGGTGCCGTGGTGCCAGTAACCACGCTTTGCCCCTGCTCCCGGGAAATCTCCGATGCCGGCGCGCACAATCAGCGGTCCTATGTCACGATCAAGGTCCGCTACACTGGCTTCGTCTGGCTGGAGGAACTTATTCAGATCGCGGAAGACGCGGCAAGCAGCCCGGTTTATCCCCTCCTGAAGCGCCGGGACGAGAAGTACGTTACGGAAAAGGCTTATTTCAATCCACGATTTGTGGAGGACGTAGTCCGCGAAGCGACGCAAAAACTGTCCGCGGACGAGCGCATACTGGAATTCTACGTGGAGGCGGACAGCTTCGAATCAATCCACAACCACAACGCTTACGCAATGGTCTATCGCGGGCAGCGGGACTGATTCCGGAGAGCACTTGACACCCGCCGACCTGATCAAACGCGCGTGGTCTGGATTTCTGCCCAACGGGTTCAAATACATCGTCCATGCAAACAGCCAGAATCCCATCATCAGCCTACAACTCTATGTTCGAACCGGCAGCGCGTGGGAAAAGGAAGCCGAAGCCGGATATTCCCATTTCATTGAACACCTAGTCTTCAAGCGAACCAAATCCTTCCCGGAAAACGAGATTATGCGCTACATCAACAGTCTGGGCGGCACTATGAACGCCTACACGGACTTTGACAGCACCTGCTACTATCTGATGCTCCCCTCGGAGTATCTGTCCGAAGGCCTGCGCGTTCTTGCGGAGCTTGCCATCCATCCCTGCTTTGGCGCGTCCGATGTGAAGGTCGAAAAAGACATCATCTGCGAGGAGATCAGGCAGACAGAACACGATCCGGAAATGGGGTTCCTGGAATTCATCCAGAACTCCTGCTTCACCGACAGCCCCTTGCGCAAGCCTGTTTTGGGGACTATTGCCTCCGTCAGGGGAGCCTCGCTTGGCAAGCTTACTGATTTTTACAAGCTCAACTACCGCCCCAAAAACGCCTTTCTGGTGGTTGCGGGTGATCTAGACGCGGACCTGATCCGGAAGCAGGTCGACGAGTTTTTCGGCTCCTGGATGCCTTCAGGTGGTAAGGCGCGCAAAGCTCTAAGCAGATGGCTGTTGCCGGAGCGTCCGAAGGTCAGCAGCGCCTGGCGCAAAAACAAGCAGGAGTTCATTGCCTACGCCTTGCCCGAACTCTGCGACACGCATTCCGCCAGCGACGCTTTGCTGATCGCGATCCGCTATCTGGCGATCGGAAGGTCCTCTCGGCTGTTCAAGCGCCTGGTCCAGGATGAGAAGCTCGCGTCTGCGGTGAACGTCACCTCTTTCAGCGGTGTTTACAGCGGCGTGTCGGCTATCATCGTCAATCCCATGCACCGCGATAATTTTCCCCTGATCGACAGGATCTTCCGCGAAGAATACCGCGCCTTGTTTAATGGCATAGTGGATCCCGCGGAGATCGACCTGGTCAAGACAGATATCATCAACGGCTGGCTGTTCGGGTTTGAAGGCCTGGAGAATCTGGCCGGCATGATCGGAGCGGAGGAATTCATCTCCGGGTTCGAGAATCTTTACGCTTATGACAACCAGGTGCGGCCCATCGACGCTGCACAGGTTGTCAGCAGCGTGCGCGAGTTTTGGAAACCCAGCCGCGTGATGCTGATCCGCCAATCGCAGTCACGGGAATCGCAGCCCTCCCATCTCAAGCTCGCCAGCCCGGTGTTCCCGTCGCAGCGCGAACCGCACTGGCCCGTTCCTGCCTGCGCTCAAAACACTGGCAGCAGGGAACTGCGGCAGTTCGGGGAGGGATATCATCTCGGCAGCCTGCCCAACGGCATCGGCTTCTGCTACCATCGCCTCGAAAGCACTCCGGTTTGCGGATTCGCCCTCTCCTCAGGGGCAAGCCAGTTACTGGAATCAGTCCCGCAGCGCGGGTTGAACTATCTGTGTTCTGCCTCCATTCTGCATTCCACGCTGAAACACGATCACGCAGAGATCCAGCGCCACACCCGCGAGCACGGCATCAGCCTCAACGTGGAAAATCACCATGACAGCACGATCTTTCGGGGCAAATGCTTTCACCGCTCGCTGCCGGAAGCGCTGTCAGTATTGGCGGAACTGCTGCTCGCGCCGAAACTCGATCCCAGGCACGTACATCTGGTCAAAACCGCCACCATTGATATGCTGAGAAGGGAGAAGCAGAACCCCGCTTCCTTCGGCTTTCACCGGTGGCAGCAAATGCTCATGGGTCCAAACAATCCTTTGGGAGCACCCGCGGGAAGCATTACCACTCTAAGGGGTCTTTCGCGCCAGAACGCGCTTGACTGGCACCGCGACAGGATTTTGGGCTCGGATCTGTGCCTTGCCGTGGCGGGTCCAAATCCCCCGGAAGAAATCCACGCTCTCGCCGCGAGCGTCTTTACAGACTTTGCAAAGATAACAACGCCTCTTGACGCAAAACCCTCTCCCCTGCCTTTAAAAACCAGAAAGATAATCCAGAAAACGGATTCCGGCCAATGCGCGATCCATCTGGGCGGATTCGCCCCGCCAGCCAAGGAACGCATCGACACCACAGCATTCTACATCCTGGCGCAGATCGTCGGTGGCGACATGGATTCCCGCCTCTTCAACATCGTGCGCGAAAAACACGGCTTTGCCTACCAGATCGGGCTTGATTTCGTTAACACCGAGGATCTGGGCTATTGGTTCGTTTCCGCCTACTGCGATCCGCAGGACTACCGATCCTGCCTGAAACTCATCCGCTATGTTCTCAGTGATGTCTGCGCAAACGGCATCAGTGCCGCGGAACTCGAGCAGGCGCAGAACTACCTGTGCGGAATGTACCGGCTTGAGATGGAAAGCGTATCCCTGCAGGCGATGCTGATGTCCAATCTCCAAATTCTCGGATACGAGCCGGAGTTTTTTCTACAACGCGAAGAACGCATCCGCTCCGTCACCCTGGACATGGTCAACCGGCTCGCGGCAGCCTGGTTCCGCGAGGAGAACCAATGGACGCACATCCTGCTGTGATCAAACTGGGCGTGGATATCGGTTCGCGCAACACCAAGCTTGTAATCCTGGACGCGAGCCAAAGCAAGGTCATCTTCGCTGCCTGGCGCGCCACCGAAGTCGATCCCCGCGAGTCCGTCAATGCGCTGCTGGCGGAAGCCGAAACTGCTTTGGGTCCCTTTTCTGCCGCCGCTTCCGCCGCCACGGGATACGGGCGCAAGCTCTACGCCACGCAGTATCAGATCAAGTCTGAGATCTCCTGCCACGCGGCGGGTGTTCTGTTTTCCTATCCGCGGGTGCGCACCATCATCGACGTCGGCGGACAGGATTCCAAGGTCATTACTCTGGAGGACAGGCACAAGGTGGCCGACTTTGCCATGAACGATAAATGCGCGGCGGGTACGGGGCGCTTTCTGGAAATGACTGCCATGCGCCTTTCTTGCAGTCTGGACGGGCTTTCAAATCTTGCCGCGAGATCAACTGGGGATTTGTCCATATCCTCGACCTGCGTAGTATTCGCCGAGTCCGAAATAATCAGCCTGCTATCCGGACACGCATCCGCGGCAGACATCGCCCGCGCAGTCCACAGATCGATCGCCAAACGCATCGTCGGACAACTGAGTTCGCTGGATTACGCCCCCCCCTTCGCGTTCACCGGCGGGGTTGCCCAGAATTCCGATCTCGTCCGATGCCTTGCAGATGAACTGCGGTCTGAGATCCTGGTTCCGCCTGACCCCGAGATCACTGGAGCCTTGGGTGCTGCCTTGCTGGCTTGAGTTATGAAACGTGATTATCATATTCATACGGAATATAGTTACGATAGCAAACTTAAAGCTGTTGATCTGATAAATAAGGCTATACAAAATAATTACGAAGCTGTTGCCATCACGGAACACTTGGATCTCCTGCCTTGGGAACTATCCAGTTTCGGGTGCCCCTCCTTTCGCAAATACACCCAAAGCGTCGCCCTGCTCAAAGACCGTTACGCCTCTTCCCCGCTCCGGATCTATTGCGGAGTGGAAGTCGGCGATTACCAGCTGGTTCGCGATCAGGCACGTGATTTCATCAGCCTTCTCGAGTTCGACCTGATCCTCGGCGCGGTCCATTTCCTCTCTGACCACACCAATGTCGCGGTCCCCCTGCGCCGGCCTTTGGACGCGAGGGAGATCACAGATTATTACCGCCAGAACCTTGCCCTGGTCACGGATTGCGACATCGCGGCGCTGGCCCACCTCGGCGTTTATAAGAGGTATTACGGCTCAATCCCGGACGAAAGCCACTGCCGCTCGCTTCTGCGGGACATATTTCAGACCATGATCGCGCGCGGGATCGCGCTGGAGCTTAACTTTTCGTCTCTGCGCAAGCCTTATGGGCGGATCATTCCCGAGCCTGGCCAGTTGGAGCTTTACAGGGATCTCGGCGGCAAGCTGTTCAGCATTGGCAGCGATTCCCACCATCTGGACCATTTCGATTGCCTCTATCCTGATCTGCCTGCCTGGATCAGCGACAACATCATCGACCTTCCCGTTTCATCCTGAACGGAAAACGTTCAGGCTCGCCTGCCCAACCGATCCTTTCTGCCCTGAATCACAACCCTCAGTGATGGTCCGAGTAAAAAAGGGATGCCATCGCCTGGAAATAGAACTCCCCTGTGTAGAGAAAGCACTGGTTTAGCAGGGTTTGGTGCAGCCCGTGATAGTATTCCTGCTGCCGCTTGAACTTCAGGCAGTAGTAGCTGATGTTGCCGGGATTGCGGTATAAAAGGATGTGATCCATCACCGACGTCATTTCCTGGCTGAACAACTGGCGGGACAGATCGTCGCCAAACACCCACCAATGGTCATAAAGGCCGAACGATCCGCTGATCGACCCGTTGAGCACGAACCTGCGGGTTTCTCCCGGATACTCATCCACCCAATAGTATCCGTTGCCGGAAAACAGGGAATCGTTTTGGGTCCGGTAAACAGTGGATATCTCATTGTCAAAGTCGGTGAAGGTCAGAAGCGTGGAATCCGCGTAGGCAGCGTAAACAGGGTCTCCGGTCAGATAAAACAGCCGGGAAAACACTGAGAGCATCACTCCCTGCGCGAGTCCGGAATACCAGGGGGCCTGGTATTCGAGGAGATGCTCATAGGCATAGTAGTCAAACTGATAGGGGAAATACAACCCGCCGTGGGAGCGAGTGGCGCGTTCCACCAAAGCCTGGGCGGACTTTTTGGCATAGTCCAGATACTTGTCCTCTCCGCTGAGGTAATAGTCGCTCAACGCACGTTCGCACAGATGCCCGATATAGACAGGATGGTAATAGGTCTGGCCGTCATACTCGAACAGCGCCACTCCGTTGGAGTCGCACAGCGTGTGGCTGATCATATTGTAGAGCGTGGTTTTATTCCAGTAGAGCTGTCCGAAAGGCACTTTGAACAAAGTGTAGCCGTGATCGACGGTTTCTTCCGCTTCCGTGGGTTTCTTGCCGCACGCCGCAATACCCAACGCGGCGATGACCAATGTCCATAGAACTATTCTTCTCATTTGATCCTCTCCCTGGCGTGATTTGATGCGGATTACCCGCATCGCAGGCTTCCCGCAAATCGAACCTTGAGGCGATTATGTATCTTTTAATTGCTCCGCTTGTTTCTGTCAACCTATATTTATCACACAAGCCCATAAGCAGCGGGCTATATGCCTCCTGACACCAAAAGCGCAAACGCTCCCGGCAATCCCAAGCCATAAAGCCGGTTCTGGCTGTTGGGCGGGGGCATCCCGCATTGGCAGATGGATCGTGCACCAAGGGGGAATGTGGATTGACTTGGGAACGATCATCTGGTAAGCAGGATTTTTTACATATAAAGCTTGACAGAATAACCCTTGCCCGTGTAGTTTCAAGTTAGTAAATCATCAGCAGGTGAGGTTGCCCCATGAAGTTTATTGCGCTTCTGACTCCAATGTGGCTGGCAGTTCTGACTTTGGGAGCCGAACTGGCATGGCCTGAACCGGTTGTTGTGGTAGAAGCTCCCAATATCGAGTTCACTGGAGGCTGCGCCACAGCCGCCAACGGCAATACGCTGGTATCCTGGTCTGAGATCGTCGGGGGAACCAACCAGCTTTGCTTGAATCTGTTCGATCAGGAAGGGCAGGCTTTGTGGGCTCAGCCGCTAAGCTATGATATTGAAGACGCGCCAGCCAGCAATGTTGTCGCCACCCCGGAGGGGGACTTTATCTACACCTATCAGGCGGATACCGGCATTCGCGCCTGCAGGGTATCCCCGGACGGAACGCAGCATTGGGATGAGCACGTGTTCGCGGGAGGCAACTTCCTGCATACCGGCAATGGGTTTACGATGCTTGCCGATGATTACGGCGGAGTCTGGTTCTTGTGTTACGTCTCCAATCTCGCGAGTTGCGTGCTCCAGCACCTGAACCCGAACGGCATCGCGCTGCTGCCTGTTAGCGGAATGCTTATTGATCCCGAATACAACAACAGCGCGGCCATTCTTTCCCAGCCGCTTGGCGAGATACTTGTTGCCTACCGGACCTCAAATGAGCTCAGAGTCAAGCGGTTGGACGCGTTGGGCTCAATTCTCTGGCCTGAGCCGGTCAGTATTCAGGTGGGCGGTGAAGTGCATCCCCGGCTCAGCATGTTCACCCCTGAGAGTTTTGCGCTCTCGTGGTGGGACGCGCAGGGTCTCAGGCTGCAGCGGTACGGATTCGACGGAACTCCTCTCTGGCCTGAGCCATTGCTGATGTTCGCGGGTACCGCGGGTTCGGATGCCGCCAATACGGTTCTCACCCCTTCCTCCGACTCATGCGTATTCGTTTCCGGCGAAGTATGGTCCCAGCCCGCGCGCCTGCAGAAGGTCTCCCCTGCCGGTGAACCGCTGTTCGGAAGCGGCACCGAAATATTGGAAAGCAGCATCGACTTCACGCCGGACGACGCTGGCGGGTGCTACATCGGCAACGATATCGGCGATATCCGGCTTTGCCATGTCAACGCTGCCGGAGAACAGACATGGGGAGTCTCCGGGTTGCCTGTTTGTGTGGAGGGGAGCCATCAGGTCAAACTAAGCCTCCGCTACGCCAACAATGCCGTCACGCTTGTCTGGATGGACTGGCGTCCATTCCAAAGCGGGATCTATTGCCAAAGAGTGACTCCCGGCGGCACCCAATTGCTGGGGGAAAACGGATTACCGCTGCATATTGGCGTTTACGCGGACATTTTGTCTCCTGAGGTTCGCGTTGTGGGCGATAAGACCGCGGTGGTCTGGCTGCAAAGGGGAAACACTTACGGACGCTACGCGGTGATGTTGCAGATCGTCCTGCCGGACGGATCGGTGCAGTTCAGACCGGGCGGGATGCCGCTCTCACCCGCTTGCGTGAGCCAAACCAGCCCCATAGCTCCAAACTTTATCGTAACTCCCGCCGGAGACCTGTTTGTTGGCTGGTTCGACAGCGCGGCTGCCCAATACCATGCGCAGTTGTATTCTGAACAGGGAAGTCCGCTGTGGGCTCCGCAACCTGTCCCGGTAAGCGGAGTCAGCCCGGGAGCAAGAGCGACGTATCTTGACGGCAGTTTCATCTTCATCTGGTTAAAATCCATCAACTCCGGCAGCAGCCGCATCTGGGGGCAGAAACTCACCAATGGGGTTGTTGATTGGCCCGCGGAGGGGATTCAACTGGTCGCGGACCATCCAGATTATCCCAATTCATCTCCGCAAGGCTGTAAGATCGCCGGAAATTTCATCGCCTGGCAAATAGGCCAAATCTATGTTTTGGGGATAGACAGCGACGGAACTCCCGCGGCGGGCTTCGATCCCTGGGGCAGGCAGATATCCCAGTGCGAACCGCCTTATTATATGGGGGGCTTCGACATCCTCAGCCAGGGCGAAAACCTGCACTGCAGCTGGTATGAGTTTCAAGACTATAGCGTTGAATACTCCGAGGTGATCACCATGCAGCAGATCGTCACCCCAAACGGCGTAACCTTGGTTCCCGGCGCTGGCCTGGCGAATGGAACCTTAAACTATCTGCATGATGTCGGTGTGGGTCCCGACTGCTTTTTCACCGGCATTGGAAGCAACGGATATTACAACCTCAAGCGGCGCGCTTTGGACGGCACATTGCTCAGCGAACATACCTACCACCTTGGCGCGCAGCAGGTTCAGACAGTTTATCTCGGCGGCCTGGAAAACGGCAATGTGCTTCAATTCGCCAGACTGAGATCTTCCAACCAGTATCGCTACAAATTCTTCTATGTCAATCCGCAGGGGCAACTGGTAACTCCCACAGACAATTTGGTGTTCGAATGCTCTTATGATGCCAGGACTATAATTTCACACTCGCGCTCCGGGGATGAATTCGTGGCCGCCGCCTCCTTTCGCAACATTTCGCCCTGGATCTGCAACAATCTGCTGCTGCAGAGGATAAGTCCCGCGGGCAGTTCCTCGCCTGCTGAGGAATCAGCACCCCAGGCGCAGCTGACGCTGGGTGCCAATTACCCCAATCCGTTTGCCGCTTCCACGAATCTATCGCTGACCACGGACAAATCCCTGCATGTGGAGATCGCAGTGTATAACCTGCGCGGGCAAAAAGTGCGCTCCCTCTGCTGCGGCATAATCGATCCCGGAAACACAGAATATGTTTGGGACGGACTTGACGAACGGAGGCAACCGGTGTCGGACGGAGTCTATCTGGTTCGGGTTTCCGGCGGGAACCAGAACCTTCAGCGCAAGATCCTGAAACTCAGATAAGCCACCCTTGTTCCCTGCCTGATTGGTTCCGGGTATCCTCCCGCTTGCCTCCCCTTGACTCGGGGAGAGGACAGTTGGAGGCTTTCGCGAAGCAGGCTGCCCGGGATTAGGGGTGATCGCTGGCCTGGCTCAAGTTTCCCATTCGCTGAGCATATCTGGATGCGGGGCAACGCATAATGATTTTACCTTGACAGATTGGGGCGGGCAAATTGTCATCTCATATTAACCTGAACCGTATCAAATAACGCAGATCCCGCCAGAGCGCGGGATTGGGAGAGAATAGATGAAATACTTCCGCAAACTCGTCGGCGAAAAATGCTATCTGTCGCCGATTTCGCTTGAGGACGCAGAAAAATACACCGAATGGGTCAATGACATGGAGATCGGGCAGTTCCTGCTCCTCACCTCTTCCGTGATCGACCTCGAAAACGAAAGAGAGACCCTGCAGCGCCTCATGAGGCAGCAAACCATCTTCGCCATCGTGGAAAAGGACACTAACAAAGTGATCGGCAACTGCGGACTGCACGAGGTCAGCGAAGTTCACCGGCGCGCCCAGTTCGGCATCTTTATCGGGGAAAAGACCTATTGGAACCAGGGGATCGGAACCGAGGCGACCGCCCTGGCGCTTGATTTTGGCTTCAATATCATGAATCTGAACAACATCACGCTGGAGGTCTTTGGCTACAACCAGCGCGCCATCCGCTGCTACGAGAAGGTTGGCTTCAAGCTGGTCGGCACGCGCAGGGATTACATTTTTATGGCCGGGAAGTATCACGACGTCCGCGTTTACGACATCCTGGCAGCCGAGTTTGCCAGCCCGTATGTGAACAAGGTGTTTGAACGCAGCACGAGCGACGAGGCCGGCAGAGGCAAAATCACCATCGTCTGAGCAGTTAGCGCAGAATGTTTCGCAAGATAAAGGGCCAGAACTCGGTCCTGCATATCCTGAACCAGGCGATCAACAACAATCGCATCGCGCAGGCCTACCTGTTTCACGGGATCGACGGGGTGGGCAAGTTCACCACCGCGCTCTACTTCGGCATGGCGCTGAACTGCCTTTCCAAGAGCGAATTCCGCCCCTGCGGAGTGTGCGTGTCCTGCCGGAAGTTCCTCGCTTTGGACCATCCTGACCTGATCTATGTCTTTCCCTCAGCCAACCTTGAACTCAGCCCGGACGGAGAGATCAAGAAGCAGGAATCCCTCAGGCAGTATCGCGAATTCATCCAAAACAGGATCGAGCGCCCCTGGCAGGATTATTATTTCAGTTCGAACGCTGAGATTCGCCGTGAAAGCATTGCCTATATGATCAGAAGGCTTGATCTGTCGGCGTTTGAGGCGCAGTACCGCATCTGCATCGTGGAGGACGCGGACGGCATGAATAACGCGACCGCGAACGCTTTTTTGAAGACGCTGGAAGAGCCGCCGCAAAATACTGTGATCATCTTGACCACCCACAGGCTGTCCATGCTGCTGCCGACCATTCTGTCACGCTGCCAGCCCGTGGCGTTCCATCCCGTGGCGCCGAGGGTGATGGAAAGCGTCCTCACCGACCAGTTCAATATCACCGCAGAGCAGGCCAGGACAGTATCCCGCATAGCCGACGGAAGCGTCAAGCGGGCGATCGCGATGGCGCAGAACGAAACAAGCGAGCTGCGCGACCTCGCTTTCAGCCTTGTGCAGCTATGCTCTGAAGGAAACGACCTTGCGGCGTTCCGCCTGTTGCGCAATCCTCCGTTGAAGCTGAGCGCGGAAGCGGCGGTGGAGTTGCTCCGCTATGTTTCCCTTTTCGTATCGGATCTGGCGGTCGCGCTGTCCGATCCTGAGCAGTTGGTGAATATCGACAAGCAGGACTTCTTGCTCCGCTCGGCTTCCCAGATGCTGGAAACTCCGGAGTCAGCACCCGCGGACAGGGTTTATTACTTTCTCCGCGAGATGGGCGACCTGACCCGCAGGATCAACGGCAACGCAAATCTGCAGCTGGCTCTGGTAAACAGCGGAGTAATGCTGCGCAAGGTCTTTACGGGATAGGCGCAGATGTCTGAACGCAAGCTTGCCAGAAATATCAGCATGATGACCGTGGCGATCTTTTTCAGCCGCATTATGGGCTTGGTGCGCGATCAGGTGATGGCTTTCTGCTTTGGCACGACCTTCCTCAACGACGCTTTCGTGGTTGGCTACAAGATTCCCAATCTGCTGCGCAGCCTGTTCGGCGAAGGCGCGCTTTCCGCGTCGTTCGTGCCCATCTATAATGAGATCGGGGTGACCGGCGACCGCAGGAAGCAAATAGACTTCGCGCTGCAGGTGCTGGGGATATTGACCTTTTTCCTGCTTATTCTCACCGCAGCGGGCATTGCCTTCGCGCCTCTGATCGTGCGGGTGCTCTATCCCGGGCTCGCTCCCCAAACCTTTAAGCTGGCTGTGATCCTGACCCGGATCATGTTCCCCTACTTGTTCTGGATCGGGCTCTCCTCCACCATGATCGCCATCCTCAATTCGCACGACCGCTTTTTCATGACCGGTCTTTCCTCCGCTCTGCTCAACCTGGGCATGATCCTGAGCATGGTGGTTCCCCGCTTCGTATTCAATCTGGAGGGGGAAGCTTTGGTTGAATGGGCTGCCTGGGGCGTGTTTGGCGGCGGTTTGCTGCAAACGGCGATCAATCTGCCCTATCTGCGGCAACTGGGTTATCCGTTCCGGGTGATGCTGCGCTTTGGAGGAGAGGCGTTGCGGACGATGTGGACGCGCTTCATACCCTCTCTGATCGGAGTCGGCATCCGGGAGATCAATCTCGTGGCGGACAGCCTGATGGCATCCTTCCTCGCGGTGGGGAGCATTTCCGCGCTGGAATACGGTTACCGGCTGTTCCAGTTTCCGCTCGGAATGTTCGCGATCTCGACCGGGACGGTTCTATTGCCCACCTACTCCCGCCTGGTGGCGCAGAAGGATTTTTCTGAGCTATCCAAGAATCTGCGCTTCGCGTCGGTCAGCCTGGCATACGTGATGCTGCCGGTGACGACGCTGATCTTCGTATTCGGCGGGGATCTGGTGCGCATCGTTTTCCAGAGGGGGGCGTTTGACGCCAAAGCGAGCCTCTGGACCCAACAGGCGTTGATCTGCTATTCGATCGGGTTGATCTTCTTCAGCCTCAACCAGACTCTCACCCCCCTGTTTTTCGCAAATAAGGACACCAAAACGCCGGTGCGCGTGGCAGGCGCAATGGTGGGGTTGAACATCGTCCTCAACTTCATCCTCATGCAATTCATGCAGCACCGCGGACTGGCTCTGGCAACGTCATTGACCGCTATGGCAAATTTCTCCCTGATCCTCTATCTGATCCGCAGAAAGATACCCGCCGTAAGTTTTTCCGGTATCCTCGGCAATATCCTCAAAGCAGCCGCGATCTGCGTTTTTCTCTTCTTTCTTCTATATTTTGCCAAAAAGCTGATCCCTGTAGAAAGCCTGTGGCCTCTCGTGCTCAAAGACGGGATCCTTGCCACCTTGGGCCTGGTTCTCTTTTATCTGCTGGGATCCGCTTTCAAGCTGGATTTTCTGCAGAATTCGTTATCCCGCTTATGGAAAAAACGTCAGACCTGATCGAGCAAAAGATACCTCTGCTGCCTGATTCACCGGGCATCTATCTGTGGAAGGACGCCAACGGCAAAGTGATCTACGTCGGCAAGGCAAAATCGCTTAAAAACAGGATCAAGTCCTACCTTGGCTCCTCGCCAAAAGACCCCAAAACGGAGCAACTGGTTCGCCACATTGCCGATCTGGACTACATCCTCACCCCCAGCGAACACGACGCTTTCCTGCTGGAGGCTAACCTGGTCAAGATCGGAAGAGCGTCGTGTAGGGAAAGAGTGTAGGATAGGGTGT
>CAZKAA010000052.1:0-17982 GCA_964550575.1 uncultured Candidatus Cloacimonadota bacterium
GCAAGGGATGGTTAAAATCCAGAAGATTGAGCATCACTTGTTTGGTGGCGAGATTCCACTTTCTTTCAAAATAGGCTATGATCGCCATACTGGCGATAACGGACACGGATGTCGTCACAAGCGAGATTCCCGCTGAACGCAGCCAGGCAAAGATACTTTCCCGCAGGTTGGCGCCTGTAAAAAAATACATGGTGATGAGCAGATTGATCAGATTTAGGGAAACGAACAGAAACATCCAGATGCGCAAAAAATCGTTACGGGATTTAAATCTGTACATCAAAGCAAGGGTGGACAATGCCGACGCTAGCAAGAGGATGATATTTGCCGCTTGCCAGTCCAGAAAAGGGCTCACAAGCAGCACACCCGTAACGGTGTACAGAATCGCATAATCATAACCCAGCATCACCGCAGAACTTATCACAATAATGGCCAATGGAATGTGGAGAGGTTCGAGATTCAATGTTCGCATTATTATAACGGATAACCCGATCAGCGCAACAAACCCCATATTCAAGAAAATCGCGCTATTCAGCCCTTGCAGTTCCTGTTTGAGCAATCTCGCGCAGAGCAGGTTAAAGAACAACAGGATGATAAACACGAAGAATAGAAGACCGGTGAAGTTTGCGAGTTGAATTATAGGTGGAGTTCTGTTTCCCCTGTTTTGATACTCCCTGGTCAATGAGTTCAATTTGAGGATATCCTGCTCGCTAAGGCGTTGGTTTTTCCTAATAATCTCTTCGTTTTGCTTAACTAGTCCAGATACGGTACTGATTCCGGTTTTGGCAATATTACTCATCTCAGCGTAACGCTCTTCGTCAAGCAGAAGGTTGGGCATCAACAACTTGCTTAGATTATCCTCTAAAACTTCAACAATCGCGCTCTTTGAACCAAGCTTATCGAGTAGAGTTTGTCTGGCATCCAGCAACTGATAGAAATCCTTTGTGTTTCTTATTTCGCTGGTCTTAACAGAGACGAAGAGGATGCTGTCGCTTTCTGTTTCGCCGAGAAGCCCACGCCTGTAAATTTCTCCCAGAGCCTTTCTGGTTGTATTGTAAGAGCGAACGATCAATGGTGTTCTGTTATTAAGGTCGTCCAAATCTGTGTTCAAGCTATAGCCGGCATTCTGCGCGGCAGCCTTGATTTGTTCCCAGTCATAGTTTTCCGCTCCCGTAAGCAGCCAGGCGAACAACTCGTCAAGGTTGGCATAAGCAGAAAACTCCACTTCTGTGTCCAAGCTATGAGGTTTTGGCAATGCTCGGACAGCTTCATCGATTTCTTGTTGAAGCTGTTCTTCGGACTTCAAGATGGGAAAATCAAAAGGGGAGACAAGATTGATGTCGGATATCTGGCCTTCTTTGAAAGTATACTCTGGATACTCGTGCCTGGAAAAAAACACCAACTGATAGAGACCGACAATCGTCAACGCTATGATTATAGACAGAAGCAGGATTTTGGAATTCATACGCAAAGTTTTTTACAGGCTCTTATCCTGTCAAGCCAATGTGAGTGTTTGCCAGGATTCTGGTTCAAGCATCAACCTCTCAAAGCCGGTTTCCGGCTTGATCCAGTGCTGTGTATAGCTCCCGGACGTCTCTAAGCTTTACTACCTTGCTGCGTTGTTTAACTTTTCCGTGCGCGGAGATGTATATCGTTTCATAACCTAACTTCAACGCTTCGTTGATGCGGGATTCCAACTGGCTGACAGGGCGAACTTCTCCGTTGAGCCCAACTTCTCCGATAAACACCGATTTTGTTGGCAGGGGAGTGTCTTTGAGGCTGGAGATCAAGCCGGCAAGGATTGCCAGGTCGAGACAGGGATCCGAACTGCGGATTCCGCCCGTGAGGTTGATGAAGACATCGTTGGCTCGCAGATACAATGCGAGGTTTTTTTCCAGTATCGCCAATAGGATTGCCAGTTTTTTCTGTTCAAGACCGACAACTACCCGCTGGGGGGTTCCGTAGTTTGACGAGGTCGCCAAAGATTGAACTTCCACGATGAAAGACCGAGAGCCTTCCATAATGCAGCCGATAGCGGTTCCCGGATGTGTCCCCATGTCAGTCAGGAAAATGTTTCCGGGATTTGTCACCTGTTCCAAGCCGAGATTGGTCATCTCAAAGATGCCAATTTCGTTAGTGGAACCGAATCTGTTTTTCACAGCTCTGAGGATCTTGTATTGCCCTCTCAACTCCCCTTCGAAATAAAGAACAGTATCAACCATATGCTCAATGATCTTGGGTCCAGCCACGAATCCTTCCTTCGTCACGTGCCCCACCATGAATATCGGCATGTGAAGTGTTTTTCCGCAGCGCAACAACCGGTTGCATGTTTCGCGCAACTGGGTGATGCTTCCCGGGATCGAATCCAGGCTGGGAAGGTTGACCGATTGGATGGAATCAACGATCAGGATGTCCGGCTGGTGCTCTTCAGCGGTAGAGATGATCAATTCTGCGTCATTGGTGCATAGGAGCCAGATGTTTTCGCTGGATATCTTTAACCTGGTGCTGCGAAGGTGTAACTGCTCCTCGCTTTCTTCACCGGATACGTATAGTATCTTCTTCCCCTGCTCCCCCATCCATTGCGATAACTGAAGCATCAGAGTTGATTTACCGATGCCCGGTTCACCGCCGATCAGAACAAGCATCCCGCTAACTATTCCTCCGCCGATAACAAGGTCGAACTCCTTAATACCGGTCGCCCATCTGGTGACTTCGGAGTATTTGATGTCCTTTATTCTCTGAGGTTTCTGAGCGTTATGATCCGGACTGCCGCCCTTGGCGGGTTTTCCGGTTACGCGGTTGCTTTCCTTGATTGTTCCCCAACTGCCGCAGGAGGGGCATTTACCGCTCCATTTGGTTGTTTCGAATCCGCAGTCTGTGCAGAAAAAAATCGTTGCCATCGCATTGTTCCTCTTCGTTCCCATTATTGGCCCCCGTACATTATGGCAAGTATTTTTTATGCGGATCATATCCAGACTCCCCCTCGGAATGCCACGAACAATTATTTCTAAACTCATCTACTTACGACTATCATATAAAAATATACTTTTGCATTCACCAATTGTAGGATTAACGTATACCAGTATCAAGGATAGATTGTTTATCCATGCAGGATGCGAACTATCTTGTTGATTTTTATCCAATCAATAATCTTAATCAAACTAAAAATTTCCTTGCATTGTGAAAAAGACATATTATAATTGTATTCGTGAGGTAGGATTATGAAACATACGATAGTTGTGTTTGGTACGCCAAGTTGTTCATGGTGCAAGAAAGTTAAAGAATATCTAAGCTCCCATGGACAAGCTTTTAAATATATAGACGTCTCAACAGATGCCAAGGCCCTGCAGGATATGCAGAGGAAGACTGGTCAAATAGGTGTTCCGCAGCTTTGGATTGACAATAACGCTGTAGTCGGCTTCGACCGGGACAAGATCAACCGGCTGCTGCAGATAAAATAAGCAAAGGAGCTTAAAATGAAAGTAACACCCGAGAACTTTCACAACCTTATCACACGGCTGCAAGTCGTGCTAAGCGAAATTGACTATGCGCAAAAAGCCTGCTTGCAGGCAGGCAAGATGGAGTGTCAACTGCTCAATCACCTGTTCATGGTCAAGACACCGGTCAATATGAATGAACTGGCAAAAGTGCTGAGTGTCTCGCACAGTCGCATCACCAGGATCATGGACAACCTCGTCAGTAAAAAGCTGGTCGTTCGCAAGCCCTCCGAGAAAGACCGCCGTTGTTGGTTCGCGATAATCACCGACAAGGGGAAAAAGCTTGCTGAAAACAGCCAGCAGACAGTTGTTGACCAGCAGAAAAAAATCATGGGCAAGATCCCCGAAAAGGATCTCGAGGGTATTTACAAATCCCTGAAAACATACGTTGAAAAGTATGAAGAGGTATTGAAGGCAACTATAGTGGAGATTTGATGAGTTCCAAAACAACAATGACCTGGACGGGAGGGATGACCTTCGATGCCGAAGTAAGCGGACATCACGTAATAATGGATGCTGATACCCAATGGGGAGGCATGGACAGGGGCCCCAGGCCAAAACCGCTGATTTTGGCAGCCTTGAGCGGATGCTCGGGTATGGATGTAGTGTCGATCCTTGAGAAGATGAGAGTACAGAATTATCAGTTTAGAGTCGATGTGGAAGCTGATTCCACCAATGACCACCCAATTGTTTACCACACCATACGCATGCTGTTTCATTTCCACGGAGAGGATTTGCCACCGGAGAAGCTGATTAAAGCAGTACATCTTTCCGTAGACCGTTATTGCGGAGTCTACGCTATGTTGAAGCGGGCTGCGAATATAAACGTCAAAGTGTTTCTGAATGACAAGGAGTTGGAATCATGAACCGGTTACTGGTTATTGTTATAATCCTCATGGTGGTGCTGATCAGTTGCAAGGCCAATAGCTCATCCCATGACGCTGATGATGAAAACAACAACGAACAGGCACCGCTGGAGCAGGCAAACGAAACCCAGGACGCAATAAAATCAGATTATGCTCCCGGTTCTTGGATTACCAGCTATAGCCTCGCCCTGCAATACGCGAAGGAAACCGGTAAACCCGTTTTGATTAACTTCACCGGCTCAGATTGGTGTTCCTGGTGCATAAAGCTTCGCAACGAGGTGTTCTCGTAGGATGCTTTCTTGGATTACGCGCAAAACGATCTGATTCTATTGACGATTGACTTCCCCATGAAGAAAAAACTGCCGGCAGCGGAACAGCAAGCTAACCACGAATTGGCGTCCCAGTACGGCATTGAAGGTTATCCTACAATTGTGTTGGTTGATAGCGCTGGGAAAGAGATCGCCAGAACCGGTTATCAATATGGTGGAGCGGAAGCCTATGTAACCCATCTAAGGGAGTTGCTGGCTCCGAAATAGGCAAACGTAAAAAACACACATCATCAGGACAGGATTTATAGAGGTTTATGCTTGCGAACTGGCAGGATCATTGAAGTCAACTGCAAATGCGGATACACGTTGTTCCGCTATTATAAAGCAGGCAAAGGCCGTTTGATCAAGTGCATGCTGGGTAGGCTAAGTGAAGATAATGTTGGAATGTCCGGCAGAGCGACTTTTTCGAGACCTGCATGTCCTCAGTGTGGAATTGAGCTTGGAATCGTCATGATGATTCGTGGCGAACCGGCTTTGAAGCTGAACCAGGGTTCTATAATGGCTGTCAGGCTGTAAGCCCGGCTCCTTTACTTAAAACGAAAGAGCAATGGACTGCCCATTGCTCTTTTTTGTCTCTACTACGTTTTACAGCGGTAAGGAAACTCGTTTTCCTGTCTTCGCCGAAAGGTAAATGGCCTGAATTATCTCCACGGATTTCCTCCCGTCCCTGCCGTCTGTGGAGGGATCTCCGCGATCCAGAAGAACGTCAACTACGTTGCGGTAATATGGATTGTGCCCAAATCCATATACGTTGGGGGGCTGGTAGTTTGCGTCCTGGGCGATCTTGTCATCATCGTCGTAATCCTCAAACTCCCACTTCTCGATCTTGTTAATTGCGACACCGCCAAGTTTTACTGTGCCTTTTTCCCCGATTATCGTGATCGAGCCTTCAAAGTTTTTGGGGAAGGTTAGCATGGTAACGTTGATTGTCGCGATAAGCCCGTCCCGGAAATGCAGAATGGCGCATCCTGTATCCTCAGCTTCAATCCTGCGGGACATCGTGGCTGTATAAGCCATGACACTGTCCACATTTCCAAGCAACCAATACATGGCATCAACATAATGGCTGGCTTGATTCATGAAAGCTCCGCCGTCAAATTCCCATGTTCCGCGCCATTTCTCGGCGTCATAATAGGATTGGGGCCTTTGCCAGAAAACGTTTGATTGAGCGAGATAAATCCGCCCGAAACGGTTTTTGTCGATTGCCTTTTTTAAGAGCTGCATTGTGCTGTTCAATCTGTTCTGCTTTACCACGAAAAGCTTGACCTTGTTATCGTCACATGCGCGGATAAGCTTGTCCGCTCCCTCGATGTTTATGCCCATCGGTTTTTCGGTGATAACGTTGAACTTATGCTTGGCGACATCGATTCCCATCTGGGGATGCAAACCGCTGGGTGTGCAGATGCTAACTGCATCTAGTTTTTCTTTTTCCAGCATCTCGTGATAATCTTTGTACCAGGATTTGATCTCGTATGCTTCCGCAACATCTTTTGCCTTGTCTTCCCTGATGTCACATACTGCCACGAACTGCGCTTCCGGGATCTGGGATACGGCGTCCAAATGATTCTTCGAGATGCGCCCGCAACCGATCAAGCCCAATTTGACTTTGCTCATAAAGCTACTTCCTTAACGAATTGGTTTCCACATTCCTGTGCTGCGATTCAGGACCAGGTTATACATTGCCATCGCTGATGAATAAACCATAGCCACGAAATAACTGGCTATCCCCGATAACGGCGGATGCCAGCCGGATCGCTGCGCGATAAGTCCAATCACTCCCCAAGCGTAGAATAGCGTTTGCAGGATGAAGAGAGTCAGGTAAACAGGATTGAATATCAATAAACCCGATGTGATGAATATTGTCAACACAAAAACAAAGAACGGCCAACGCAGAAGCTTATGGGACCAAAGCAGGAAACTTATCTTGGGATGGCGAAAGGGATTGAGCAGAATAAGATGTCTGCCCATGGCTTGCCACTCACGGGTAATGATTCGCACCTTGCGCGAGATCTCCTGATTAGCGCTTTCGGTTTCCTCTTCGCCAACCCAGGCATTTGGTTCATACGCAACGCGGAATCCTTTTTCCATCACTTGCAGCGTTCGTTCAAAATCGTCAACCGTTCCGGGATGCACTTCAGTGAAAAGTTCCCTTCTGATCATATACAAAGAGCCATTGGCGCAGATCACGGATTTGAACTGGCTGTCCATTCTTTTTAAAAACGCTTCATACTTCCAGTAAAGTCCTTCTCCGGAGGCTTTTTCGCCCTTTCTAAACAACCTCAGCTCTCCGGTCACCATTCCGATATTGGGGGCGGACAACATCTTGCTGACCATAATCCGCACAGCTTTAGGGTCGAAGATTGAATTGGCGTCTGTGGACACAACATAATCGCAATCCAGTTCCGCCAAAGCGAGATTGTGCGCAGATTGTTTGCCTTTGCGCGGTTGTTGGACGATCAAGCGAACATTCCTCTCTGCATAGCTTTCCACGATCTCATTCGTCCTGTCGGTCGAATCGTCAGAGACCACGATCATGCTGATCCGATCTGATGGATAATCAAGCCCTAGAAATGACTCGATCTTCTCTCCGATGGATTTCTCTTCGTTATAGGCAGCGCAAAGCACAATCACCCGGGGCATCTGTTCAGGTTCTATGGTTGGGGGTGCATGTCTTTTCTTTTTTACTTTGTTGATCGCATAGAGGATGATCCCGTATCCGACCATGTGATACGCGAGCGTTGCGGATGAAAGCCAAAAAAGGACCATTGCTGCCATCATCTGCGCGGTTCCTTGGAAACTGTTGTCAACTTAAACAATATGGATTGATCAGTCATATTGGGGCGAGGGAATCTCCGCTTACCTATGTGTCAAGCATTAACTTGAAAAGAAACTCATGTGCAAGGGCAAACTTTGGGCTATTAGACAAATCTGCCTGGCTTAGTTTTCTACGTCAGTAGAACTCACATCTCTTCGACGTTTTTCCTGATCAGGTCCTCAAGATGCTTCAGCAAAGCAGTTTTATCATTGTAGATTGGGTCTTGGGGGGTGATGGGCGGGAGGATTCTGATGCGGATGGTTACGGGGTGTATTCCCTTGTCAATCTCATAAATTCGCCAGGTACCCTTGATCGCGAAGGGAACGATCGTTGCTCCCGCCATTTGGGGAAGCTTGAGCGAACCGAGATGGAAATCAGCCATGGTATCGGAAAAACTGCGTCCCCCCTCGGGGAAAATAACAATGGGGCAACCTTTCTTTATTATCTCCGCGCTGTGCTGGAAAGAGACGATCGTCTCGCGGGGAGTTTTCTTGTCGATAAACACGCAGGGCAACTGGCGCATCCATTGGCTGAGGACGGGAACCTTGAAAAGCTCCTGCTTGGCGATGAATCCCACCGGTCTTCCCAGATAGCCCAAAAAAGCCGGGATATCGAAGAATCCCTGATGGTTTCCCATGAAGCAAAGCTGCGAGTGCTTCGGTAAAAGTTCCCTGCCTTCAAAGATCACGCGGGAGCCGGTCGTGCGGACAGTGATGCGTCCCCAATTGGAAGCTACCAGCCAGGCAAGATATCTATTGGCCTTGAATGGCAGGATGGGGGAGAGGAGCAGCAGGAAGGGCAGGATCAAAGCCGTCAGAAACATCAGGAAGACGAACCAGGCTTTCCAGAGCGATGAGATGATCTTATTAAACATTTGGGTTACCTTAGTTTATGTTAATCCTTTCGGTGTAGATGTCGTGCAACGAAGTTACCCAGGCATCTTTGCCAAGGGCATAGCGCAATACGCTCCAGTAAACACCAGCCCAAAAAGTATAATCTATTGGGTCGAAGGATACATTATGCCAAAGCAGGGATAGATGGGACTGATATTTATCGGCGAGGTCGACCAGCGCTTTCAGCCTGCGTTTGGCCGCTACGGGGCTTAGGTTCATCGCTTTTTTGGAATAAAGCGTGGTATCCATCACGATAAGGGGAATCTCCAGAACGCGGAAGGGCCTGTTCTCTTCAATGTTATAGGGGAAGAATGGAAAGGAAATGCCAGCCCGGAATCCAATATGCTCCCAATAGCCGAGAGTAGAGTCATATTTGATTCCCGCTTCCTCAAGTATCCTGAAGCTTTGCTGGTAATCGAAGTTCAGATAATGGGAGCGATATCCCGTAACACTAAATCCGGCTGTTTTCAGAGCTTGCATTTCCGTGCGAAGGGCTTCGGCATCATAAGCTGAGGCGGGACTTCCATGCAAGCCAACTTCCTGACCGTCAAGGAGTTTCAATAGCTGTCCGCTTATCTTTGGATCTGCGATATAGTTCTGCCGCTGATCTTCGAAATTGTCCTTGCCAAACAGGAACCAGGTTGCTCTGACATGCAGTTTGCGTTCCCGTTCGAGGATCCAACTCATCTGTCGGTGAGGGTTGTGTATCAGGTTTTTATGCACTGTGTGGCCAAGCAGTTTGTATGTGGCTGTGACCGGTCGCTTGGCGAATGTGCGCAGGTTGTATTTGAAAGCGGAGATTTTTTGCTCTCCCACCCAGTAGTTCCAGTAATCGATATCGTGGGATAGGGACACGGAGAAGCGGCGTTCCTTGCTCCAGGTGATCGGCCTGATGAATTGCGGCAGATACATCCCCAAAGCGTAAAGAAGCATCTGGCAATACACATCTACTACCGGGATATCTGTGAAGTCCCAGCGGTATTGTAACGACTGCCGAAAGTCCACCCTGCCTCTGGTTTCGCCATGGTGGCCGAGGATGAACTCGTGCCAGCAGGTCAAAAAGTAAAACGCGCTGGCTACTATGTCTTTTCGAAAAGTGACGTTCTCCTGGCTGAAGGAAAAAACCGCGCCGGGAAGCGAAAAGAGAAATGGGATGTACTCCTTGCGAAAAAGGCAGAAATCAACCTTGTCCAAGGGATACAGATCCCTTTCTTGAAAGAAGCCGGCCGTGCTTTCCTCGTAGTGGATTCGCAATGGATAGTCCCGCCCGGTTTTGGGGCCGTAATAAAGATGCGCTCCCTCATAATGCCTGCCGTAAACGAAAGCGGGATTCAAACGCAGGAGATAGCAAAAGGTCCTGAGCACGAACTCCGCCTTGGGGATATATTCCCCTGGCAGATTCAATAGCATGATGATGTTGGGGAAGCGTTCCATATACGATTACAAGCCCGCGCTTAGCTGCTTCCTGCTTCTTGCTTTAATCGCGTCTTTGGGCTGATCTATCAGAACCAGTGCCAGCACTTCTTTCACATGCTCCACGAAATGAATTTTCATACCTGATAGGATGTCGGCGGGAAAATCGCTCAGGGTCTCTTCATTCTCTTTCGGAATAATGATCTCGTTTATTCCCGCGCGTTTGGCGGCGAGCATCTTTTCCTTTAGTCCCCCAATGCCCAGAACTTGTCCGGTCAGAGTAATTTCTCCGGTCATGGCGATGTCATGCTTGACTTTTCGGCCGGACAGCAACGAAGCTAGCGCGGTTGTCAGGGTAATTCCAGCTGAGGGACCGTCCTTGGGTACCGCGCCTGAGGGAAGGTGGATGTGGATGTCGTACTTCTCAAAATCCTTCGGATCAATGAGATAACGGGCGTGGTTGGCTTTGAGGTGGCTGACAGCTATACGCGCCGATTCTTTCATCACTTCGCCGAGCAGCCCGGTCAGGATGATTCCTCCCTTTCCAGGCATGCGGCTTGTCTCGCAGAATAGTATCTCTCCACCATAGCCCGTCCAGGCGAGTCCGGTTGCGATCCCGATCTCCGGTTTGCGATGGGCAAGTTCAAGCGTGAACTTGCGGGGTCCCAGATATTCGCTGATATTCTGGGCGGTGATCGTAAATTCCTGTTTCGATCCCTCTGCGACCTCGCGGGCTATCTTGCGGAAAACTGATCCGATCCGTCGTTGCAGATTGCGTACTCCCGCTTCACGCACATAGTATCTGATCAGTTCCTGCAATGCAGATTTTCTGAAGCTGACCGGATGCTTGGCCAAACCGTTGTTGTCTCGCTCCTTGGGAATCAGATAGTGTCTGGCGATCTCAATCTTGTCGTTTTCCAGATAACTGGTGAACTCGATCACTTCCATGCGGTCGCGAAGTGCCGGAGGGATAGTCTCCAGCGAATTGGCGGTCGTGATGAACATCACTTCGGACAGGTCGAACGGCAGATTCAGATAATTATCCACAAAGCTGTGGTTTTGCTCGGGATCAAGAACTTCCAGCAGGGCAGCCGCCGGATCTCCGCGAAAGTCCCGTCCCAGCTTGTCGATCTCGTCCAGCATAAACACAGGATTCGCTGTTCCCTGCCGCTTGATCTCCATGATTATCTTGCCAGGCATGGCGCCGATGTAGGTTCTGCGATGGCCTCGGATCTCAGCTTCGTCGTGAATACCGCCCAGAGACATGCGGATGAACTTGCGGTTCAGAGCTCTCGCCACGGATTTGCCGATGGATGTCTTTCCCGTTCCGGGAGGGCCCACGAAACAAAGGATCGGTCCTTTGAGCGAACCTTTGAGCTTCTTGACGGCGATATACTCCAACACCCTCTCTTTTGGCTTTTCCAGCCCGTAATGATCATGGGTGAGGACTTGTGAAATTTTCTTCAAATCCAGCCTGTCTTTGCTGTAAACTCTCCACGGAACGTTGACGATCCAGTCCAGATAGTTGCGCACCACGGCGTATTCGCTGGCAGCCGGCTGCATCGTGGATAAGCGCTCCAGTTCTTCCATCGCGACATCGCGAACGTAATCAGGAAGGTCGTTCTTCTCAATCAGTTCCGTCCATTTGAGTATTTCTTTGCTAACTTCGTCGCTTTCGCCCAACTCCTTGCGGATCGCGTCAAGCTGTTCCCTGAGGTAATAGCGGCGCTGATCTTCGCTCATTTCAAGCTGGATGTTGCTGCGGATGTGGTTTTCAACCCTCATCTGCTTGATCATTTCGGCAAGGCAGTTATTCAGATGCTTGAACCTTTTCTTAAGGTCAATCGTGTCGAGGATCGTCTGCCTGTCTTCGATTTGGAGATCGAGGTTGCCAGCGATGATGTCCGCAACCCTACCCGCTTGCTTGATGTTTCTGAGCCCGCTGATCATCTCCGTGTTGAGGAGAGTGCTCTCCGAAGCGATTTTCTCCATCAGTTCAATGGCAACCGTTCTGTAGGCATGGATCTCGGTGTCTTCCGAATGTTGTTCCGGCACGCTTTCCACGTCCACCATTATGAAAGGGTCTCTCTGCACCGCTTTTTGGAGGCGAATCCGCGAAGTGCCTTGCAAAAGCAGGCTGATCGATCCGTCCTGGTTGCGCAACATCCTCAGGATTGTGACGGAGGTCCCCATCTCGTGCAGACCGAGATCCGTGGGGTTGTCTTTATCCCGGTCCAGAAAGAACGCCATGGTCTTATCCTGAGCCAGGGCGTGATCGATGACCAGCTTGGACTCCTCGTCTGTGACCACCAGAGGCATCAGCAGATACGGGAACATCACCACGTTGTTTATATGCAGAACCGGCAGGGTCCTGGGTATTCTATTTACTTGTTCTTCCATTTAATTGCACTCCCAATAAAAACTGTACTAATAAGATGCTCAACCCCGGGCCAATGTCAAGTCCCGGGCTCAATAGCTCTGATAAATGCCGTTGAGGCTCAGGCGATGATCAGATACAGGATCATATTCAACAGCCCGATGATGAAGTTAATGGCCAAAAACGCCAGTAACAGAGGCCTGTAGACGTAACGGCGGAAATATTTGTAGATAAACTCGATGCTGAACTGGGCGTCAAGTTCGTCAATCTTGTGCTCCAGCCGCAGTTGTTCGATGAAATGAGGCACTGTCTTGCGGAGAATCTTCGAGCCCATGGATTTTGCCAGTCCCGCGATTGCCTCATGGATCTTGTTTTTGACTGAGTTGGGCATGAATCTCCACTCATCGACGAAATCCGTCTTTTCCCACGCCGTTTTCCAAATCTGCTCTTCCCAGCTATGCAGATACCCGTTTTTCATCGCTTCGTTGCTGGCTTGTTCCAGATAGTCGTGCAACAGGTCTCTGCCTTTGTTGAACAGCCAGTCTCTCTTGCGTACGAGGAAACCGGGCGTCAGCGGATTGCGGATGCCAAGGAACTTGCGGGGTTTGGGATTGAACAGGAACCACTTGATCGAATAGATCAGCAGCGATCCCAGCGCGATATTCCATAGTATGAACAGCAGGCCTTTGAGAAAGATCATATGATTCTCCTAATATCAAGGCTTGGCGAACAGGTTGCTTTATACATCGTTCAGGATGTGGCCCATTTTGGCTTTTTTGGTTTGCAGATACCCCAGGTTCGTTTCTCGCGGAGGGATCTCCAAAGGTATGCGATCAACTATTTCCAGGCCATAGCCCTGAAGACCGATAATCTTCTTGGGATTGTTGGTTAGCAAGCGAATCTTTTTCAGCCCGAGTTCCTTGAGAATCTGGGCTCCAATCCCGTAATCGCGGAGGTCAGCGGGAAAGCCGAGGTCCAGATTCGCTTCCACCGTGTCTCTTCCCTCGTCTTGCAAATGATAGGCGCGTAGTTTGTTGATCAGTCCGATGCCGCGTCCCTCCTGGCGCATGTAGAGGATGACCCCTGCGCCTTCTTCGGAGATCATCTCAAATGATCGCTTCAACTGCTCTCCGCAATCGCAGCGCATCGAGTGTAGGGCGTCCCCGGTCAGGCATTCGGAGTGGACTCTGACCAACGCGGAATCCTGATGCCTCGCGTCTCCCAAAACCAAGGCAAGGTGGTATTCGTCGGACACCGTGCTGCGGTAGGTCATAATGTCAAACTCGCCGTAAGGCGTCGGCAGCTTGGCGCGGGAAACTCTCTCGACCAGTTTCTCCTTGTGCCTGCGATATCTGATGAGGTCGGCGATGGTGATGATCTTCAGGTCGTGCTGCCTGGCGTAGGGGATAAGGTCGTCCAGCCTCGCCATTTCTCCGTCTTCCCTGATGATTTCGCAGATCGCGCCCACGGGAGCCCTGCCAGCCAGTTTGGCGAGATCGACTGCTGCCTCTGTGTGCCCTGCGCGCCTGAGAACGCCGCCTTTTTCAGCAAGGAGGGGGAAGATATGCCCCGGTCTCATGAATTGGCCAGCCTGGCTTTGCTCGTTTGCCAGGGCGCGGATGGTCTTGGCTCTTTCCGACGCGGAAATGCCGGTCGTCGTGCCTTCGATCACATCCACCGAGAGGGTGAACTTCGTCCCGTGCCGGTCTGTGTTTGAGGTTGTCATCAACGGAATATTGAGCCGCTGCAGATATTCTGCTTCCATGGGAACGCAGAGCAAGCCTTTGCCCTGTGAGATCATGAAGTTGACCTGCGCGGGAGTGATCGCGTCCGCGGCCATCAAAAGGTCGCCTTCGTTCTCCCGGTTCTCGTCGTCAACCACGATCAGCATCCTGCCGGAGGAGATCTGCTCGATCGCTTCCTCTATCGTGCAAAAAGTATCGTTCTTCTTGTGCGTCATTTCACCACTCGTAATTATCTTTAAGGGCCGATTTTAAATCTCTGCTGTCCGTGTCAATCGCAAAATAAGTATCCAGCCAATGCAGCGCGTAGCCAAAGTCCTCCGGAGGGTCAGCCGTCAGGTCGAGGTTCTTTCCGGTTAGGGGATGGACAAAGCGCAGCCTCCAGGAGTGCAGAGCCTGTCGCAACAAGTGCGTGGTGAGTAGTTCCGTGACCTTGCGCTTCATGTTTTCCGGCACCACGGAATGAACCTGACGCCTCGTGTTGTAAAGCAGGTCGCCCAGCAGCGGATAGTTGCGGTGGGCGAAGTGAACCCTGATCTGATGCATCCTGCCGGTTTCCAGTCTCACCATAACAACCGAGAAATAGTGGTAATACTTGATGATCCGGTAGCGGGTGATTGCCAGTCGCCCTTCGTCCGAAACCGCCATCTTACGCGGATTATTCAGGCTGCGGGCGATTCCGGTCTCAATCGTATCTTCGGGGGGATCGGGAATTCCGGTGGTGATGGCAAGATAGGTTTTTTCGATCTCCCGCTTGGCGAACATTTCGTTCAAAGCGGCTTGGGCGGGGTCGTTCTTGGCGATGATCATCAGCCCGGATGTGCCTCTGTCCAGCCGGTGCACTATGCCCGGACGGTTCACTTCCCTTCCGCTGGACAGATTTTCCCCCCAATGGAACAGCATGGCGTTGACCAGCGTCTCATCCGGGTTGCCGTATCCTGGATGCACGATCATGCCCGGCTCTTTGTTGATCACTGCCAGGTCATTGTCTTCATAGACGATATCCAGAGGGATGTTGCGGGGTGTCACCTCAGAGGGTTGAAGTTCCGGAAGCGAGACGTCGATCTCGTCGCCGCTTTGGAGTTGGTAGCTCTTCTTCACCGGGATCAGGTTGACCAGGATCCTGTCCTCTTCGATAAGTTTCTCTATGAATGTCCGGCTGTAAAGCTCCTGGATTTTCATCTCCACCAGATACTTGTCAAGCCTTTCCGCGCGCTCCCGGTCGAATCTGATCTTAATTCTGCGCTGGTTGTCCATCAAAGTCCATAATGAACACGCCGCCGGTGGATACTCCCTTGCGGTTGCGCACGATCGACCCGTTGATCCTTGCCACGCGCTGATAGTTGGCGTCCGGGATCTTGTGGTCGTAGAGGTTGTTGCCATAGCGCAGGGCTTCGGAGATCTTGGCGAACACCTTCTGGTCAAAGCTGTCCTTGAACAGGAGTTCGTTGATATTGGCGTCTTCCGTCAGTTCCGGATGCAGTCTGCGCAACGCGTCGTTGCAATACTTGATCTCCCCGTTGGCGAGCGTGATCAGCGCGCCCTGGGGCAGCAGGTTAATCAGCAGCAGTATCCGCTGATGGTGCTCATAAATTTTGTCCGCCTTGGACTGGTCGAACTTGAGCAGGATAACCAGCATCTTTTGCAGGTCTTCCAGCAGGTCCTGGATATTCTTGTCGCCGTCATAGAGTTCCGGTTTGATCTCAAACTGGTAGTTGCCGTGCGAGATCTCTTTAATCACGTTGCGGATCGCCAGCAGGGATTTTCTCAGCCGGCTTGGAATGGAGTTGAAGATCATCACCACATACACGAAAATCACGAATATGAAAATGATGATGATCGTCTGGAGGTTGCCGCTGAGTGTAGCCAGGTCCCTGGCTCGCCCGATGGTGGCCAATAGGAGCAGGGACTCCAAAAATACCATCACCAGCAGGATGGTCAAAAGCATTTTATAGTGCGAGCGGATGGTGCGTTTCATTATTCTTCCTTGCTGTTGGCGGAGTCGTAGATGAGTTTGTCGATCGCCGATTTTTTGCCCATCAGGATGAGCACGTCGCCGTCATTGATGATGTCGTTGGCGCCTGGCATGTCGTTGTGCCTCTGCTCGATCATGTTTTTGCCCTCGTCCGTCACGGTCAGGTAGTGGTACTTGATTGCCAACACGTTGATTCCTCGTTTGGTCGGAAGCGCCAACTCCTGCAGGGTCTTGCCCACGAAGTCCGCCGGTGCGAGCATCTCGATCACGATATATCCGCCTGAGAGTTGGAAATACTCGAGGATGTTCTTCGAGATCAGGGTTTTTGCCAGTTGGTCGCCCACCATCTCCTCAGGCAGGATGATGTGTTGGACTCCTATCAGTTCGAGGATTCTGCCGTGCAGCTTATTCTCGACCTTGGCGTAGATAATCCCGACCCCGATCTTCTTCAGGATCGCGCAGGTCAGGATGGATTCCTGAATGTTGCTCCCAATGCCCATGATCACCGCGTCCACTTCCGTCAGGTTAAGGTTTCTCAGGCTCGTTTCATCCGTGGAATCCAAGCAGATCGGCTGCGCCACTGATTTGCTGATCTCGTCCACCAATGCCTGGTTCTGGTCGATGGCGATCACGTCCATCCCGTTCTCTGACAAAGTCTTGGCGACTGTCATTCCAAACCGCCCCAAGCCAATCACTGCGTATCTTGCCATTATAGCTCCTCGTCAACCGATGGCGATCGTTTCCTCGGCGTAGTTTATATCTGTGCGTTTCTTGCGGATCGCGAAAGCGTAGATCATGGTCAGCGGGCCAACCCTCCCCACATACATCAGCAGCGTGATCAACAGCTTGCCCGCGGCGCTGAGTTTCTCCGTGACCCCCATGGATAGACCGACCGTTCCAAAAGCCGATACGGCCTCAAAAGCGAGTTTTTCGAAGCTGTGGGGTTCAAGCATCAGCAAAAACACCAGAACGCTGACCACTATGAGGGCGGAAAGCATCGTCAGCCCTGTCGCTTCGCGGAAATTGCCCAATGGTATCTTGCGGTTGAACATGGTCATGTCCCGCCTGCCCTTGATCAGAGAAATGATCGACTGCGCCAGCAAAGCGAAGGTCGTGGTCTTGATCCCGCCGCCGGTCGAACCGGGAGACGCCCCCACAAACATCAGCGCGATGGCAACCAATACCGCCGGCTTGCTCAGCAAACCGATGTTGATCGTGTTGAAGCCTGCCGTGCGGGTTGTCACGGACTGGAAAAACGATGCCATGATCCTCTGAATCAGGCTGTAGCCCTTCATCGAGGTGTAAAATTCGAACATGAAAAAAGAAACAAAGCCTAAGCCAATCAAAATTAGTGTGGTTATCAACACTATTTTGGAGTGTAGGTTTAACTTGTGTATCCTATCTTTAACAAAAATATACCTATGCAGATCGATCAACACCGTGAACCCGATACCTCCCAGAATGATCAGCAACGGAATGGTCAGATTGATCACAGGGTCGCTCAGATATCCCGCCAGATTGCCAGGCAGAAGCGAAAACCCCGCGTTGCAAAAAGCGGATACGGAATGGAACACGGAGATGTAGATGGCTTTCAGCGGCGAGAACTGCCTCACGAAGGTGACAAACAGCAGCATCGCCCCGAACGACTCGATCAGCAGCGTGACGACCACGATGTTTTTCAGCAGCCCGATGATATTGACCGAATACGAGCCGCCCACCATCTGATACATCACGTTCTTGAGTTTGAGGTTGATGCTTTGACCCAGCAGCAGGGCGAAAAACGTCGATATGGTCATTATCCCCAGCCCGCCGATCTGGATCAGCAGGAGGATCACCAACTGGCCGAACGTGCTCCAGTAGTTGCCTGTATCGACCACCACCAGCCCGGTCACGCAGGTCGCCGAGGTCGAGGTGAAAAGCGCGTCCACGAACGGTGTCACCCTGTTTTGCACGCTGGACACGGGGAGCATCAGCAAGATCGTTCCGATCGTGATCGCCAGCGCGAAGCTGAACAGCAGCGTGACCGGCGGATTGCCGGAAAGCCATTGCGCCAGCCTGCCGTCCGCGAATTAGACCAG
>CAZKAA010000053.1:0-17725 GCA_964550575.1 uncultured Candidatus Cloacimonadota bacterium
AGATAATGAGCGGTGACTGGAGTTCAGACGTGTGCTCTTCCGATCTCAAAGCGGATAGAGTCTCCAGACGAATGCCGGAATGACCTTTGGCAAGCACATTAACGCGCAACAGCATGATCGCGCGTGTCTGCTCTTTGGAGTATGGCGTTCCCACATTTGTAGCGTGGCTGCGGATCAGGTTAAGTTGGAGCTCGGCGATGTTTTCCTGGGGAATCGTCACAGTGCTGAACTTACCAAAACCGGTGGTCAGCCCGTAAACAATGTCTCCGCGTTCAATTACCTTGTCCACATAAGCGCGGCAATGACGCACCCGGGCAAGGCACTCCGGAGTGAGCGCGATCTGCGTGCCCCGGACCGCGATTTCTTCCACCTGTTCCAATGTCAGGCTGTTCCCATCTATCTGGATGATTTGCATTTCTTCCTCGTTTGGCGTTGTAAGGCCAGCAAAGCCAATCAGCTCTGGTCTTTTCTGCCAAGATTTCCCGCGCCCCTTTTTTGTCAAACTCCTTGTTCCCGGTCAGATTCCGCCGGCCTCACAATCCTGCCTGCAGTTTTTGATTGACACAATCCGCGCTCTCCGGCAGAATTGAAAAAAAGCTGAGGGGTTTACCATGAACCACAAAGTGTCTCTGCTGTGCTGCAGTTTTATGCTGCTAGCTTTGGTTTTCGTGTTTCCCGCCCATGCCCAGGTGGATTATCTGACCCTGGATATTGATGGCATGTTCGGCCTCTGGTACAGCGACAGCGACTGGGGCGATTGCGACAACGACGGCGATCTCGACCTGCTGATGGTCGGCTATGGCCTCACAACCGGACAGGGATATTCAAAATACTACCGAAACGACGGTGAGTCCGATTTCACGCTCCTTCCCACGGATGTTGTGGGAACGGGCAACGGCAGTGTCCGCTGGGGAGACTTGGACGGCGACAACGACCTCGACGCGATTGTCTGCGGGCAAGCGGCATCCAATGTTGATACAACCCGCATCTATATCAACAACGGGGGAGTTCTGACTGATTCCAACGTTCAGCTACCTCCCCGAGTTTCCAGTTCCTTGAGTTTGGGAGACTTCGACATTGACGGTGACCTGGACATCCTCATCACGGGCGGCGATCTCGACAACGCCTCCGTGGGCTACATCCATATCCTCCGCAACGATGGCGGATTCGCGTTCACGCCTGTCGAAGTGATGAATCCCGGCATCCGCAACGGCATGGCGGAATTTGGCGATTACAACGGCGACGGCTGGCTGGACATTGCCCTCACGGGCAGCGCCGGGAGCAGCAACTATATCTCCAAGATCCTCCGCGGCAGCGCCAACGGCACGTTCACCGACATCGCCGCCGACCTCTACGGTCTCCGCTACAGCCGCATCGCGTGGGTGGACTTCGACTGCGACGGCGATCTGGATGTAGCCCTCAGCGGCTCATATTCCAATGAGCAATCCAGCTTGTTCAGGCTCTATCGAAACGACGGCGCGGACACCTTCACCGAAGTGCCCCAATCTGTAGTTTTGGGCGAACGCCAGGGCGATATGGTCTGGGGCGACCTGAATCACGACGGATATCCGGATCTCATTCTCAACGGGCTGATCACCACCACCACGACCGTCGCCAACATTTATCTCTACAATCCCCAGACTGCCCTCTACGAAGACGCGCAGACCATGATCTACCTCAAATACGCGGCAATGACGCTGGGCGACTACAACAACGACAACAAGCTGGATATGAGTCTCAGCGGCCACTACGAGTATCAGGTTTATTGGAACCAGTTGTATCTGAACACCGCGCCGCAGGGCAACACCCCGCCGCAAGCCCCTTCCGGGCTGAACGACGTTGTCGTGGGCAGCGATGTGGTGCTGGCTTGGGACGCCGGAGTCGATGGGCAGACCCCAGCCACCGGTTTGACTTACAATGTCCGGCTGGGCACGACTCCCGGCGGCAACGAGATCATCAGTTCCATGTCCACCGCGGCAGGCTGGCGCAAGATCTCCCGCCCCGGAAACGCCTGGCAGCGCAGTTATTATCAGGTGCTGGGCTTGCCGGATGGAGTCTATTACTGGAGCGTCCAGTCCATAGACAATTCATTCTGCGGATCGCCCTTCGCCGCGGAGAGGAGCTTCACCGTCGGAGACGTGGCGGTGCAGGACGAACTCGTGCCTGTTCTGGCCAGCGTTTCCAGCCAGCCCAACCCCTTTGCCGGACAAACCGCGATCAGGGTTGAGCTCAAATCCCCCGCCAGCCTCAAAGCGTCGGTTTACAACCACAGGGGCCAGTTTGTAAAAGTACTTGCCGATGGGCAACCCTCCTCGGGTACCGTGTCCCTGGCCTGGGACGGAACGGACGCAAACGGGCATGTCCTGCCGGCAGGGATTTATATCCTCCGCGTGAGCGCTAACGGACAGAATTATAATCGCAAACTCGTTAAGATAAAATAGGAGAACCCTTATGAAAAGAATTATTTTACTTGCACTCATTGTCATTGCCGGCTCCCACGCCTTTGGTTGGGACTTGGTGCGACAAGCGTCTTTCCCCACCAATTTCTACTGCCTGGAAAAGATCGGAGACACCATCTGGGCGGGCGGCTATGTGGGCGGCGTGGCAAAATCCACCGACGACGGACTGACCTGGTCTTTCGTGGTGACGCCAGCTTACAACGCCTCCACGGCTGATTACAAAGACGTTTGGGATATCGATTTCATCGATCAAAACAATGGGATCATGGTGGGCGACGACGGCATGGTCGCCTTGACCACTGACGGCGGCGCGACCTGGAACTGGCCTGCCTCCGTGCAAGCTGTGATTGGTACGACCCGGATGTATGGTGCAGTTTATTTTCCAGACGGCCGAATCTGGATCTGCGGCTATGATGGCAAGATTGGTTACTCTCCGGATTTCGGTGCAACCTGGTCGCTTCAGGGGGTTGGCGTGACTTCTGTCATTGGTTATGGCATCTCCATGAATTCCTCTGGGATCGGTT
This sequence comes from uncultured Candidatus Cloacimonadota bacterium, assembly GCA_964550575.1. Classification (GTDB taxonomy): domain Bacteria; phylum Cloacimonadota; class Cloacimonadia; order Cloacimonadales; family Cloacimonadaceae; genus Syntrophosphaera. The sequence continues at coordinate 2,984 of CAZKAA010000053.1, forward strand.
TCATCGCCCTCAACAACGGCGACCCCGATCAGTCCAAGATCCTCAGAACCACTGATTTCGGCAGCAACTGGACCCTGGTAAATCTGACCGTGGCAGGAAATCCCACAATGTACAAAGTGCGCCACTTCGGCAACAAGGTTGTTCTCTTGGGAGATAAGGGATACTTGGGCTATAGCGACGACAACGGCGTGACGTGGACCCATTATCCCAACGCGGCGGGTACCCTCACTTCCGACGCCATGAGGGATGTGATCATGGACGGGGATATCGGTTATGCGGTGGGAAGAAATGCCCGTCTGCTCGTGACAGACGATGGCTGGGCTACATATCAACTCGCCACCCACAATTTCAATCCTTACTTTGAAGGTATCAAATTCCGCAATGACGGCAGCCTGCTTGCCTGCGGTTGGCAGGGCACCTTGTCGATCTCGCAGGATCAGGGCATCACCTGGGAAGACACGGTTCCCACTGCCATCGATCTCTGGCAGGCAAGCATCGTGGATGCCAACACTTGGTATGTGGCAGGCGACAAGGGCACCATCCTAAAAACTACTGATGGCGGACAGACTGTAGAAAAAAAAGGCATTCCGGGTAGCGTGGACCTCTATTATGCCTGCTATTTCAAAGATGCCGACGAAGGTTGGATCACGGGAAAAACCCTTGGTAAAATCTACCATACCGTTAATGGCGGCGATGACTGGTCAACTTTCACTGTACCGGGATTTAGCTCCACAAAGTCCTATCGGGATTTCTTCTTCCTGAACGAAACGACCGCTTATCTGCTCGGTGTGGGAGGAATGGTGACCAAGACCACAGACGGCGGGCTCACCTGGAACTCCCTCGCAGATAATATCAATCCTGCTCACAGCCTCTTCTGCACTTACTGGAAGTCGGAGCTGAACGGCTATGCCGGCAGCGGATCCGGACTGCTTTACATCACCACAAATGGTGGAACTGCCTGGTCCTCGATCACCGTTGGCGGCAGTGCCAATATCCGCGACATCTGGTTCCGCGACGCCAACAACGGCGTGCTGGTCAAAGAAAACGGAGAGATCTGGTACACCCTAACCGGCGGCAACACGCCGGGCGATTGGATCGCCGCCACCGAGTCCGCCATATCGCAGGTAACAAGTGTGATGTGCGACCACAACGGAGTGTTTTGGGCATGCGGATACAGCAATGAAACCGGCCAATTGGGCAATTCCTGGTCTCTAATGAAATCTTTGGACCTCGGCGCGACCTGGACACAGGAGACTTTCCCCGCCCTGACCTTCAATGCCACTCGTTTCTCAAGCATCAGTGCCGGGGGCGGCAAGATCGTCGCCGTGGGCAAAAACAATCTGATCGTCGCCGAACTTGAGATCCCCGAGCACGTCACCCTAATCTCGCCGGCGGACCAGAGCACCGGCCTCGAGCCGGCTGAAGTCGTGCTCATCTGGGAAGCCTCTCCCTACGGTTCACGGCCTGTTTTCTACCAGGTCTTCGCCAGCCAGGACATTGACACCATCTTTGACGATATCTATTACGAGACCGAAGACGAGTCTTTGGCTTTAGGCTGGCTAATGGATATTGGCTATGGGGAAACCTGGTACTGGGCGGTGCTTCCCGTCAACGAAGCGCTGGATTCCCCGGACATCGACAGCCCCGCCTTCGACATCTGGAGCTTCGCCACCGCGTCCGTGCTGGGCGGGATCCCCGAACCCGTGATCAGCTACTCCGGTGGCAACATCAACCTCAACTGGTCTGCCGTTTGGGGCGCAAACTCCTACAAGATCTGGGCAAGCCCCACGCCCTACGGAACATATAGCGAGATCGGCACCACCACCGGCACTCAATACAGCGTCCCCAATCCGGGCACGATGTATTTCTTCCGCGTGCTGGCTTCCACAGACTACTAACCAGGCGCATACAGCCATTTCAACCACAAGGCATCCCTCCCGGGGTGCCTTTTTCTTTGCCCCCTGACGCCAATGCTCCACCATCAGAGGGGATGGACGGAACATAAAGCCATATTCGGCTGTTGGGCCAGGGGATGTGCCGCCTGTATCGCTATCAGTTATCAGGAGCCGGACAGGGGAGTCTCATCGCCCCTTTCCCCGGATGCCTTGCCCGCAAGTGCCGTCCCGGTATCCTCCCGGTCGCGGACTGGGTGGCAACCGGGAGCGCAGTTGGTAGCGTCAGGTCCTGGAACAAGACAAAAAAAGGGCGGAAGCTGAGTTCCGCCCTTGGATATGGTTCAACTGACGATGCGTCAGTGATGCTTGTGGGTGACTTCCTCCACCACCTGGCCGGTATTGACCGAGCGCTTGAAGTAGTGGGTATGCAGGAGCTTGTGCGCCAGCGGGGAGTTGGGTTCGCCGAGGAAGCGCTCGTAGATGCGCTTGACTTCGGGGTTGTGGTGGGACTTGCGGACGGGCAGGTCGCGGTCTTCCTCATAGAGGGCGAGGCCGCGGCGGGCGCGTGAGGCAATGTCGTTGCCGTAGGGTTGTCCGCCGCCTCCGACGCATCCGCCGGGGCAGGCCATGATCTCGATGAAGTGCCAGGGGGATTCGCCTTTGGTCTTCAGGCCTTCGCGCACGCGGTCCATGACGCTGCGGGCGTTGGAAAGGCCGTGGGCGACGGCGACTCTGAGGTCTCCGAAGCCGGGAACAGGGATGGTGGCTTCCTTGACGCCTTCGAGTCCGCGCACGGCGTTGATCTCGATCGCATCCAGCTCTTCGCCGGTGACCAGGGTGTAGGCCGAACGGATGGCAGCTTCCATCACGCCGCCGGTGGCGCCGAAGATGGTGCCCGCGCCGGTGTAGAAGCTCATGCCTTCGTCGGCGTCCTCATCCTTGAGGTTGGCGAAGTCGATGCCGGCTTCCTTGATCATGCGGATGAATTCGCGGGTGGTGAGGACGTAATCGGTGTCCTGGAATCCGGAATCGCGCATTTCGGGGCGGCGGGCTTCGAACTTCTTTGCGGTGCAGGGCATGATCGCCACGGAGACGATCCTGGTGGGATCAATCTTGTGCTCTTCGGCGTAGTAGGTCTTGGACAGGACGCCGAACATGCTCATGGGCGATTTGGCGGTGGAGACGCAGTCCGCGAGATCGGGATAGTAGGTCTCCATGAACTTGATCCAGCCCGGGGAGCAGGAGGTGATAAGCGGGCGCTTTTCTCCGGCCTTGAGTTTGGTCACGCATTCCGTTCCCTCTTCCATAATGGTGAGGTCGGCGGTGAAGTTGGTGTCCATGATAGCGTCGAAGCCGATTCTGCGCAGGGCGGCGTACATCTTCTTGGCGGTGACGGAGCCCAGAGGCATGCCGAATTCTTCGCCAAGCGAGACGCGGATGGAGGGAGCTTCCTGGACAATGACGTGCTTTTCGGGATCCAGGATGGCTTCCCACACGGCGTCAATCTCGTTGCGTTCGCGCAGAGCGCCGGTCGGGCAATAGACTGTGCATTGGCCGCAGTTGACGCAGGGGCTGTTCGCCATGCCGTTGCTGAAGGCGGTGTCAACCTGGGATTCGATGCCGCGTTCGGTCATGGTGAGCGCGTAGACGGTCTGAACTTCGTTGCAGACAGTGATGCAGCGTCCGCAGGCGATGCACTTGTTGGGGTCGCGGATGATGGAGAGCGAGGTCTCGTCCACGGGTACCTTGTCCAAGATGCAGGGCAGGGCTTCGGGGTCCACGTTGAGGTTGTTAGCCAGGGTCTGCAGTTCGCATTTGTTGTTTGCGGCGCAGGTTGGGCAGGTGACTTCGTGGTTGGAGAGGATCATCTCCACGAGGGTTTTGCGGTAGGAACGCAGCTTCTTGGAGTTGGTGACGATCTTCATCCCTTCGGCGACGGGCGTGCAGCACGCGCGCTTGGGCATCGGGCTGCCGACCAGTTCGACCACGCAGACGCCGCAATTGGCAGTCGGCGGCAGATCGGGGTGGTAGCACAGGCGGGGGATGTAGATCCCATGTTTGTCCGCGGCTTCGATGATGGTCAGATTATCCGCGACTTCCAGGGCATGGTCGTCGATCCAGATGTTTACTGTTTTAGCCATTTCTAAGTCCTTTTATCTTACTTTTTTGTAATCGCGAGGAACTCGTCTTTGAAGTTCTCGACCGCTGAACGGATTGCCATCACCGGCGACTGGCCGAGGGCGCAGAAGCTGGTGTGCAGCATGGTTTCGGAAATCGTGAGCATGAGTTCGACGTCTTCCATGGTGCCTTCGCCTTTCCTGATCTTGCTGATCAGGCGGTAGAGCTGCTGGCAGCCGTTGCGGCAGGGAGCGCATTTCCCGCAGGATTCGTGGCGGAAGAAGCGCAGGATCGACCATAGCATGTCCACGATGCTCTGATGTTCGTTCATCACGAGGATGGCTCCGGAACCGAGGACCGCGGCATATTGGTTGAGGCTGGCGAAATCCATCTTGACGTCCAGCATCCGTTCAGGCAGGAACACGCCCGCCGCGCCGCCGACCAGGGCGGCTTTGAAGCGGAAGCCTTTTTTCATGCCGCCGGCATATTCGTTGATGATCGTGCGCAGGGTCGTGCCCATGTCAACTTCGCAGAGGCCGGGATAGGCGACGTCGCCGAGGATGGTGAAGACCTTGGTGCCGGTGCATTCCGGCGTTCCGTGGGCGAGATAGGCATCCGCGCCGTTCTTGATGATGAAGGGAACGTTGGCCAGGGTTTCCACGTTGTTGACCACGGTCGGAGCCTGCCAAAGGCCTTTGACGCCGGGGAAGGGCGGTTTCCAGCGGGGGTTGCCGCGGTTGCCTTCCAGGGATTCGATGAGGGCAGTCTCTTCGCCGCAGACATAAGCGCCGGCGCCGATCTTGATATCGATGTCCAGATCGAATCCGGATTCAAAGATGTTTTTGCCCAGAATGCCGTACTCGCGGCACTGGCCGATGGCTTTCTGGAGGCGTTCGATGCAGAGCTTGTATTCGCCGCGGATGTAGATCCAGGCTTTGGTCGCGCCAACCGCGCGGGCGGCGATCATGATTCCTTCCAGAAGCTGATGGGGGTCGCCTTCCATGATCAGGCGGTCCTTGAATGTGCCGGGTTCGCCTTCGTCGGCATTGACCACGACATATTTCTGGGGTGCGTCGAGGGGAGCGGTGAAGCTCCATTTGACGCCGGCGGGAAATCCCGCGCCGCCGCGGCCGCGAAGGCCGGACTTCTTGACTTCGGCGATGATCTCTTCCGGTTTCATCTGAGTCAGGGCTTTCTCCCAGGCTTCGTATCCGCCGGCGCCGACGTATTCGTCTATGCTCTCGGGATCGATGATGCCTGAGTTTTTCAGCACGATGCGGTTGTCATAGTTGAGCTTGGGGGTGAACTTGCCTGTGCTTTCCAGCATCAGGCGGGACAGGGGGCGCCCCTTGAGGAAGTGCTCTTCCACCAGTTCGGGGATGTCTTCGAGTTTGGCGTCCTGGTAATTCACGTTTTCGGGGAAGACCGAAAGGCAGATTCCCCTGCCGAAAAAGCCCAGGGGGCCGGTCTCGAGGATGTTGATCTCCTCCTGGAGGTTATGTCTGGCAAGTTCGGTGCGCAAGACCTTTATGAAGTCCTGCACTCCTGCTTGCATCGAGGTTTCGTTGATGCCGACCAGGATGTGGCTGCGGTAGAATTTCATTGATTCCCCCTTCTGATCTTGGCGACGATGTCTTCGACCTTATCTTCGGTGAGGTCGCCATAGACGTCGTTGTTGACCATCATGACCGGAGCGTTTCCGCAAACGCCGAGGCAGGCGCAGAGCTCCTGGGCGATCTGCCCGTCCTGGGTCGTTTCGCCTGTTTCCACGCCCAACAATATCTTGAGCTTGCGCAGGATGTTTTCCGATCCTTTGATGTAGCAGGGCGGTGATTCGCAGAGGCGGATGATGTTCTTGCCGCGGGGCTTGGTGCTGTACATGGTGTAAAACGTCAGCACGCCGTAGATGTGGTTGGGCGGTACGCGGAGATAATCCGCCACCGTCTGGACCGCTTCTTCGGAGATGTAGTGCTGAGGATGGGCGTCCTGGATCTCATGCAGGATGTAGATCAGGTTATCTTTATCAGGAGAGTATTTGGCACATATTTCTTGATACATGGAACCTCCTTAGTCTTCCTCATGTTGTTTTTGCCTGAGCAGTTCAGCTTTGTGGCTGACCACGTCTGCATGCATGCCGGGGATGCGGTCGATGGCCTTGACGGGGCAAACATCCTGGCAATTGCCGCATTTGATGCATTCAACCTGGCTGATGGTGTATTTGTCTTCCCGGGAACCGCTGATGCAGGCCACGGGGCATTTTCTCGCGCATAGGGAACAGCCGATGCAGCGGTTCTTGTCGACCATGAAATGGAGCAGGTCTCCGCAAACCTTGGTGTGGCAGGCTTTGTCGCGAATGTGGGCTTCATATTCCTCGCGGAAGTAGCGGATCGTGGAGAGCACGGGATTCGGCGCTGATTGCCCCAAACCGCAGAGCGAGAGCTTGTTCACGGATTCGCCGAGGCGCTGGAGTTCTTCGATGTCCCCTTCTTTGCCTTCGCCGGAAGTGATGCGCTCCAGAATGTCGTACATCTGCTTGAGGCCGATGCGGCAGGGAGAGCATTTTCCGCAGGATTCGTCAACGCAGAACTCCATGAAGAACTTGGCCACATTGACCATGCACTTCCTGTCGTCCATCACGATAACGCCGCCGGAGCCCATCATAGCGCCGCGTTCCTTGAGGCTTTCGTAGTCCACGGGAACGTCGAGGTGCTCTTTGGTCAGGCATCCGCCGGAGGGTCCGCCCAACTGGACGGCTTTGAACTGGTGGTCGCCGGTCATGCCGCCCCCAACCTCGAAGATCAGGTCGCGCAGGGTGATTCCCATCGGCACTTCCACCAAGCCGGTGTTGTTGATGTCGCCGGTGAGGGCGAACACCTTGGTACCTTTGCTGGTCGCGGTGCCCATGGAGGCAAACCAGTCCGCGCCTTTTACAAAGATGGTCGGCAGATTGGCGAGGGTCTCCACGTTGTTCACAACGGTGGGTTTGCCCCACAGACCCTGCGTGGCAGGATACGGGGGTTTGGGCGTCGGGTTGCCCCGCTGTCCTTCGATGGAGTGGATGAGCGCCATTTCTTCGCCGCAGACGAACGCGCCGGCACCGGTGCGGACTTCCGCCGAGAAGGAAAAGTCGGCTCCAAAGACCTTCTCTCCCATCAGACCGGCTTCAGTTGCCTGAGCGATGGCTTGCTTGATGCGTTTGATGGCAAGCGGGTATTCCGCGCGGATATAGAAGAATCCCTTGGATGCCCCGATGGAATATGCCGCAAGCATCATCCCTTCGAGGATGCGGTGTGGATCGCCTTCCAGCAGGGAGCGGTCCATGAAAGCGCCGGGGTCGCCCTCGTCGCCGTTGCAGATAATGTACTTTTCGTCGGACTTGATGTCGTGCACCATCTGCCACTTGATATGGGTGGGAAATCCTCCGCCTCCGCGACCGCGCAAGCCGGATTTCTTCACAACGTCGATGGCCTGTTGGGGCGTCATCTCGGTCAGGGCAGTTCCCAAGGCTTCGTATCCGCCGGTGGCGATGTATTCCTCAAGGCTTTCGGGATCGATGTATCCGCAGTTGGCAAGCGCCACTTTCACCTGTTTTTGGTAAAAGGGGACTTCCTTCTGCGCGGCGATCGTCTTCTCCTCTTCCTTGAGCATCAAGCGCTGGACGGGGCGTCCTTTTAGGAAATGCTCGGAAACGATCTCTTCGACGTCTTCCGGAGTCACTGCCTTGTAGAAAATGCCCTCGGGATAGATAACCATCACGGGGCCGTAATCGCAAGGCCCCATGCAGCCGGTCTCAATGATGTTGATCTCGTTGGAGATACCTTTCTCGGCGAGAACCTCGTGGAATCTATCCTTGATTTTCAAAGCGCCTGCCGACACGCAGCCTGAGCCGCAGCAAATCAGCAGGTCAATTCTTTTGAGAGACATGCGTGAACCTCCAATCAGTCGCCGGTCGCGACGACGTAATCGGAGACAATGCGACCGTTCACGATATGCTCAACCACCACTTTTTTCACTTTTTCCGGATTCATGTTTCCGTAGGTGATCTTGGTTTTGCCCTCTTCAATGAGGTCCACGACTGGCTCCATCGAGGAAAGCCCCTTCTCACCGGTCTGTGTGACGAGCACATCAGTCAGGTTGCGGTTGGAGATCTCTTCCAGGAAAGTCTTCATGACTTCGCGGGCGCCCATCGCGATTCCGGATGTTCCCATCCCGACCACGATCTTGATGCGCACGTTGCCGCCACGCAGCTTCATGTCTTCCTGTGCTTTCTCACGGATTTTCTTAAGGTCTGCGAGTGTCTTCATCAGACATCCTCCATGTTAGTATTTTGTATTCCTTCATTTAAACTTTGGTCTATGTATTCGATAACGTCGGGATAAGTCAGCGGAATATCGCCCAGTTCTTCTTTGATCGCGGCTGTTTCGAAATGGAATGACTGCTCCTTGGCTTTTTCGCGATAGGTCAGGATGATGCTGAAATCCACTTCGGGATGGCCGACGATCGCTCCGAGCAGAGTCGCTTTGAGGTTGCCCAGAGGCATGCGGTCGATGTGGTCGAGTTGGAACTCAGCGGTCAGAACTGTCCCAAACCCCGCTTCGCTCGCCATCTTGAAGCAGCCGTTGGACATTTCCGCGTTCTGCTTGAACAGCGGGATACCGAGCCCGACTTTTTTCTCCCTTCCGTCTTTACTGGTATAGAAGGGGGTTTGCGCCATCTCAAGCGTTTCCTGGTCCATGCCCGAACCGTCGTCCTCAACGATGATGCGCAGCCGGTTCGTGCCAACGTTGTTGATCACGCGGACCTTGATATTGCGGGCTTCGGCGCGGACGGAGTTTTCTATGATGTCCAGCATGTGCAGGGATATATCTTGCATGCGGGACAGCCTTACTGGTATTTCTTGAGGATATCTGCCATCTTTTCCCTGGTTTCGATCCTGCCGTAGGTGTCTTCGCCGATCACGAAAACCGGAGCCAGGGAGCACGCGCCAACGCAACGGACCGCGCTGACCGTGAATCTTCCGTCTTTGGTCGTCTCGCCGACCTTGGCCCCAAGCTCTTCCTCGATCATCTGGGCAAGGCGGGGCGCGCCTTTGACATAGCACGCCGTCCCCATGCACAGGTTGAGGGTGTATTTGCCCCGGGGCTGCATGGAAAAGAAGTTGTAGAATGTTACCACGCCGTATATCTTGCTGGCGGGGATGTCCATTTCGCGGGCGATGAATTCCTGCACTTCGATGGGCAGGTAACCGAAGATTTCCTGGGCATTGCGCAAAATCTCGATCAGCGGATTGCGCAGACCCTTGCTTTCTGCAATGACAGCTCTCAGCTTGTCATACAGCAGGTTGTCTTGCTGTGTCGCGGGAGTCATTAACTCCTCCTGTTCTATTTTATTTTATATAAGTATCTTACGGTCTTCAGCACCCAGCGCGGCCAGAACAAGCTCCGCTGCTGTGGCTTCGCGCGCCAGGATCCTGCTGGTGCCGGAACCCACATCGCTTAGATAGTGGGCGTCGGAACTGCGCAGGAACTGCTTTCCCGCCAACGTTGGATGCAGCCTGACCAGCGCCTCGGGATTCGCTTTGGCTGTGATCCCCAACAGCGGAAACTCAGGCTCCGCCGGAACGAAGCCCAACTGGCTGAGCAGGCTGTTGACATCCGCGTCAACATGAGCGGGAACGCAGCACCCTCCGAAAGCCGAGACCCTTTCCACCAGTGTGTTGAGGTCCCAGGCGGAGGAGTTCACCAACGCTCTTTGCTCCATTCCTAAAATGTTCTCATTTTCGTCAATGATTACTTGATCCCCAAAAAACTCCGGATCGTTATCCAGGGGCAGGAGCGAGTCATATAGCTCCCTGTCAAAGGCTTGCGCTTGCGCGGGAATGTCAAAATAGGCAAGGATGTGGATCTCTTCGGAGCTTTGGATTTCCACTCCCCAGGTGAAGGCGATGCCTTCTTTTCTCGCCGCCGCTTCATAGGCGGGGCAGTTTGCCAGTGAGTTGTGGTCCGTGATCGCCATCCAGTCGATCCCGCAATCTTTGATTCTTCGCGCCAGGTCGCGGGGGGACATTTCCAGCCCGCCGCAGGGCGAAAGGACCGTATGGAGATGCAGGTCGGCTGTGAACCAGCGCATCCGGCCTCAGGAGTTCAGCATCTGATAGAGGGTGCCGGCCAGACTGAAGGTATCCAACTCGCTGGAGATCAGGCAGACGTTTTCCGCTTCTGCTTTTTCGATCACGGCAGCGTCCGGAGCAAATCCCTTGGCGATGATGATTGCCGGAATTCCCGCCATGGATGCCACGGCGACCGAATTCAGGTGCTTCATGATCGTGATCCATGCCTGTCCGGGCCGGGCGGAACCCATCACGTCGCTGAGCATGTCGCAAACATAGCCTCCGCTGATCTCAACCGCTTGCGGGTCGATCGCGCCGGTCAGGTTTTTGCTAGCTGTGGCTTCGATAAAATCGCTTAATCTAATCATCTATGCTTCCTGTTTATGGTCTTGCGCATCCGGATGCTGCTCCAGTTCGTCTTCCCGGGTATGGCGTTTGAGGAGCACCACGCAGTCTTCGATCGTCGCTTTGCCCAGGACGATGTCCTCAGCCAGCGCGTAGCAGCTGGGCGAACCGCAGGCGCTGCAATTCAAGCCGGGGAGGCTGGTCAGGATCTCGTTGATCTGCTTCATCTTGAGGATCGCGGTCTTGATGTCTTTGTCCAGTTCCATGATGGGCCGGGGCTTGAGAGGGCTGACATCGAACTCGCCTTCGCGAAAAAGCTCATTAAGGTCGCGGACGTCATGCTTATTCTCTGTTCCGTCCTTGATCATCTTCTTGATCCGGCTCATCGCCACAAAGGGATTCTCCACGTTCAGGCAGCCGCCCACGCAGCCGTTGGTGCAACTGCGGACCGCGATGTAGTCATATTGGTCCAGATAATGGTCTTCGATGCGGGAGAGGATTTCCTGCACGTTTTCCACCCCGTTCACCGAGAGCACGCGGATATCCTCGCATTCCACCAGATCGGCGTGCACACCGGAAAGCGCCCAGTTCAGCCCTTTGGGGAAAGTCTCGACAGCAGGCGGATTGTTTTGCAGCTTTTTGATATGCTCCCGCACCTTGCCATAGATCATGCCGATGGAGAACGCCCCGTCCTGCAGATGCTTGTACGCTCCTTCGGGCTGGTGCACAGCGGTCACGTGTGCTGCGCAGGGAACGATGAGGAAAATCCCGATCTCGTCGTCGCGCAGGCCCTTTTCGACCTGGATGCGCTCTCTCAGATAGCGGGTCAGGATGCTCATCGGCGCTTCCTGCAACAGCAGGTTTGGCACCAGGGAGGGGAATTTGACCTGGATCAGGCGAACAACTGAAGGGCAGTTGCTGGAGATGATCGGCCGGATTTCCCTGTGGGCGCGGATGTATTCCCTGATGATCTCAACCTTGAAGTTTGTGACCTCAGCCTCTTCGTGGACTTCGTCGAATCCCAGTTCGTAAACCGCCTGCTTGGCGACCTCGTAGGACACGTCCTCGCTGAACTGGCCGAAATAGGCGGTGGAGATTATCACCACATTATATTTAAAGTTTTTAAGCAGATCGAGCGGATCGCTGCGCGGAATTATGGCATGGAACGGGCAGACAGTCACGCAGTTTCCGCAATCGACGCAGCGGTTGGGGTCAATGTGCGCCTTGCGGTCGCGCACGCGGATCGCCTCGGTGGGGCAGACCCGGACGCATGCGGTGCAGCCCGTGCAGTTGTCCTCCAGGATTTGGAGCGCGTGATAGTATTTCTTCTCTTTGTTTTCCATTTTATGCGAAATAAATGATGAATTCCAGCAGGGTGGTTCCCCCAGCTTCGGACACAATGCGCAGGGCGTCGCTGTTTTTCTTGATGTTGGGCAATCCGAGTCCGGCTCCGAAGCCCATTTCCCTGACCAGGTCGTCTGCGGTGGAAAATCCCGGGATCATCGCCTGTTCAATGTCCGCGATGCCGGGTCCCTTGTCCTGGAAAACAACATGGATGAGATTTTCGTGGATGTGGCTGGTCATCATGCCCCCGCGTGAATGCGCGGCGACGTTGATCTCCGCTTCGTATGCCGCGACGGCGATCCTCCGCAGTACCTCGGGATCGACCCCCAGCCTCTTGAGGAGGTTCTTCACCTCCGCCGACCCGTTGCCGGCAATGCTGAAGTCCTTTTCCGGAATCAGCGATTCAAGCGTCACGTCCGCTTCGGGAAGCCTGTCAAAATGCTCGCGCACTTTGGCTTCAAACCCCTCGCGGCAATAGCGGTATTCTGCCATGTCAGATCTTGCAGCTGCGGAGTCCAGCATTGTATAGCAGTCCGCTGGAACGGAACATGGTCAGATTGGTGCAGATTAGCGGAAGATTCCTCTCCAGAGCCATTTCCACGATCTCGCCCAAAGGCCGTTTGCCTCGCACGAACACGATCGCGATGATGTCGATCATATCGGATAGCCTGATCACCTGATTGTTGGTCAGGCCGGTCAGCAGCAAGGTGGATTCCTTGGTGCACATCAGGATATCGCTAATCAGGTCGGACGCGAAAGCGCAGGGAACCTCGAGGTCGAGATTCGCCTCGGGAGTCAATACCTCGCCTTCGAGAATAGTCACAATGTCCTTTAAAGTCATTCAGTTTCACCTATTTTCAGGATTTATCCCAATCCATCCGGCAGCGTTTATTAGTCAAGCAAAAATGTTGTTTTGCATAGGTTTGGCAGCCGGGGCCGGCTTCCCGTGGATGTATGCCTGAATTCAGCAGTATTCAGCACGCCGTTCTACCTCGCTCCTGTTAACATCTCTTAATCACTTCTTTATCACTTCTTAATCAAGCCTTAACAATTAAGAAGTGATTAACTAGTGATTAAGAAGTGATTAAGAGATGACTATAAGGGCGGATCGTGAGCAGCCTTCCCGCAAAAAACTGTCTGCGCATGCTCCTGACTTGGTTTGAAACGGTTTGGGCCAGTATTGGTTACGTTGTTTGGGGGCATAATGGCAGGGTGGGAATCTGCCAAAAAAAAGACTTTACAGATTCCTGCCTGCGGCAAGAATGTAAATTCGATGGAAAACTAGTTGATTTCATGAGTATAAAGAATTGTAAGGAAAAGCGATGAAAAAGTTACTTGTCTTGCTGTTTGCCCTGCTTTGTCTGGGGCAGATAGCCGCCAAAGTGGATCTGAACACCGCCTCCCTCGAAGAACTGCTGCAATTGCCGCTCACGGCCAAACAAGCCAGGGACATCCTGGATTACCGGGAGCATATCGCGATTTTCAGCGATCTCTACCAGTTGCGGGAGATTCCCTCCATTGACCAGAAAACTTTGCTAAACATCAAAGACCTGGTCGTGGTTTCGCTGTATGTCGAAGAGGATGAGGTGGCAGCCCGGCGCGAGGAGATCCGCGACCTGCTGGAAAGGCTGGACAGCAATGAAGGCGCCTCTGAAGGCATGGCGGATGTGTGGGAGGACTATCTGATGACCCCTCAAAACGTCAACCGCATGCATTTTGACGACTTCATCAGCCTGCCCAATGTCTCCGCGGTGGACGCCGTCGGGATTCTCGAACGCGTTGCCCAGGGTGACACGATCGCGGACATGCGCGATCTGCGAAACACGGTCGGCCTCTCATATTATGGCTATACCAACCTGCGCAGCTATGTGTATTACAAAGAACCACCGGTCAGCAACCGGCTGATGTGGGACGCCCAACTGCAATACTATACCCGCTATCTCGAGGAAGGAGCCTACGATATGTATCACGAGTCCTTCCTGCGCAGCGATTACGGCAATTCGTCCGTGACGGTCCCCAACCGCAAGGACCTCGCCTACTGGGGCTATTTTAATATGGATCAGATCGACCCGGACGTGCTCGTCAAGCTGCGCGCCAGATACGGCAACAACTATAAGGTCGGCTGGATGTATTACCGGCCGCGGGGCGAGACCACAATCGCCAACAAGACGGGAGCCGAGATCATCGCGGACTCCAAGTTTTATGCCGGCTACGAAAACACCGACCTGCCAATTCTGAACAACACCCGCCTGAAGCTGTATCTGGGGCACTACCGCGCCACCTACGGCGAAGGCCTGGTGATGGAAAACACGGACTACTACAGCGCCCGCAAGACTGGATACGGCTTCAGCAAACGCATTCTGGGAATCACTCCCGACCTCTCCCGCACTCAGGAATTCGCCCTGCGCGGAGCGGCGGTGGAACTCACCAATCCCTGGTTCGGCGTATCCGGCTGGTTCTCGCAAGACAACAAGGACGCGGTGAGATACATAAATGAAGATGGAAGTTATGGGCTCATTGACAAATATCATCATGATGTCTTGGTTGATGAAGATGGGCAGCAGTATTATGTAGATGACGATGGCGTTCCCCGTTACTCATATGAAGACGGTACACCTGTTAACGGACTTGATAAAATCTTCAGCTACGTGGTCCCCACCACCCGGTTTGATAACGAAGACATCAGGGAAGCGGAAGCCTATTTCAATTCCGAACTCCAGAGCGGAACGACCTACGCGACACCTTACATCAACCTCGCCTACCGGAAAGACGCTCTAAGCGAAAAACTCTGGGGCACGCATCTGCAGGTGAATCCCTTTATCGGAACAAAGATCGGATTTACCACCTATACCGCGCTCTATGACGACGCTTAGTTTGTGGTTCCGGAGATCGGAAGAGCGTCGTGTAGGGAAAGAGTGTAGGAGAGGGTGG
>CAZKAA010000054.1:0-2260 GCA_964550575.1 uncultured Candidatus Cloacimonadota bacterium
AATGGTTTCGTCGAAGTTCTTTTCATAGAGGAAGGACAGGCTGGAGGTAAGTTCGTTCTTGATGTGGATCTTCTTCTTGGTGAAGGGAATCGTGAAACCCTTGCCGCTGCGGAAGGAATAGGACAGATTGCCGTTCAGGGACTGGGTCAGGGGGGTTATGATGATATCGTAGCTGTCCATGTCTGTAATGTTCTCGCTGGAAGCAATGGAATAGCTGACATTCGTGCTGACGGACTTGAACAGCGTTCCGGTGAATCCAAGCAGGGGATTCAGGGATATCGACTTCGTCTCTTGTTTTGGCTCCAGCCAATCAACGTCTCCGGTTGCCCGCACGGCATACTGGAATCCAGTATTCAGCCTTGTGCTGGAAAGGTATTTGCCCAATCCGACCCAATCCTGAAAATCCATCAGGGACAAAGTCATATCAGGAAAAGTGACGGCGGTGGACTGGTTTGAAGCGTCGGCATAACGTTTGTTGATGGTATAGGAATAGTTCAGCATGCTGTCCAGTTTGCGGGAAAACGCGATGCCGCTGGAGACGGTGATGGTGTTGTCGTTGGTGGTGGCGTCCAGATACGCCGCGTCCACCGAATGGGGCGCGCCGAGTTGAAAGAGGAACGGCGGGCGGTCGTCCTTATGGGAATAGTTCATCACATACCCGTTCTGATAGGACACAGTGAGGTTCTTTATCTTGGAGAGGTAACCGACCAGAGTTGCGGGCAGGTAACTCGTTTTGGGCGTTTCGCGATAGTCGCCTTTGGCAGGGTCTTTGGGGTCTTTGGGGTCTTTTGGCTTGTTGTCGCCGGAGTAGTTTATGATCATTCCCTCAGGAAGATCGCCGCTCATAAAGTCGTATTCGCCCTCTTTGCCGGAGGGGAATTCTCCGGTTCCGGACGCCTCTTCTTCTTTTTTCTTCTGCTCCTCGTCCAGACGCTGCTGCTCAAGCTGCTTGTATAGTTCGGCTTTGCGTTTGTCTTCGTCTTCCTGTTTCTGCGCGTCTTCGTCTTTGGGCTTGTCCGGCGGCTGGTCTTTGGGTTCTTTATCGTCTTTGTCCGTCTGACCTGTCCTGGAAGCAACACGGGCGGCATAGGCGGCGTTCAGCTTCTGAGCCCATGAAGAGAGAAGGGTTGAGTTCATCAGGCTAAAATTGGCGCGCAGGGTGCGGTTTGAACTTCCGTCACTCTGATAGACCTCAATCTGGCCATCTTCCGTGTTCTGGTAATACTTGCGCTGCATTTCCGAGAATCGCGTGGTTCCGCTGACAGTCAGGCTCAGATAGTTGCGAAGGTAATTTGGATTGTAATTGATCCCCAGGTCCTGCACATACTCCGTAAGCTTGCCGATGTTCACGTTCTGGAAGAGTTGCCTCTGGATCAAATCGCGCTTGCTGTTCAACCTCGCGGTGAGGGCAATGTCAGATGCCAGACCCCAGCTTATGTTGGTGTCGCTGGTGAAAACCTTTGTGGGGACAGTCTGGGCACGCGGATACCAGCCGTAAACTCCCTCCCTCTTCTCCCAGTTGTAGCTTTGGGGATCCGTGCTGTTCAGGGTGAAGCTGTTGTTCCAGGTCGTGGGAAAGAATCCCAGGCGGTAGTTGTCAAAAAGCCGGAAGCTCACTTTGTCGCTGGGGAAGCTGAGATTGTAGTTGTAGGTGCCTCTCCAGACGAAGGAGGTGTCAACGGTTGTTGGTGTGTAACGGTAGGACTTTTCGATCCTTCCGCTCAGCGATGACCGGTAGATTGTATATTGCAGGATCTTGGATTTGGGCAAAGTGCGCTGGCTGAAGCCGAAATCGGCGGAGTAAACCAGCGACTCGTTGCGCTCGCGATTCTTCTCATCCGGATCAGAGATATTCTCCCTCAGGAGGTCCGAATTTGCCCGAAACCTCGGTATGCCCAAATTGTAGTTGCGGGACAGGCTGATCGGGATATCCAGACCCCAGGCGTTGGGGAAAAGCTTGTTTACGAAGTACTTATTGGTGACATTCAAAGAACGGGAACTGGTGAAGGTATTCGCCCGTCCGCGCTGGATGATGGTGTTGAAATTTTCGCTCTTGTCCTCATAATCGACATCCAGGGTGCTCACATCGGCAAAGTTAGAATTCAGCGAAATTCGTTTTGCCACACCAATATCCTCGAAAGGATCGGTAACGCGCAAATCGTTGTAATACACCGTTCCATTAAATGGAGCAGGAGCAGTGAGGTCAGGAGGGTTGTAGACTCCCAGGAAGATATCCCGCGTGTTGGTCAGGGTTGGAGTC
>CAZKAA010000054.1:2270-17588 GCA_964550575.1 uncultured Candidatus Cloacimonadota bacterium
GTGACTGGAGTTCAGACGTGTGCTCTTCCCGATCTATACACGGTGTTTCCGATCGTCGCTTCTCCCTGAGTCGCGTCCGGCGAAAGCTCTTTCAGCGAGGTCATGTCCTGCAGGTCATAGTCCAGTTCGATCCAAAGGTCGCGGCTCATCTTTGCCTGATAGGGGATCACCGGAACCCTCTGCCTGATCTGGTAGAAGTTCAGACTGTCGGCACCGACCCGGAAAACCACATCCACGGAATCCGGATTGAAGCTGCTGCTTTCCGCCGCTTCGGGATAGACCCAATATTTGATCTTGCTGTACGATAGCAGGCTGTATGGATCGAACAAACGCTGGCGCAGAAGGACCTGGTGGCTTGCCTGAAGGTTTTGGACAGCCAGCGACAGAGACGATTCGCTGGATTCCTTGCGCATTTCGATGTAATATGTCCCTTCCGGAGAAACGTAGTGGGAGCTGTTTTTCTGGTTGTTGACGATGCCGGAAAGATAGCTTGTGTTGTAGGTATTGACGATCGTTTCGGGAATGATGTCGCCATTGGCGTTACGCACATAGAAGTCCTGCCATTTGTTGCCTATGACGGATAAGTCGGCGATCAGAACCTTGGTTGTCTGATCCGTCTCAAGCGTGATGCGGCCATAGGAAATCTTCTTCAGGGAGGGATCGACTCCCACGGAGGAGTTGTTGACTATCTCATACGAACCCGATTCCGTGATGGGGATGCGGTACAAGCGCCAGCCGTCGTGGTTTACGTTTTCCAGATACAGTGAATCACTGAGGGAAAACGAGTAGCTGAAATACCTGTCCAGGGTGTTCAAGACGCCGCTTCCGTCCAAATCTTCCGTATCAAGGACGCGATTGTCTTCGGTACCGTTGATGGCGGGATAGTCGCCGATCTGGTCAACAGCGTTTGAGGCAAGGTCGTTCGGATCCGCTCCCGGCTCTCCAAAAGGAATGCCGTCGAGACCGACGTCTTCGTCCAGAGTGAGCACCCCATCGTGGTTGATGTCTTCGTTGTTAAGCTTGTTCAGCCCGCCATACTCGGTGTAAAAGTCTTCGTTGATGTCTCCCAAATCTATGCGCATCATCGGATTGGCAACAGGGTCTCCGGGATTGGAATCAACCTTGACCAACAGCTCGATGTATTTCTTTTGCGAAAAATCAAGTTGATTGCCCAGATACTTCATCACGCCGCCCCAACTCCATACGTTCGAGCCTGGCATGCCGAGGCTTCCGGGAAACACTTTCAGGGCAAGCACCGTGACGGTTTCCGTCTTTTCGCGGTCGGTCAGGGTTGAAGGATCTTCTATCTGTTCGCGGCGCACGTTCTTGGGATTGTACCAGATCGTTCTGCCCTTTGCCAGACCGCTGTTGAAGGGCTTGCTTGCCATCGACCAGGAGCCGATCGTCACGCCCATCGGATAGGAATCCACGATGGCTTCCATGTCGTCTATGTAGGCTTCTTTCTTTTTGCCGTTGGGATCGCCGTAAATGCTTGGAATTGTGTACGCAATCTCGCCCGATAGCGTCATGCGGGATTCCGCGCTGGTGTTGATCAAAGGCAAAGCGTTCAGCCAGCGCGTAATGAAAGCCGGCTTCACCGTTACGCTTCCATCGACGTTGGCCATGATCATCTCAATATTTTCGTTGCCAATGCGCGGCCGGCGGTCGTTGACGTTTTCTGATCTGTAAATCAGCGTGCCGCCGAGTTTTGCCCAATCCGAAAAATTCCAATCCGCCCGAACACCCGCCAGGGTTTTGCTGGCGACCTCAAACGCGCTGCGGTACTCATAATCGATTTCGATCTTGGCGTCCGGGTCCTTGCCTGCGGAAGTCAGAAATGTGATCCTGCCGAAATCGTAATCAACCAGATAGTCGATGTTCTCCTTCTGCTCAACTCCGTTTACTTTGACCACCACGCTGCCCTTGAGAATGCCTCCCTGCGCGAGGTCCACCGCGTCGCGCCCTATTTTGCCTTTTACCGAGATGTAGAAAACGATGTCAAGGTAGCTGATGCTTTCGCTTTCATCAGTGTATATGATCCCGTCGCCGAGGGGATCGAAAGGCTGGATGAATGGGACAAAAACGAGCCCGGTGGTGAGGTTGACTGTGGTGTCGTCTCCGTTGATCAGTCCGTCTCCCGTGCTGTCCATGCGCAGATAATCGTTGTAGGTGACCAGGCTGGGTACCGTCAGAGAGTCCGCGACGAGGTAGTTGCGGGTCAGATCGACATTGAGCGTATAGATTTCCAGCGTGAACCCGTCGTTTTTAATGTTGGTCTTGTGCATATCGTATACGTTGCGCATCTGATAATGCCAAACGTTGTTGGGATCGGTGGGATCATACTCCTGGTTGCGCCGCCGGATGACCTTCGCATGCAGAATACCGTCCTGGTCTTCGCTGTTTGCCGGAACGGGGATGCCGTCGCTTCTCATATACTTGACCGCAACGGTTACTCTGCGGTCCAGCGTTTTGTTGATCTGGATAATCCCCGCGCGGTAATCGGTGATAAAGTCCGTGCCCTCGATCAGTTCATCGTAAAATGGCACATAGTAGTCCGTGGGGCTGAAGAAAATCGTATCGCCCACCGCTGACGCGACATTGTTGTATGAATTCGCATCATCCACGAAAACCCTCACAGTTCCGCTCTCAGGCAGCAGGCTGGGAGTTTTGATCAGCCAGGCCCCGCTGGGGTCGGTTTTGATCGCGTTGTTGACCCAACCCTGCGGCACGATCGAAGACACGTCGTCTTCGGAGTACAGCTCAAAGAGATCATAGGGGTCGGCAAGATAATACATCGTCCGCGAAGCATAGTCCCTGCTGCGGAAAACCGTCGAGTCAGCCTGGCTTGTACCGATATAGCTTTGCGTGTTTTTCTGCCCCTCTTCCTTACTGGCGATCAGCGTCAGATCGAGGTTGCCGTATTTGAGCTTGGAGGTAACGCCAAACAAGCCCTGCGACGCTGTCGAATAGCTGATATAGCGGGATCCGGAGAGTGATAGCGTGATGTTGCCGCCCTCTATGCTTTGCACGATCTCGTCTTCATCCCCGGTGTATTTGATGCTCACATTGTCCGGATCGAAGAGCTGTTCGTCCTGCTTGCTGTTATATTTGAGGTTGACCGCGATTTTTTCGCCTATGGTTCCGGAAAGCCTGAGGTTAGTTTCCTGCATCATCTTAAGGTCAAAGCGGCTTGCGTTGTTGGATTCGTAGATCGCCACGTTTTTGCGCTTGGTGCTGCCAGCTTCCAGGATGATCTTCTGCGTGCCGTCGAGGTTTAGCTTCCCGGCAGAAGATCCCAGCACTTTCTGAACCGCTTTGGGCATGGCGATTGTCGGCAATGTTATGGCAAATTCCTTGATCAGGCCGGTGGTCGTCACCTGAGTCTGCTGGGTTTGTGTTTTATACTGGTTGATCAGCGACAACCGGAACGCCCGGCGCTTCAGATTGCTGAAATACTCATCGAAGGAGACGACACGATCCGGGATGATTTCATACCCGGCAACCTGGGTGGAGATGACTACCTGTTGATTGGCAAAATCAACCGTCTCCTTCGTTGTGGTACCGAAATCTCGGACTTTGAGCGTTTTTGCCGTAGCCAAAGCCAGACCCTTGTTCAGCTTGTAGAGATCGACCCTGTTGCCGATCATCGGCGCGTAATCGTCAAGATAGAATCTGGGATAGAAGCCTGAGCCGAATGCCGATCCTGCCAGGATTAGAATCGTTATTGCCAGTAATGCTTTTCTGGGCATGCAGCGCTTTATCTTGCGGTCAGATGTCTGTGAGCCAACCAAATTCCGTCCAGGGTCAGCGTTTTATCCAAAACATCTATGGATGGCACTATTGGTTTCACCAGATCTGCGATCCCGCCGGTCGCGACTGTCAGAATATCCTTATAATCGAAGTACTGACGCTTCAACTTCTGGATCATGTTTTCCAGCATAAACGCGTGCCCGTGAACGATGCCGGACAGCATAGCGTTTCTGGTATTGTTGCCCAGCAGCACTTCCGGAGCGCATATCTCAATCGGCGTCAACAACGCTGCTTTCTCAAAGAGCTGCTCAGCTCCAGTCCGGAGCCCCGGGGCGATCACCACGCCTTCGTAACAACCTCCCGCGCTGACCAATTGCACGGTTGTCGCTGTGCCCAGATCGATCACGATGCAGTGCGAGGCGTATTTTTTCCAGGCCGCTAAAGCGTTCGCCACCAAGTCCGCACCAACTCTGGCGGGCTCATCTACTTTGTAGGTCAGACCCAAATCGCTCAGAGCGGTGATTTCATATACTTCGGCGGAGGAGTATTTGCTCAGGAGATGTTCCCAAATACGGGTCAGTTCCGGGACGACGCTGGCCAGGGCGACTGCTTCAAGGGATTGCAGGCCTGCGTCTTTTAGCAGGGGAGCGAGCAGGCTGTAGTATTCGTCAGCGGTTCTGCGGGTGTCGCTTGCGAGCCTGGCAGTCCAGAGCAGTTCTGTCGGGCTATAGATACCGCAAGTGATATTGGTATTTCCAATGTCAACGGCAAGCAGGTTTCCCAGGGTGTTTGTTTGCAGCATATTCTCCACGCGGCGATAATATTGGAAATACAAAAATCAATGCCAAAAGGACCTTGGTCGCTATCTTTGGCGGGTATTGTTTTGTGTCAATAAAATTCACTGATATCCAGCCCTCAGCCAAACCCCAGTTCCTTCAGAGCTGTTGATTTCTTTCGCCACTTGGGATTGACCTTGACCCAAAGATGCACCAGTACCCTTCTTTCCAGAAACACGGTAAGTTGCTTCTCCGCGTATTCCCTGATGCGGGCGAGATTCTCGCCACGGCTCCCCACGATGATCGGTTTCTGGCTTTGCCTTTCGAGCCAGATCACAGCGTCGATAATGGTTTTATCTTCCTCTTCCGTGAATCTTTCGATCAAGACCGCGGTCGCGTATGGAATCTCCTGCTGAAATAAATGAAAGATGCCTTCCCTGATTGTTTCCTGCGCGAAAAAGCGCAGTGGAAGGTCGGAAAGCTGTTCCTGCGAATAGTAGGGGTCGTGGAAAGGAAGATGGCTTATAATCGTATCCAGCAATCTGGAAACACCTTCTCCGGTTCTCGCGGAGATGAAATGCGACGCCATGACCGAATCGGGGAGTTGCATCAGATATGCATCGCGATTCAGCGTCGGCTTGAGGTCGATCTTATTGAATACGGCGATCTGGGGCGCGGATGTCTTTTGCAGAAGTTCCAAAACCTCCAGATCGTACTCTGTGGGGAACGTGGAAACATCCGCCAAAAACATGATCAGATCCACGTCCTTGAATGCGTCGGACCAGATTCTGCGCATCCTTTCCTGCATTTCATAGCGCGGCTTGAGAAATCCGGGGGTGTCGATGAAAATGGCCTGGCAGTCAGACCTGTTCAGAATCCCCTTTATCGCGTAGCGCGTTGTCTGAGGCTTGGGTGAAGTAATGGAGATCTTTTCGCCCAGGATCAGATTCATCAATGTGGATTTACCGGTATTCGGTTTTCCGAGGATGGCAATGAAGCCGGAGCGAAAATCAGCGGGAAGCATTATCTGCTGTCTATGGATAGAGGGAGGCGGATCGTAATACCGGCCCGTCTCCCCCGTCTGTAACTAGATCTCTTCAAAGACTTCTTTGATGATGCGCACAACGTCAAGCAACTGCTCTTTGGTGATCACCAGCGGCGGCGCGAGACGGATGATGTGCCTGTGGGTGGGTTTGCACAGAATACCCCTTTCCTTCAGTTTCAGGCAGACGTCCCATGCTTCATAACCGTTCTTGGGTTCCACGACTATCGCGTTCAGAAGTCCTTTGCCGCGCACCAGCTTGAGCATCGGATGGTCGATCTTGCGCAGTTCGTCGCGGAACATTGAGCCGAGTTCGTTTGAGCGCTCAGCCAGGTTCTCCTCTTTCACAACTTCCAATGAGGCTTTGGCGACTGCGCAAGCAAGCGGGAAACCACCGAAGGTTGAACCGTGCTGTCCTGGTTTGATGGTCAGCATGATCTCTTTGTCGCATAGCACCGCGGAAACGGGAAGCACACCGCCGGCCAGCGCTTTGCCCAGAATCAGGATGTCCGGCCTGACGTTTTCATGGTCGCAAGCCAGAAGCTTTCCCGTGCGGGCGATACCGGTCTGGATCTCATCGGCAATGAACAGGACGTTGTGTTCCTTGCAAAGATCATAGCAAGTTTTGAGATAGCCGTCGTCCGGCACAAAAACGCCTGCTTCGCCCTGAATCGGCTCCACGATGAACGCGGCAACGTTTTTCCCGTTCTTTACCAGATATTCTTTTAAAGCAGCGGGATCGTTGTAGGGTATTTTAGCGATGCCGGGCAGGAAGGGACCAAATCCATCGTAGCAGTCGGGATCCGTGGAGGCGGAGACTACTGCGAGAGTCCTGCCGTGAAAATTGTTTTCCGCAAAGATGATGATCGCGCGGTCGTTTTCGACTCCCTTGATCTTATACGCCCATTTGCGGGCGAGCTTCATCGCGGTCTCAACACCTTCTGCGCCTGAATTCATCGGCAGGACCATGTCGTAGCCGAAGAACTCGGTGATATACTTCTCATACTCGCCCAGCTTGTTGTTGAAGAAAGCGCGCGAGGTCAGGGTCAGTGTTTTGGCTTGCTCGATCAAAGCGTTGATGATCTTGGGATGGCAGTGGCCCTGATTCACCGCGGAATAGGCGGAAAGGAAATCGTAGTATCTGTTTCCTTCGGGGTCCCACAAGAACACGCCTTCGCCTTTGGCAAGGACAACCGGCAGCGGATGGTAGTTATGCGCTCCGTACTTTTCCTCAAGCTCCATCGATTCCTGAGAACTGATGTTGCCGTATTTGAGATTTTCGGACATGTGATCCTCCATGTGTTTTCTTTGTTTTCTAATCTAAGCCAAAACCAATGGGTGTTTTTTGTGTCAAGGACTATCTTGTTTGGCTCCCGGCAGACTCAAGCATAAACCTGTTGACAAGAAAGCGCGATGCTTTGATGGGTGAGTAAAACGTTTTTGCGAGGACCCGATGCAATACAGGACGATGCCAAGATCCACAGACAGACTGTCCATCCTGGGCTTGGGCTTGATGCGCCTGCCCACTGACAAAGCAGGCAAAATCGACCAGGATGCTTCGATGCTGATGCTGGACCATGCCTTTGCCAGCGGAGTTAACTACTTCGATACGGCATGGCCCTACCACAACGGCGAAAGCGAGCCTCTTCTGGGAAAATGGCTGGAAAAGGCAACGCGGGAAAACATCTTTGTTGCCACCAAGCTCCCCTGCTGGCTGATCAAGGAACCAGACGACCTGGCCAGATACTTCGAGCAACAACTTGAGCGCATGCGTACCGATTATGTGGATTACTATCTGCTGCATTCGCTTGGCAAACGTTCCTGGGACGCGATGAAAAAGTTCAAAGCGCTGGATTTTCTCGACAGAATGAGGTCAGATGGCCGCATCCGGCACATCGGCTTTTCCTTTCATGACAAGTATCCAGTCTTTAAAAGCATAACTTTGGCCTACGAATGGGATTTCTGCCAGATCATGCTGAACTATCTGGATACGCACTATCAGGCGGGTATAAATGGGTATCGCCTTGCTTTGGAGAAACAGATGGGCATCATCTCCATGGAGCCTCTCAGGGGAGGAAAACTCGTGCAGCAGGTCCCGGATGAAGTGAAGAAGCTTTGGGGTAGAAGCAAGCAAGCATGGACTCCCGTCCAGCGCGCCCTGAACTGGGTCTGGAATCTTGAAGGCTGCATTGTCGCTCTCTCCGGGATGAGCAGCATGGAGCAATTGCAGGAAAACATCGGCTTGGCCGATCTCGCTCAAGCGAACATACTGGACACCCGTGAGCTGGAACTTTATAAAAAGGCACGTCTGGCATATTTGCGCCGCATCGCGATTCCCTGCACCGAATGCCGCTACTGCCTTCCCTGTCCTTATAAGGTCAGCATCCCGGCCTGCTTCGGGATCTACAACGATGCGAAGATGTTCGGAACCCGGGATCGGCACAAAAGGGAGTATCAGGATTGGCTGCCTGAAGAGACGCGAGCGGACAAATGCGTCAGCTGCGGAGCATGTTTGAGCAAGTGCCCACAGCACATCGACATCCCCAACCGGCTCAAGGAAGTCTCGGAATACTTCAAAGCATAAAACCTTAATCCAGACCTGCCAACCACGGGATATCCTCCCGGTTGCCACCCTAAGCTCAAGCAGGAAGTATTCAGGAGGACAACGATAAGCAGGCGAGACAGAAACAAGCTTGGTAAAAAAAAAGCCCTGGACGCCATGTAAAGCATCCGGGGCATTATCTTCTCTCGATTAATCAGAGTTCAGGGACGTCCGATCGAGTAGTAGGAGAATCCCATCTCCCTCAACTGCTTCGGGTCGTACTGATTGCGTCCGTCGAAAACAACTGACTGGCGCAGGCTGTCTTTCATCCTGCGAAAGTCAGGATAGCGGAACTGGTGCCATTCTGTGACCAGAATCATGGCGTCGGATCCTTCCAGGGCGGAATACTCATCCGGACAGAACTCGATTCCAGCGGTGGTTCCAAAGATACGCTTTGCTTCTTCCATGGCGACAGGATCGAACGCGCGAACCCTTGCTCCGGAATCCAGCAACGCTTTGACGATGACGATTGACGGTGCCTCGCGCATATCGTCCGTTTGGGGCTTGAAAGCAAGGCCCCACAAAGCGAAAACCAGCCCGCTCAGGTCATTTCCGAAGTGGGACTTGATTTTGCTAACCAGCAGTTGTTTCTGCTCTTCGTTGATCTCTTCCACGGCTTGCATGATGCGCGGCGCCAGACCGTTCTGCAGGTTCATGTGGATCAGCGCTTTGACGTCTTTGGGAAAACAGGACCCCCCATATCCGACCCCGGGATAGATGAACTTGTAGCCGATCCGGCTGTCGGAACCGATCCCGTGCCGGACTTCGGAGATGTCTGCACCCAATGCGTCGCATAGCCTGGAAAGTTCGTTCATGAACGATATCTTTGTGGCAAGCATGGCGTTTGCAGCATACTTGGTCATTTCTGCAGAGCGAACGCTCATCACGATGACTCTGTCATTTGTTCTGTTAAAAGGCTGATAGAGTTCCCGCATCACTTCGCCTGCGTGCTGGCTGTCCGCTCCCACGACAACGCGATCTGGTTTCATGAAGTCATCTATCGCCGCTCCCTCTTTGAGAAACTCGGGATTGGACACGACATCGAAATGCAAGTCCAGGCCTCTAAGCTTAAGTTCATCGCTGACAACTGAACGCACCAGATCTGCGGTGCCCACCGGTACGGTGGACTTGTCGACGATAATCTTGGGCGACTGCATATTTTTAGCGATATCTTTCGCCACAGCAAGGACATATTGCAGGTCGGCGGATCCGTCCTCACCGGGAGGAGTGCCGACGGCGATGAAGACTACGCTGGATTCCCTGACCGCGGAACCTATATCCATTGTGAAACTTAACCTGCCTTCCAGGGCGTTACGTTGAACCATTTCTTTAAGTCCTGGCTCATAAATCGGTATCTCATAATTATTTAGCATCGAAATCTTGCGTTCGTCATTATCCACGCAGATCACCGCGTTTCCCATCTCGGCGAAACACGCTCCCGTCACCAGACCCACATATCCGCTGCCAATCACTGCCAGATTCATTTATTCTCCTTGTGTGA
The DNA here is from genome assembly GCA_964550575.1 of uncultured Candidatus Cloacimonadota bacterium. GTDB lineage: Bacteria > Cloacimonadota > Cloacimonadia > Cloacimonadales > Cloacimonadaceae > Syntrophosphaera. The sequence continues at coordinate 11,942 of CAZKAA010000054.1, forward strand.
GATTTCTATCGTTTCCCGGATGCCGTCTTCCAGAGTGTAGATCGGACTCCAGCCGAGTTCTTTGAAAGCCTTGCCAATTTTGAGCATGGATCTGCGGAGATCGCCATCCCGCGGAGGACCCATCTCTGGCTGAATGTCTTTGCCCAGTTGCCATAGGATGGTTTTATAGAGCAGTTTGGTCGTGGTTTCCACTCCTGTGCCGATGTTGAAAACATCGTTGTCGCCTTTGCTCAGGGCGGCGACGTTGGCGCGCACCACATCTTTGACATACACGTAATCACGGATCATGCCATCAGGCTCGTCCTCGTAAGCGTAAACGCCGGGAGCCTCGTCCCGCAGCAGCTTGTCGATGAAGATGGAAACGACGCCTGCTTCACCCAGCGGGCTTTGTCTGGGGCCATAAACGTTCGCGTATCTCAGAATTGTGTACTGCAACCCATAAAGACGGTTGAACAGACGCAGGTATTCCTCTCCCGCCCACTTGTTTACAGCATACACGGAGAGGGGTTCCGGCTGGCAGGATTCTGAGGTTGGGTATTCTTGTGCTTCACCGTAAATCGCTCCGCCGGAAGAAATAAAGATAATTTTCCTGATGTTATGCTTTATGCAGCACTGCAAAACGTTCAACAATCCCTTAATGTTGACTTCCGTATCATTAGCCGGATCCGCAATTGAGCGCGGTACGCTGACCTGGGCGGCGTGATGGTTCACGATTTGGGGTTTTTCTTGCTTGAAAACGTCATCCAAGGTTTGCGAACAGATGCTTAGTTGATAAAACCTTACTCTCGGATCCAGGTTTTGCATCGAACCCGTGGACAGGTCGTCCACGACCACAACCTCGTGTCCTGCGTCCAGATACGCGTCGGAAACATGCGAGCCGATGAATCCGGCTCCTCCAGTAACCAATATCTTCATTGCTCCACATCCACTATCTTATAATCTCCCAGCACTTTGACCTCGCTGGGCTTGACCCGGACCATAACCGCCTGACGCAGGATGTCCACCTGCAGCCGGATCTCATGCATCTTTTCATGGCTCGCGACAATACCGCAGACGCCTTTGAGGGGACCGGCGATGATTTCAACTTTCAGGCCTTCAGAGAGCCAAAGGGTGTTCTCGTATTCAACCTCGGGAATCATGCTCAACTTAATGCTTCTGAGTTCTGCAAGCAGTTCCTCCTGCACCGGCACCCGGATAAAACCCGCCGTCAGTCCCGAGGCAGCGAGCTGTTGCTTCTTGTCCGCGTCCAGAACGCTGAACAAATAGCCGGGGAACATCGGTTTGGTGAAAGCGACCAGCCGGCGCTGATAGACGCGCTTGCTCTCCATCTGGGGCAAATAGTAGCTGATCCCGCATCTTTGGGCATAGTCTGCAAGCTTCTTCTCGCTTCTCGGCTTCGTATGGACGACTGTCCAGCGTTCGATTCCGGAAGCGGGTTCCAGCTTGCCAAACAGGTCTTCGATGATCACGGGGGAGTGAGTCGGCATCAGAGGTCAGTAGCGATAGTGATCAGGCTTGTATGGTCCTTCGATCGGCACGCTGATATACTGTGCCTGGTGCTTGTGCAGAACGGTCAGCTCAACTCCAAGCTTCTCCAGATGCAATCTTGCAACTTCTTCGTCTAGGATCTTGGGCAGCGTATATACGCCGATAGCGTGCGCTTCTTTCCAGAGGTCCATCTGGGCCAGAACCTGGTTCGTGAATGAGCAGCTCATCACGAAAGAAGGGTGCCCCGTGGCGTTGCCGAGATTGACCAGGCGCCCTTCGGAAAGCAGGATTATAGCTTTCCCGTTGGGTAGGTGGATCTTATCAACCTGGGGTTTGATGTTTTCCTTGATCACGCCTTCTAGCGAGTAAAGCTTGTTGACTTGGATCTCGTTGTCGAAGTGGCCGATGTTGCAGACAATCGCATGGTCTTTCATCTTGAGCATGTGATCGACCCTGATGACGTCGCAGTTACCCGTCGCGGTTACATAGATGTCCGCTTCGTCAAGCATGTTCTCCACCGTGTTGACTTCAAAACCTTCCATCGCCGCCTGCAAAGCGCAGATCGGGTCAATTTCGCTGACCACAACCCGTGCCCCGAATCCGCGCATGGACTGCGCGCAGCCCTTCCCCACATCGCCATAGCCGCAGACCATAACGATCTTTCCCGCGACCATGATGTCCGTGCCGCGCTTGAGGCCGTCCGCGAGTGATTCGCGGCAGCCGTAAAGATTGTCGAATTTGGATTTGGTGACCGAGTCATTGACGTTTATCGCCGGAAAAAGCAGTTTGCCCGCTTCCAGCATCTGGTAGAGCCGATGCACCCCGGTTGTGGTTTCTTCGCTTACGCCTTTGAGCTTGCTTGCCACGCGATGCCACTTGCCGGGATCTGATTCCAGACCTGAGACCAGCAAACTTCTTACAATGCGCATTTCTTCGTTGTCGTCTTCAGCGGACGGCAGTTTTCCTGAGGCAGCGAATTCCTCTTCCAGCCGAAAACCTTCATGGATCATCAACGTAGCGTCTCCGCCGTCGTCGACGATCAGATCCGGACCGCCCTCAGGCCAGGTCAAAGCTCTCAGTGTGCAATGCCAATACTCTTCCAAAGACTCGCCCTTCCAGGCGAAAACCGGAACCCCGGCGGCAGCGATCGCGGCGGCGGCGTGATCCTGCGTGGAGAATATATTGCAGCTGCACCAGCGCACTGACGCCCCGAGTTCGACCAAGGTCTCGATCAGAACGGCTGTTTGGATTGTCATGTGCAGGGATCCGGTGATCCGTGCTCCCTTAAGCGGCTTCTCAGCAGCATACTTCTTGCGGAGGGCCATGAGACCGGGCATTTCAATTTCCGCCAGCGCTATTTCGCTGCGGCCATAGTTGCTAAGGCTGATATCGGCGACTTGGTAGTCCATAATCCTCAATCCATTGTAGAAAATCAAGGGCCGGACTGACCGCGTGGACAATCCGGCCTTACATTGCTTTGCTTATCTTCTGTGGAAACGGTCTCCGCCGCGTCCGCCGCCCCGACGGTCACGATCTCCTCCGCGGTCATCGCGGCGAGGTTCGCGTTCGCGCTTGGGAGCGTTGGGATCCGGTTCAGGATTGCCCGCCACACCTTTCATGGTGAGAGAGAGCTTGCCTTTGTCCATACCCAGGGATTTGACGTGGACTATGTCTCCAAGTTTGACCATGTCTTCGGGATGCCCGACGCGGGAAGTGTGCATTTGGGAAACGTGCACCATGCCTTCCTTGACGCCGCCCATAACCTTCACGAACACTCCATAAGGTTCGATGCGGGTCACTGGACCTTCCATCTCTTCTCCAATCTCGGGATCGATCGCGATGCCTTTGATCATGCCTTTGGCTTTCATGATCGATTCTTTGTTCGGCGAGAGAATGCGCACAAGGCCGTCGTCATTGATGTCGATCTCAACCTGGCAGGCTTCGATGATTGATTTAATCATCTTGCCGCTCGGTCCGATTATTTCTCCGATCTTGTCCACGGGAACCTTGAACGCTTCGATGCGCGGTGCTGTGGGCGAGAGATCTTCGCGCGGTCCGGGGATGCACTGTTCCATAATATCCAGAATCTGGTTGCGGGCTTTGTTTGCCTTTTGCAGCGCGATGCGCATGATGTCTTTGGTGATGCCTTCGATCTTGATGTCCATTTGCATGGCGGTGATGCCCTGACGCGTTCCGGCGCACTTGAAATCCATATCGCCGAGATGGTCTTCGAGACCCTGGATGTCCGTCAACACAACATAGTTGTCACCTTCCATGATGAGCCCGTTGGCGATGCCGGCCACGGGTGCCTTGATTGGCACGCCAGCCGCCATCATCGCGAGGCAGCCGCTGCAGATCGACGCCTGGGAGGATGAGCCGTTTGATTCCAGGGTGTCGGCAACGATGCGCATCGTGTAGGGAAAAGCCTCCCTATCCGGCAAAACCGCGGTCAGGGCGCGCTCGGCGAGATTGCCGTGCCCAAGTTCGCGGCGCCCGACGGGGCCCATGCGTCCTGCTTCTCCCACGCTGAAAGGCGGGAAGTTGTAATGCAGGTAAAAGTGCTTTTTATACTCGATCTCGAGGCCGTCAATGACCTGCTCGTCGCTTCCGCCACCCAAGGTCACGGTTCCCAGGGATTGGGTTTCGCCTCTGGTGAAGAGCGCGGAACCATGCACTATCGGCAGCACGTCCACTTCGCAGGTGATGTCGCGAATGTCGTCCAGACCGCGTCCGTCAGCACGCAGATGCTTGTTCAGGATTGAGTCCCGCACATTGCGGCGGATGAGTTCTTCATAGGCTTGCTTGTACCACTTCTCATTGTCTTCAAAAGCGTCTCCGTCCGCTTCGGCGTATTTTGCCAGCATCTCTTCTTCCGCGTGGTCAAAGGCGTCCTGGCGTTCCTGCTTGCCGACGATCATCGCGGATGCGGCGATGGTCTGCCCATAATCCTTCTCGACTTTGGACATCAGCTCTTCGGGAACCCCGATCAATTTGACTTCCACTTTGGCTTTGCCGGCTTCGCGGGCAAAATCTTCCTGCAAGGCGCAGAGTTTCTTGATCTCTTCATGACCGGTATAAACCGCGTCGAGCATGGTTTCTTCGCTAAGTTCCTGCGCCGCAGATTCGATCATCACCACGGAGGTGGCGGAAGCGGCGACCGAAAGGTTCAGGGTGGAAGAGCCGTTCAATTGGCTCTGGAAGGGATTGACGACAATCTGGTCATCGATGTAGCCGACAGTCACGCCGGCGATCGGACCGTGGAAAGGTATGTCCGAAATCGTCAGCGCGAGGGAGGCGCCGAACACGCCCAATGCGGAAGCGTCGTTCTCGCCGTCATAAGACAGCACGTTCAGGACGACATGGACCTGATTGCGGAATCCGTCCGGGAACAGGGGCCGGATGCTGCGGTCGATGACGCGGGCGGACAGGGTGGCGTCGGTTGTGGGTTTGGCTTCGCGCTTGAAGAAGCCGCCGGGGATCTTGCCGCTGGCATACATCTTCTCGATGTAGTCAACAGTAAGGGGGAAGAAGTCCTGGTTTTCCGAGGCTTCCTTGCTCATGGTGGCGGTGACTAGCACCGAGGTGTCGCCGTAGCGGATATAGACGCTGCCATTGGCTTGTTTTGCCATTCTACCGGACTCAACATAGAGTTTGCGGCCGCAGAAGTCGATCTCGCGCTTGATGATGTTAAAGTTGTGCACTTTATTCTCCTTGGTTGGTGCCGCGGGAGAAGAAGCAATAGGCGGAAAACCCAGCCGGCGGCTTTCTGCTTATTGCTCGAACTCCCAAGGCGGTTGTTTGTTTCATTTGCTTCGGATGCTCCGAAAGCGTTTCAAAAAAAAAGAGAGGTGGACCCGCCAATGAAACCGGGGTTCCACCTCTCAAGTATCTTGGCGGAATTACTTGCGGATGTTCAGCGCCTTGATCAGCGTCCTGTAGCGGGTGATGTCTTTCCGCTTCAGGTAATCAAGGAGGCGCCTTCTCTGCCCGATCAGTTTCAACAGCCCGCGACGTGTGCTGAAGTCCTTGCTGTGCTCTTTAAGATGCTGGGTAATGTCGTTGATCCTTTTTGAGAGCAGCGCGATCTGGACTTCCGGCGAGCCGGTGTCTGATTCATGGAGTTTAAACTCTGCCATGATAGCTGTTTTAGCCTCAGGTG
>CAZKAA010000055.1:0-206 GCA_964550575.1 uncultured Candidatus Cloacimonadota bacterium
ATAAGGCGTTGTCATCCCGGGAACCGCAGGTTACCCGGGATCCAGTCTTTAAGACTCCGGACGTACACCAGGCTATGCTGGAGAGGATAGGAGAACCTGGAGAAAAGACTGGATTCCGGCTCGGAGGCCGGAATGACAACAGGATGGGGTTGGGCGTTCTTGGGGTTGGGGGTGTCTTTTCTTTGTGTTTCTGTATTGGGATAATT
>CAZKAA010000055.1:306-17558 GCA_964550575.1 uncultured Candidatus Cloacimonadota bacterium
GTTACTCCGCTTTTCTCTGTGTTAAAGTCTTTTCTCTGTCCCTCTGTTTCTCTGTTTTACAAAAAAAAGACTGGATTCCCGGTCAAGCCGGGAATGACAACGTTTGGGGGTCGGGCGTTCTTGGGGTTGGGGGTGTCTTTTCTTTGTGTTTCTGTATTGGGATAATTCTCCGCTTTTACTCTGCTGTTACTCCGCTTTTCTCTGTGTTAAAGTCTTTTCTCTGTCCCTCTGTTTCTCTGTATTAAAAAAAAGACGGATTCCGGCTCGGAGGCCGGAATGACAATGGTGTGGGGTCGGGCGTTCTTGGGGCAGGACACCCCGAAAGCCGGAATGACAACCGTGTTTGGTCTGGCGTGAAGCAGCGATATCTTCTTCTCTGTGCCTGTGTGCCGCGGTCCCCTGTTGCACGGGGCACCGGCGCTTGCCCGCGCTTATGAAGATTGTTCCGCGGCAGCCGTCAATAACTGAATTTGGGTTCCCAGGCGGGGTCTTCACCGGGCAGCAGGTCGAAGAGATACCAGAGCGCACAGAAGTCGTCTCCTGGGCCGAAAAAGGCTTTGGCAACGTGGAGGATCTTGCCGTCCGCGGTTTTTTCAAAGGTGGAGACGCCGGGATAGTAGCTGCCATCCTCAAGCTGGAAGCCGAGGTCTTTTTTCAGGGTGCTGCCCAGGGTGCTGACGAGGCGGAAATTCCAACCGCGCCCTTTGCCGAAGGCATCCATCGCGGCATAGGGGTCGGGGGTGGAGACGGCGAAGGCGGCGCGGTTCTCCAGGTGTGGAACCATGCCGTTCAGGCCGTCCGCCCAGAGAGTGCAGTAGGGGCAGGATTTGCCCATGTTGTGGACGAGGATGAGTTCGCTTTTGTCGCCGAAAAGGTCGGAGAGGCGGACCGGAGTGCCGTCGCGCTCAGAAAGGAGATAGTTTTCGACCTCGAAGCGTGGCATCTGCTTTTTGAGCCGATAGAGTTCCTGCTTGGCGCGGATGATCTCCTGCTCGAGGGCGGAGATGCGCTCCGGAAGGGTGGTTTGAGCTTCCATGCTTGCTCCTGAAAGAGTGGATTGCCGGGAAATCCCGGACACGGCGACGACAACCCGGAAAGCGCAGGCTGTCAAGGTCAAAACGGATTATGGAGAGTGGTGAGTGGGAACGAAAAGACTGGATTCCGGCTCGGAGGCCGGAATGACAATGGGATGGGTTTGGGTTCTTAGGGTAGGTTTTGTCTTTCCTCTGTGCCTCTGTGTCTCTGTGTTTTTAAAAAGGAAAAGACTGGATTCCCGGTCAATTCACCCCAGCGAACCGCTTCGCGCTTCGCCGAGGACCCCGAAAGCCGGGAATGACAACTATACGAACCTCACTCCCTGGAGGACAGCTTGGCGTTTGTGCTGCATCGCTCCCCAACGGCATTGAGTCAGAATTTTACTCCCTGGAGGACAGCTTGGCGTGAATGGCGTTGGCGGCGACGCGTCCCGCGCCCATGGCGGAGATCACGGTCGCCGAGCCGGTCACGATGTCTCCTCCGGCAAAGACATTGGGAATCGAGGTTTCCATCGTTTCCTCATTGACCTTGATATAGCCCCACTTGTTGCGCTCGAGGCCCGGCGCGGTCTTGAAGATCAGGGGATTGGGGCCGGTGCCGATGGCGACGATGGCGAGGTCGGTTTCGATCTCGAAGTTGGAGCCTTCGATGGGGATCGGATAGCGGCGTCCGGATTCGTCCGGGTCGCCGAGTTCCATCTTGACGCACTCCATACCCTTGACCCAGTTGACGTCGTTGCCAATGAAGCGGATAGGGTTGGTGAGGAGTTTGAAGGCGATGCCCTCTTCCATGGCATGGCGGACTTCCTCCTCGCGGGCGGGCAGTTCCTTGCGGGAGCGGCGATAGACAATCGTCACGTTGCCTGCTCCGCAGCGAAGCGCGTTGCGCGCGCAGTCCATCGCCACATTGCCGCCGCCGAGGACCACGACGTTTTTGCCTTCCGGCATAGGGGTGTCGTATTCCGGAAAGCGATAGGCTTTCATCAGGTTGATGCGGGTGAGGTATTCGTTTGAGGAATAGACGTTGCAGAGATTTTCCCCGGGGATGCCCATGAACTTGGGCAATCCGGCGCCGACCCCGATATAGACCGCGTCGTAGGTTTCCAAGAGGTCATCGATGGTGTAGAGGGCTCCGATAATGCTGTTTAGCTCGATCTTGACGCCCAGATTGCGCAGATAGTCGATCTCGTGGTGCACGATCGTCTTGGGCAGCCGGAACTCGGGAATGCCATAGACCAGCACGCCGCCGGACTCGTGTAGCGCTTCATAGATCGTGACGGAATACCCCAACTGGGCAAGATCCGCCGCCACAGTGATGCCGCCGGGCCCGCTGCCGACCACAGCGACCTTTTTGTTCAAACGCTTGGGCGGCGGGGGAGCTTTGACGTGTTCCATCTTCATCGTCCAATCGGCAACAAAGCGCTCCAGATTTCCGATGGCCACAGGATCGTCCCGGAGGCCAAGCACGCATTTGGATTCGCATTGGTCTTCCTGGGGGCAGACACGGCCGCAGACCGCGGGCAGCACGTTGCGTTCTTTGATCTTGCGGGCTGCTCCGTCATAGTTTTCCTCGCGGATCAGTTTGATGAATGAGGGGATATCGATCCCCACAGGGCAGCCCTCCACGCATTTTGGCTTTGTGCATTGCAGGCATCTTCCCGCCTCCAACTGGGCGAGTTCCGTGGTTAGGCCGTAGGGTACTTCCTGAAAGTTGTGCACGCGCAGTTTCTGGTCCTGCTCCGGCATCTCCTGGCGGGGGATCTTGAGCTTGATGTGGCGCTCGTCGGCTTTGGTCAGGCCATGCCATTCGCAGCCGTATTTGAGGCAGACGAAGAAGGGCAGGAGCTTGGAATAGGCTGAAATGGTGATTTTGCCGACCTTGCTGCCGCACTCGCCGCAGCGGGTTTCCGGGTCCACCAAACTTGTGTTGCAGGACGGGCAGAGCAGATCGTCGAGAACCTCGCCTTCTTCCAGAGGTATGGAGGTTTCCACCTCAAACACGTCCAGATACGGGCTGAGTTTGATCTCCATCTCCTTGCCCTGCAGAATGCCCTTGTAGACCAATACGTCGTGATCCTTCTCCTTGGTGTTGAAGGATTTGTTGCAATTGGGGCAGTAGGTGTTCAGATAGGTCTTAAACTTGAGATACTTCACGTCATAGTCGAGCATATCATCTCCGTTTGATTATCTGATGGAAAACAGCAGGGCGTCCTTTTCCTTTTTCAAATACATGTTGTTGCGCTTTTCGAGCTCGTCGAAATCCACGCGATGCCCGTCAAAATCCGGCCCGTCACAGCAGCAGAAGCTGGTCTTGCCATCAACCGTGACGCGGCAGCCTCCGCACATGCCCGTGCCGTCAACCATGATAGGATTGAGGCTGACCATGGTTTTGACCTTGTATTTCTTCGTGAGGTTGCAGACGTTTTTCATCATGATGATCGGTCCGATGGCATACACCAGCTTGATGTCGAACCGCTCGTCCAGATATTTCTGGAGGGCGTTCGTGACGAAGCCCTGGATGCCGTAGGAACCGTCGTCCGTGGTGATCACCATCTCGTCGCAAAGCAGGCGCATTTCGTCTTCCATGATAATGTAATCCTTGCTGCGGGCGCCCAGGATGCCGATGATGTTGTTGCCTGCATCTCGCACCGCCTTGGTCACATGATGCAGGATGGCGATGCCCGTCCCTCCCCCGACCACGACTACAGTGCCAAGTTTGTCGATCTCCACCGGTTTGCCCAGCGGGCCCGCCACATCTTTGATATAGTCGCCGGCCTTGAAGGCTCGCAGCAGCGCAGTGGACTTGCCCACGATCTGGAAAATGATGGTGATGACTCCTGAATAGGCATCGGCGTCCGCGATGGTCAGGGGGATGCGTTCGCCAAACTCGTTGGCGCGGATGATCACGAACTGCCCGGGGCGCGCTTTGGCTGCGATCTGCGGGGCGTGGAGGTCCAGCCGGATGATCGAGCCTTGCGCCATCTCCTCGTGTCTGGTTACTTCAAACATCTACCACTCCTGGCTGTCTTCCAGGATCACGTAGCCCAGGTCTTCCTTGCTGATCCCGTGCCAGGTGCAGCCCTTGCGGGTGCAGATTTTGAAGTCGATCAGCTTCTTCATCGCGCTGACATGGATGCGGGCAATCGGCGATCCGCATTTGGGGCAGGTTTCGCCCTCGACCACAAGGCTCTGGTCGCAGAAGATGCACTTCACGTCCCTGACCGGAACCTTCTCCGGCAGCGCGATAGTCGTCGCGTGCTTGAATTCGTTGAGATAAGGGCTCAAATAGAGGATGCCGTTTTTCTCGTCCTGCTTCACGATCTTCAGGATGATCATGCCCCCGCTGATCAGGTTCATGCGGCAGCTTGGGCAGTAGGCATTCAGGAAAGTGCCGCTTTCGATGACCTCTTTGTCCTGATCACGCTTGGGATGGATGTGTCCCGCCTCCATCGCCTGATAGGGAGTGAATTTTTGCACGTCGAACTCGTTGTAGAAGTGGTTCATCGCGGTCGAGATATCCTCAAACTCGATGGAGTGCTTTTTGCAGCCCGCCCTCGAGCAAATGGACACCTTGCCCCCTTCCAGCAGATGAAAGTCCACCAGCGGGGCGCCGCATTCGGAGCACATTTCGCATGCGGTCAGTTCCTTGAGGCAATGGGGGCATTTGAACAAGGCGATCTCATCCTTCAGTATCTCAAAGGACGACTCCAGATTGTAACTCCCATAAACAGAGGACAGCCAGATATAGCCTTCCTTTTCGCCCATGCGGATGAAGATTTTGACAGAGGGGACATTGTCGATTAATTTGCTCTCATCGATGAGCCGTTCGCCGCAGTGGGGGCATTTCAAATCCAGGCTGATGAAGTTAAGCATCTTTCCTCCCTTCTTAACCATGTGCCAATTTATCGTCAGTTTTGATGCAAAATGGTTTACCCTCTGTTGTTAAGAGAAATGTTTCACCGCTCACACGTTTTTTTTCTCCTTCTTGATCAGTTATTGCCACAAATACGTGCCTTTGAATCCCCAGCAGGTATAGGATGGGGGAGTTATCTGGCATTTGGGTCCTGCTGTCCGGTCAGGAGTGAACCTGATATGCTAAGGGGAATTTGATTTAAGCTGCTTGACTACGCTGTTCCTGGACTGGATAAAAAAAGAGGGAGCGGAGAGGCTCCCTCGGGTGCGATGCTTTGCTGCGAAGTTACAGGTTTGGGCGCTTCTCAGCGGACGCTGGAGGCGACGATTTGATAAAAGGCCTTGTCTGCGGCCGGAGCGACGGGATAGGAGGTCGTTTCGCTCGTTCCGATCAATTCGAAGGTTCCGTTGGGGGTGCCGCAGCGATAGATCTTGTAGAGGACGGCGTTGGGCACGGCATTCCAGGTCAGGGCGGTGATGCCGGAGTCCGGATCGACGGCGATGTCCGCGACCGGGGTCTGCAGCGCTTCTTTGACAGTTATGTTGTTGACCATGAAGTCGTTGTCGGCATTCGAGGCGGTCGAGCCGGCATAGAAAGCGACGCGGATGTTTCCGGAGTAGGCGGATAGCGAAATGGTGACCCTTTGGCCAGCGGGGGAAAGTTCGTTGAGCACATACGGTGAGCCGGTGTTGTTCCATTCGCGCGCGATATTGGCGGTGGACCAGGTGAATCCGTCGCCGATGAGCACGGCAAAGCGGTCGTCAGTGCCGCTGGGGTCGGGGGGAGTGCCGGCGGGGGGCTGGTTATACTTCAGCCAGGCGAGGTCGAAAGCGAGCAGGAAGTCGGGACCGGTGACCTTGAGCAGGGGGGAGACCAGCCAGCCGTTGAGGGTGCCCCAGATGTTGATCGAGGCAGCCTGGTCCGTGCCGGCAATGTTGAGCCAGTCGTCCTGGTCCCAGGTGCTGCTGGGGGTGAGGGTTACGGGGTCGGCGAGGACTCCGCCGCGGGTCAGCCAATCGTCGCTGGGGGGGAAGGACGCGCCGTCGAAGGTTTCTGTCCAGGGATAGGCGGTGACAGCGGGATCCGCCATGGTGTTGAAGGTCCAGGTCGGGCAGTCATAGGCGAGGCCGATGATATTGCGGGGAATCACGCGCCAGGCATATTGGGTGCCGTAGTCCAGGTATGACGCTGGAACATAGGAGGTCGAGGTCAGCACGAGGTTGTTTTCGATGATCTCGTAGGGATCGGTCTTCCAGAGGGAGAAGCGATAGTCGAGGGGCGAACCGCCGCCGCTGCTCCAGGAGATGTGGGAGTTGATCTCCACGCCGGTCGCCAGGTCGGCGGGATTGGGCAATACGGCGGGAGGCGGGACGTCGGTGACGGGGGTCATGAGCCAGATGTTCGGATGGTAGCTTCCCCGTGAACCGCTGGTGGTGGGGAAGGATGTGTCCTGACTCTTGTAGACGCAGCTATAGCTTTGGCTTGTCCCGTAGAAAGAGGGCGGGCCGCCGATTTTGGAACCGTCGCGGTTTTCCCAGAGGATCTCGATGCCCCAGTTCTGCCCTTCCGTGTAGGTGTAGCTGAAAGGCGCGGTGAAGGCTATCTCCTGCCAGCCGGGGCCGTTCCAGGTCACCGAGCCGGTAAAGACTTGCTGCCAGCCGCCGGTGGAAGTGTTGGGGTAGGACGTTTCGGAACTGGAATAAGAGGGATTGTAGGCGTAGCGCATGTACACAACCTGGGTATCCATCAAGTAGCCGCTGATGGAGTTGGAGACCTGAAACGCCATGCCGGTGAACTGGACAGTGCCGCTGACTCCCGCGGCGGCAAGCTCGTCTCCGGTGTAGATGAACTTGCTCCAGCCATAGTTGTTGTAGCCATAGGTTGGCACCTTGTTTTGGGTTGAGGTGCCGGATCCGATGAAATAGTCGTCCGCGGCGAGGGCGGAGAGCAGGCACAATCCGATGAGGACGAGCGCTGTGATCTTGTTCATGATCGCTCCTATTTGATGATGGTTATTCTTTTGTTTTGTTTGGTCTGCCCGCTCTCGAAGCGCAGCAGATAGACGCCGTTGGCAACCGGTTTTCCGGCGTCGTCCGTGCCGTTCCAGGCAATTTCGTGGGCGCCTTTGGCAAATTCTCCGGCGGCCAGGGTGCGCACCTTCTGGCCGCGGAGGTTGAAGATATTGAGGCTGGCAGCGCTTTTCTCCGGTACGGCGAAGGAGATTGTGCAGCCGGACTTGAAGGGGTTGGGCCAGACGGAGGAGATGCCAGCGGTAGGTTCAGGCACAGCGGGATCGTCGGCAGCCACAGGCCCCAGATCGAACCAGTCCGCGATGTCCGCCATCCATTCGGCGCGGTCGGCGGGATCGGAGAGTTGGGAGAAGTCGAAGCTGAAGTAGAAGCTGCGGTAGATGGGCAGTTCCAGGGCAACCGCGCAGACGCCGTTCTGCAAATAGGCGTTGCCGCCGATGGGGCCGTCCTGGAAGGTGAAGGCTGCCACAGCGCCGATCTCGGGGTATTGCACCTGGTCGTAGTAGGTGTCCGGGCATGCGTCGTAGTAGAAGATGCAGTCCGGGCTGTTGGCATAGACGTCGTATTCCGTGTTGGGCGTGCCGATGGGGGAGTTGACGCGGCGCAGGATGGTTCCGTTTTCATAGGTGAAGACGTCCGGCCCGGCAAGGCCGTTGGTGCCTCCGCCAAAGCCCTGGGCGACGTAGTGGGCGCGGAAATAGGCGTTGAAGACCTTGCGCATCACGCTGTCGTTGGGATGGGCGTGGGTGCTGCCAGCCCAGCCGTCCGAAGCCAGGAACACGTTGCGGGGAGCGGAGACTGTACCGCCGTCCAGATAGTCCATCAGGGCGACGCTGAAGCTGTCCGTGCGGGCACCCTGGCTGCCGGTGGTGGCGTAGGCGAAAACCGCCTGATACTGTCCCGGGATGCTCCAGGAGGGGAATTCCTCCCAGTCGTAGAGGTCATATGCGATGTCCAGGGCGTCCAATTGCTGGGTGTAGAAGGGGAGTTCGCTGCGCTGGTAGTCCTGGTTTCCGGAGAAGGCGATGAGCACTTGCGCGCCGGCGGTGGGAAGTATCCTGAAGCCGAAGCTTTCCGCGGGAGCCTGGGCAGGCAGGGTGCCTCCGTTGCCGAGGGCGTCGTCCGCGCTGAAATAATAGCGAAGTTCGCTGCCCAGCGGGATGCCCTGCAGGGAGAAGCTGTAGTTGACCCCAGTTACGCTGCTGGGAGCCATGCTCATCCAGCCGGAGCCGTAGTTGTAGTGCAGGGTGCAGTCCGTGATCGGGGAAAAGTCCACCACTTCCGCCTGCAGAACGGGGTTGGGTGAGAAGGTGTTGCCCGGTTGCTCGTGGGTGATGAAAGGAGGCTGGGTGTCCGCGGCGTTGAAAAAGCGGATCGCGAGGCCGTCGTGGAGCAGGTTGCCCGCTGGTTCGACCCCCACGTAGGTGTTGTTCTGCACGATCTCGCGCAGATAGCACAGGCCGATGTCCGCGGAGGCGTTCTGGATCGCCACGGTGGCGCTGCGCCCGTTGTCGTGGGGCACCACGCCGGGAATCTGACCCGTGTGAGTGGTGTGGTACTGCATCACGATCTCGCCGTTTTCGTGGAGGATCGCCTGAAACTTGAGGCTGGGGGTGCCGCCCGTCCCGGCGAGGAATTTGAGGTTGTTCCACTGGATCACCGCGTAGCGGTCTGGGGCTTCGCCAAAGGTATGGAAATAGATGTCCGAAGTGCCCTCCACGGCAAAGAGGTCGTCCCAATAGACGGCAATCAGGCCCGGCATCTGGGCGTATCCGGGGATGGGATACATGTAGTTGAACATGTTGCCGTCCCCGTCCCAGTTCTGGCCGGGATAGGCGTCATACCAGGAGTTGGGCGCCAGCAGCAGTTCGCCGTTGATATCCACGTATGCTTCCGAGTAGCTGTAGCCGTAGAAGGGGAAGCTGAACCCGAGCGGAACGGGCTCGCTGAAGTTGTCGTCGCCGCCAAACGCGGGAACGTTGTACATGATGGCGGAAGTCCCGAATCCGCTGATATCCTGCCAGTCGTAGACCGGGCCGCCGGGGGCGTTGCTGTCGATGAAGCTGTAGCCGAAGTTGTCCGGTCCGCCCTGCGTGACCCTCTGGACAACGCTGAAGGGCATGATGTGGCTGTTGTTGGCAGTATTGCCGTCGACGTTGGCGATCTCGAAGACGATGCTGTAGTTCCCCTCAGCGCCGATGGTGCAGGCTTGGGGAAGGTCCAGTGCCACGGTGGCCGTCCCGGTGGGGATCGTCAGCATCTGATAGGCGGTAGAAGTCCAGACAGTGGCGTTTTGGGCGTCGCGCACCGTGGCGGAGAGTTCCAGCACGTCGCTGAAGGTGCTGGTCCCGTTGTTGCCGATAGCGACCCGTGGCGTGAAGGGCAGGTTCAGAAACTGGATGTCCATAGGACGGATCACATCCGCCACCAAGAGGTCAACAGAGGGCTGGGGAAATACCTGCACCCATAGTGTGTCGGCGTCGGAAAGCCCGGAAGTACCATCGTGCAGCGTGAAAGTGATGACCTCCGCCCCACTCCAGTCCGGGCAGCTGAAAGTGACGTTCAGCCCGGCGATGCCCACCAGCACGTGGTTTGCTCCAGTGTATGTCAATGAGGCGGTGGGAATCTGGGTCGTCGTGATGTATGGGGTGAAGTCCACGCTGAGGCTTTCGCCCTGGATGAAGCTGACGGAATCGGGCAGTTCCAGTTCCGGCTGGACGATCAGGGGCTGTCCGACGCGCACGTCGTCGATCAGCAGGCCATAGTTGTCGCATTCCCAGAGGAATCCGAGATAGATGCTTTGCCCCGCCCAGGGAGCCAGATTGAGATGGATATCCTGATAGGCCGTCCCGATCGCGCTGAAGTTTCCCAGCAGGGAGTTGAAGTTGGCGATCGCCGTTCCTGTGGTGGAAACATAAACCTGCAAGGGCTCCGTGCTGATCCAACTGCGGGTCCAGAAGTGCAGGCTGTCGCCGGCGGCAACCTGTATCTGCGGCGTGATCAGCCAATCCTCGTTCTGGTTGGGCAGATAGTTGTCGCAGAAAGCGGCGCGGGTGCCGCTGTGGGCGTGGGAGGCGTTGTTCAGGTTGCGCCAGAACATCCCGTCCCCGTCGTCGTGCCAGGTCCAGCCGGCAGGCAGGGTGCTGATGCCTTCAAAGTCTTCGTCGATGTGCCACTGGGCAAAGGCGAAAACCGCCAGAGCCGCCAGCAGGGCAGTGATTGATATGTGCTTCATGTGTTCCTCATTTCCTCTTGAATACGGGTTCTTCGATCTGGACAAACCACTCGCTGCCTCCGCGCACGGATCCCCCGAGCGATACATTCTCGCCCCAATACAGCGTCATCAGCCCCAGGGACTTCTGCCGGTAGGACTCGTCGATGTTTTCCAGGCTCACGTTTTCGTTGGTGCCAAGGCAGATCAGGGCGACCTTGCGGGCGTCCGGGCCTCCCTGGGCGATCATCTGCTCCAGGATATGGGCGTTTTTCTCGGCGCTGAAGCTCACGATCTCGTTGTTCATAATCGTCAGTTCGGGCTTGATGACCTTTTCCCCGCCGGCATAGGCGACCTGTCCGCAGATCTTGCCTTGCAGGGTTCCGGGTTTGGGCATGAGCAGGATCTCCCCGCCTGGGAGGTTGATGGTGTGGATTTGATATTTGCTGTCGCTGAACGACCCCGTGTCTGCCAGGATGCGCTCGATGGCGAAGGAAAAGCAGCTGTCCCCGCCGCAGACCTCAAGTTCCTCCTGTTCGTCAAAGCGCCTGCACATGGAGTCGGTGGTCTCCCGCAGCCTGGCATAGTCGATGTCCAGCGCTTTCCAGAACTGCAGTTCCGTGTTGATCGCGTTTTCGGTGAGGGTATCCAGCAGCAGGCCGGGCATGATCGCCACGCGCACCCCCTTGCTCTTGATGATCTGCATGCTTCTGGCAAAGTGCTTCTGCCGCAGCAACTGCTTCTGGGGGTCAGTGAGTTGCAGGAAGCGCGCTTCGCCGTTGAGGTTCAGATACACCGTCTGCGACGCCAGCAATTCGTTGAACTGCTCATAATCGTAATTGAAAGCGGAGAGGGAATATTCCTCATACTTCGCCCGCAGCAGTTCGGCATCCTGATAGATCACGCTGCAGCGGATGGAGCGCCGCCCGGCTTCCACCAGCAGCTTGTCCACCAGCGGCAGGTTGTACTTCCCGGTCACGATCAGAAGCCGGTCCTGAGGCCTGAGGAACAGGCTTTCGTCGATCAGCCGCGCCGCGATCTGGTTCAGGCTGATCCGGTATTGCTGCTCCAGGATGTTGGTGATTATCTCCCGGTTGTTCAAAATATTGTCTGATATGTTTTGACCAATCTTGTAAGCCAACACGTAATTCCTCGCCTTCGCCCGGTAATACACTTCCTTCTGATTGCCGTTATAGTCGGGATCTATCTCTATCAGATTCTCTTCCAGAAGCTTGCCCAACTTGTAGTGCACCTTTTGGCGGGGCAAGGAAAATAGCTTCGCGAGTTGCTGGCAGGTCAGGGGTGTGCGGATCAACTCATTCAATATCATGTAATTGTGGTCGGAGCCAAGTTCCTTGATCTGGGACTGCTTGTCCAGGAGCATCAGATTCTTCGTCATCGCATATCCTTATCGCTTATCTTTCATATATTTGATTTATGCGGAACACTTGCTGCCCGGATCATCCGGAGCCTTCGCGATCCTCACGGACATCTCAGTTTATCTCACAAGTATTGTCAAGAACTTTTTGACAATCCTTTGCTTTACTCTGCTCCCAACCCGTCACGCCAATTTTTCCTTGCCAGCATCTCCGGCGCAGGAAAACCTGTCCCCCAGCGTATAAACAGCAAACTACGAAACTCACAGGAGTCCCGAATGAAACATCTCGTTTTGACCCTGATCCTGATTGCCGGGCTCGCTTTTGCCAACGCCCAGGGCGTAACCTTCAGCACCCCCATGGGCGACTTCAGCATGATGCTGGAGGGCATTGACGACAACGGCGACACCACCACCGGTTATCTGATCGAAGAGATCGAAGCTCGGCTGGAAACCCTCCAGAAAACCTATCTCAAAAAACTCAACAAGAAGGACGGCAAGAAAGCCAACCAACTCGTGGAGGAAGTCTATTACCTGCTTTCCCTGATCCCCGAAGACGAGGAGGTCAGCGTGGAAGGCTATGTCGCCGAGGAAAGCGACAACACGAACGTGAACACCAATACCAACAGCATCAACATCAACATCATCACCAGCCAGGAAACCCAATCCAGCACCGGCGGCAACGTCATGCCACCGCCGCCTCCGCCCGGGCAATACCTGCGCCCCGCCATGCCAGACGGCGATTTCAGCGATCTTGTCTCCCGCATCCGCAGGGAAAGCTTCAGCGACGATCAGATCCGCGTCCTCCGCACCGCTGCCCAGAACCACGTCTTCTCCTGTTCCCAGATCGTGCGCCTGCTGGACGCCTTCACCTTCTCCGAGGACAAACTGGAAGCCCTGCGCCTCGCATATCCCGGCTGCGTCGATCCCCAGAACAACTACCGCATCCTGGACGCCTTCACCTATTCCACGGACAAAGAGGAAGCCGAGCAGATCATCCGCAACAACTGACCCGCTCCGGATTGTCCAAAGCAATGTATCTGCCCTCCCCCTGCCTGCAGGCCGGAGGGCAGTGCCGTTTTGGGGATGGCAACCCCCTCCGTCCCGCCCGCGAATTACCCAAATCAACACCATAGCTCCCCGCAAGCGGAGATTCTGCTTGACAAAATGCCTTTGCCGGCTCTGGTTTTCCGGAACTGGCGGCAAGCCAAATCCGCCGCCTGACAGGGAGTTGCCATGCGACTTTGGAAAAGCCTTCTCGCTTGCGCGATACTGATCGCGTCCATCTCTTGCCTGACAGCGCAATTCGCCCCGCGCAGCATACCCGCCGGCAAAATCAAGATCGGCGGCGGCGGCTTCGGCGACGGATACGACAAGAGCATCGACGAGGACTGGGACGATCTTATCTCCGGCCCGGGAGGGAGCGCCGGCAGTAGCCCGGACAGCCTTGGCGGCTCCGAAATCGTGGACGAGCCGGAATACTACAGCCTCGAGGAATACGCGGAAGCCCAAGCCTGCGAACTGCTCCCGGACATCGAAGCGGACAGCTGGGACGAACAGGAGGTCATCGACGCCAAACTCCTCTGGGAGCGTAAAAACCTCGCCGCCAAACTCATCCGCAACATGACCGTCGAGCAGATCCGCGAGTCCGGCTTGGAAAACAGAAGCGAACTCATCAACGCCGCGAACCGCCAATACCAGCGCGAACTCCAATACAACCAGCAATACCTGCTGGATTACCGCCTCGCCCAATACAACTTCAACACCGCCGACGGATTCAGCCTCTTCCCCTCCTGGTCAAAATACCACACCCAGGCGTTCTTTGAAGGCACAGACTACGACGACACCGCCTCCAAAATCTTCAAGAACAACCTCGTCTCCTTCAGCCCCCTGGATCAGGCGGCAAGCACCTACAACGAGATCATCTACGACTATCTGGGACCATTCCGCGTGTCCGTCGGAACCCTGCTCAGCATGGCTTCCTCGGATTATGACGACGACTACGAAGACCCGGACTACATGACCGACAACGCCATCCAGCGCTTCCTCGGCGGCGGAGGGAACTTCGTCTTCGGACTCGCCTATCCACTCCTCTATGCCAACTACCAAAACAGCAACACCCTGCTCGCCGACGTCACCTTCTATCCCCGGCTGTCCTTCGACGTGCCAAAGCTCGCCGCCCAATCCGACCTCGGCGCTGTCAACTGCGATATCGGCCTGGAAAGCTCCGTCTATGCCGCCGGGCTGCTGGGAAACATCGCCCTCTTCGGACGCGGACGCCTGGCGATGATGAACGGCAACAAGGCTTTCTTCGAAAACCTCGGCGCCCCAAACAAAGCCCATTACTTCGGCCAGGTTTCCGTCGGCATCGCCGTGACCTCGATGTTCCGCATATACTACAGCTGGTTTTTAGGCTTCGGCGACAAGTTCATCGAGGACAACTTCAAGAGCATGATCTCCATCTCCATCATCCCCATCGACTACTCCGGGGATTATTACGAGGACTACGACTGGGAGTGATTGACCCGCCCTCCGGACAGTAAACTCCACCATTCTTGCCAAGGTGTGGTAAAATTCACCACGCCTTGAACTTGGCTTCACAAGAGGATTTGGCTTCAATCATACCTTTCTTGTCGCAGAATTTCGGCAATCACCCTCCGCAATCGCCATAAAATCGCTTGACCTCCTCAAGGGCAAAGCGGAATCTGAAGCCCATAGTCATACGATATGCGCTGATATTTTTTCAGGGACTGTTTGGTAAATCGTGTGCTGAGGCTCTGTTCCCTGCCGGATACCGTTCCGGCAGCACCGGAGATTGAGAGACGATCGAGGGAACTGAAGCTGAACTTAAGGCAGGGGATAGCCCGGCACAAACAAAGTAAAGTTATATGCGGCCCGCGCCGCGCTATGTGGGAGAATCAATGAAAAGATTTTGCTTCTGTTTGCTTTTTGCCTCTTGCCTGCTGAGCTCCGCTTTTGCCCAGTTCGCGGGAGGGTCGGGAACCGCCCGGGACCCCTATCTTGTTTCAAATCCTGAGCAATTGTTCGCTGTGAGGGAGTTTCCCGGCGCTTTCTTTGCCCAAACCGCCGATATCGACCTCGGCTTGCCTCCCTGGAATGATGGCGAGGGCTGGATTCCCTGTGATTTCAGCGGAAGTTATCAGGGCAACGGCTTTGCCGTGCAAAACCTCTTCATCAACCGGCCGGACGCTGTCTTCCAAGGCCTGTTCGCCCGGGTCTACGGCAGGATCGAGAACCTCGAACTCACCTCCGCGCAGATAGTTGGGGGTGAATACTGCGGCATCCTCGCCGGATATCTGAACCACGGCAGCCTGAGCGGATGCGCGGCGGCGGGAAGCGTCTCCGGCTCCGCCCAAACCGGCGGATTGCTCGGCTGCTGCGACATCAATGGCAGCGTCGGCGACTGCGTCTGCTCCGCCAGCGTTCAGGGCTCTGCCGGGCCCTGCGGCTGCCTGATCGGATCAAACCTCGGCAGAGCGGCAAGGTGCTTCTCCTCGGGATCTGTCAATGGCTCGCTCGCCGGCGGGCTGGCGGGACAGAACTGCGGCGAGATCTCCGATTCCCACAGCGCGGCGAATGTCTCCGGCTGCGGCATGGGAGGCGGATTGACGGGAGTCAACTCCGGCCAGATCTTCAACTGCTACAGCAGGGGCTCCGTGTGCGGCACCTGCGCCGGCGGCATGGTGGCAGGCGAAGGGGATGCCGGCTCAGCCCGGCGCAGCTATTGGGACACGGACGCCGCCGGAACCTGCTGGAGCGAGGAAGGCGAAGGCAGGGCGACCATGCAGATGGTTTTCCCCCACGACACCGAGACCTATGTGGACTGGGACTGGCATGTCTGGAAGCCGGATGTGTCCCTCTCCTCAAACGCCGGATATCCCTATCTCCGCCCCGCCGGAGAGATCCCTGCCCAGGCGCCCGAACCCGCCTTGCCAAGAACTCCAGCGCCCCTCGCGCAGGATGTTCCCCGCCAGACTGTCCTCCGCTGGAGTGCGGGCTTCAGCCCGGACAACGCGGATCCCCCGGATGGCTACCGCCTCTGGCTCGGCACCGACAATCCGCCCGCAAACCTGCATCAGGGAACCGATCTGGGGCTCTGCCATAGCTTTTCCGCCTGCCTGGACTGGGACACCGCCTATTTTTGGAAGATCGTGCCCTACAACGCTCTGGGCGAAGCCTCCGGCTGCCCGGTCTGGACCTTCTCCACAGCCTCGGAGCTGTCCGCCGTGCCGGCTGCCGTGCAGAATGTCTCCGCCTCGGTCTCCGGCAACTCGATATGCCTGAGCTGGCAACCCGTGGCGACCTCCGTGCTGGGCACTCCCCTGACCCCGGCGGGATATCTGGTGCTGGCTTCCGACGATCCCTGCGCCGCGCCTGATTCCTATTCCGAACTCGCCTTTGTGGCCATGGGAAACCAGTTCAGCCTCGACCTCGCGCTATGCCCGGTCAGGAGGTTTTTCCTCGTGGTGGCAGTTGGAGCAGACTGAGGCAGACAAAGAGGACTTCATAACAAGCAGGGGCATCCAGCGTTGGCTGCGATAGAGTGGGGTGAATTGACCGGGAATCCAGTCTTTTCTCCTCCACTCACCACTTACCACTCTTTATAATTCGTGTCAATTCGTGCCATTCGTGGACAGCCCTTTCTCTGTATCTCCGTGCCTCTGTGTTTCAAGCAAAACCTGTGTCCGGGACTGAAGTCCTGACACCCCACAGGCTGAAGCCTATGCCACAATCACCACCCGACCCGGGAATGACAATCGTTTTTATCTGGGTGTTCGTGTGCTGAGCCGGGAGTTCTCTTTTAACTGCTTTGTTTACCCGCGGTCAAACTTTGCCGGTTTTCTCATCGCCATACAGGGCAAGACCTTATCAATCACCATAAAGCCGAAAAACTTTTATCCATAAATCGTGCCCCATATGCATATAGAGGGGCGTTTTTTTTTGAGCTGGTCTTTTCCCGGAGGCATAACGCTATCCGCGCGGTCATCCACGGCGTGGAAAGCGGGCAGCCGCGCCGGAGAGATCGAGCCAGGCCCCAAGGAGGAAAAAGATGAAAGTGAGCTACAAAAACCTGATCGGGGCCTACCGCGGCAAGCACGACGGCCTTGTCTACTACTACCATCCAGGGCTGCAGCGCCATCTGGCGCGGGAATACGTGGCGCCCAGAAGTTCGGAAAGCAACCGCAGGATCGCCGCCGTGGCGCGGAACCTCCGGGCGCTGGATATCTCAGCGGGATACCGGGGCGACCTGCGCCTGTATCTGAGGCTGCTGGATTCCCATGCCGACACGGAAGGGACCTTCCGCGGCAACTACTGGATGCTGTTCACCAGGCTGATGTGGAACCTGGCGGACTGCTACTGTCTGGACCTGGAAACGGTGACCCGCGAAGACCTGGCGGGGCTTCCCTGCGCCACGGTGAAGGACGCCGTTGAGGCGGGGCTGCTGGCGCAGGTGCCCGGCTGCGAACTGCTGGTCCGGCCGATGTTTGAAGGGTGAGTGGCAAGTGGAGTAGAAATGACTGGATTCCCGGTCTATTCACCCCACCCAATCGCAAGCGATTGCGCGAGGACCCCGAAAGCCGGGAATGACAACAGTGTGGGGCCGGGTGGTGATTGTGGCATAGGCTCATTGTGGCATAGGCTTCAGCCTGTTGGGTGTCCCGACTTC